>JBQCJM010000052.1:0-3165 GCA_051952715.1 Flavisolibacter sp.
CCCAATAGTTTTAGCAGCACGTCACAGAATCCGAGCATAGCAAACGCAACCACGGCTGCTACGGGTACTTATTCTGTAACAGTAACATTAAATGGCTGTACGAGTGCTGCAGGCACAACTAACGCAATAGTCAATGTCATACCGACAATTACAGGAACTACTCCAGGCGATATTTGTGTATCTGGAAATACAGTTCTTAGCGCTACAGCTACCAATGGAAGTGTTATTAATTGGTATGATGCATCTACCGGTGGAGCAATTAGGGGGAATGGGAATAATTTTAGTACTGATAATATATCTGCTACAAGAACTTATTATGTAGATGCAACAGCCAATGGATGTACTTCAACCCCGAGAATACCGGTTGTAGCAGCAGTAAATGCAAGACCAACAATTACAAGTACTACCAATAATAGCAGATGTGGTAATGGCGCAGTAACATTAAATGCAACTTCATCATCTGGAACTGTTAACTGGTATGCAAATGCTTCCGGTGGTTCTAGTTTAGCTTCCGGTACAACTTATAGTCCCAATATTTCTAGTACAACAACTTACTATGTTGATGCCACAATATCAGGTTGTACTACATCTTCAAGAACGGCAGTAACGGCAACAAAATATACTGCTGCTCCTTCCGTTGGTAGCGGTAATCAACCTGTTAATATGCCAACCGGTCCTCAATCCATTTGCCCACCCGTTTCAAATTTAGTTTATAATATTCCGGCCAGTATGACGTCCATGAACAAAGATGCCTCGACCTATTACAAATGGAGTTTACCACCAGGATTTGTAATAACTTCTGGGGACAGTACCAGCCAAATTACGGTAAGTGTTTCGGCAGGTGCACCAACAATTATTGGAAATAATCAGAATGTCAGTGTTATTGCATACAACCCTTGTGGGAATAGCGGTACAAGTCCTCGGCCTTTAGCGGTAAATGTTAACAGTTATGCCGGAATTAATGCTGGTCCAAATCAGAATATCTGTGTTGGTACCTCAGCAACAATGGCTGCAACTTATTCAGGAAACACATCAAGTTCAACGTGGTCTCTAAGCGGAAGTGGCACTTTTTCGGATCGAACTTCTCCTACTTCTACATTCACTCCCTCAATAACAAGTGGCGATGTTACTTTAACAATTACAACAAATGATCCCTCTGGTGTATGTAATGCCAGTAGTAGTCAGGTCACAATCACTATAGATCCTTTACCTACGGCAGTGGCAGGCGGTTCAACCACCATTTGTTCAAATGGCACGGCTACTGTAAGCGGAGCTACGGCGACAAACGGAACCATTTTGTGGACTACTTCTAACGGAGGTGGCAGCATTTCTAATGCAACAACACTTACACCAACTTATAACGCAGTAGCAGCAGATGCAGGAAAAGCAATTGTGCTGACAATGACCGTTACCAGCAATAATTCCTGCGGATCGTTAGCAAAAGCAACAGCGATATATACTATTAACGTAGATCCTTTACCTACGGCAGTGGCGGGCGGCTCAACAATAATTTGTTCAAATGGCACGGCTACTGTGAGCGGAGCTACGGCGACAAACGGAACGATTTTGTGGACTACGTCCAACGGAGGTGGCAGCATTTCCAATGCAACAACACTTACGCCAACTTACAATCCAGTGGCTGCTGACGGAGGCAAGACAGTTACTTTAACGATGACAGTCACAGGAAGCGGTACCTGTTCGTCTCAAAATGCTACAGCTAATTACACTATAACGGTAAATCAACTCCCTCAAATTACATCGCCAGACTTTGCCCCACGATCAGTATGCGCAAGTTTCCCTGTCACCTTCTCTGTAACAGCAACAGGCACAGGACTTACCTATCAGTGGTATAAAGACGGAATCGCCTTAGCAGATACCGCTGGTGTTATTACCGGTGTAAATTCAGCAAACTTGAGCTTACCACAAGCGAAAGGATCGCAAGCTGGTACTTATACAGTGAGGGTGAGTGGTGTGTCCCCCTGTGGTTTTGTAACCTCAAGCGATGCAGTTTTGACTGTTAATCAACAAATTGATATTATATCTCAACCCGTTTCTCAAACAATTTGCGAGGGATTAACAACCACATTTGAAGTACAGGCAACAGGTAGTATTTACAATTACGTATGGAGAAGAAACGGAACACCGGTTTCCGGCTCTCCCTATTCAGGAGAAAATTCTGCTTCTTTAACAATTACGGGAGCGCGGCCATCTGACAACGGGAATTATGATGTAGTAATCAGTGCACCATCGGGAACTTGTTCGCAAATTATTTCTTCCCCGCCGGCAGTGCTTACTGTTACTCCAACAGTTGGTACTCCAACAGCGATTACCGTATTGGCAGGAACAGAACCCACATGTCAGTTACTTAATGGAACAACGACAACAACCTACGCAACGACAGCAACTAATAACACAGGTTTCAACTGGGTAATAAGTAACGCTACTGCAGGTGCTATCGATGCAGCAACAGGTGTAATGACATGGGCAAATGGATTTTCAGGTTCTGTTGATATACAGGTTACAGCCAGTGGTTGTAACGGTCCTTCCGCACAAGTTGTGAGAACAGTAACTATTGCCCCAACAAATACTGCAGCTTCCCCGTCGTCTTTACCAACCTTATGCATCAATACTGCAATCAGTCCTGCTATTACCATTGCTACTACTGGTGCTACCGGCATTGGTACCCCTACAGGTTTACCAGCTGGAGTAACGGCTTCATGGGCATCGAATACTATCACGATAAGTGGAACTCCCATAGTAGCAGGACCATTTAACTACAGCATCCCGTTGAGCGGCGGTTGCGGAACAGTTAATGCAACGGGAACTATAACAGTTACTCCTGCAAATACTGCAGGCATTCCGTCATCGACACCGACTTTATGCATTAATACGCCATTAACCAATATTACCATTGCTACTACTGGTGCTACCGGCATTGGTACCGCTACAGGTTTACCAGCTGGAGTAACGGCTTCATGGGCATCGAATACTATCACGATAAGTGGAACTCCCACAGTAGCAGGACCATTTAACTACAGCATCCCGTTGAGCGGCGGCTGCGGAGCGGTTAATGCAACGGGAACTATAACAGTTACTCCTGCAAATACTGCAGGCATTCCGTCATCGACACCGACTTTATGCATTAATACGCCATTAACCAATATT
>JBQCJM010000053.1:0-15741 GCA_051952715.1 Flavisolibacter sp.
AGGTAGTATCGGCAGGCTTTTGTTTGATATAAATGTCTGCAGTGATCCAATAGCCGCCGCGTTGCTCCAGCACTTTATGAATATTGGAGCAGAGCTTTAATTTTTCTTCTCTATTTAAATACACCAATAAACCTTCGTTTACAATGGCAATTTGACCTTGGGCAAAACGGTTTACTACTTCCACGAAGGCTTGTTCATCCAAAGCATTCAACGGCAATATCTCTAATTTCCCTTTAGAAGAAAAAGATCCATTTTGCAAAGCGGCAACCATTTCTTTTTTCTTTTCTATAAATGCCGGGAAGATCGGTGTCAATGTAATGAACGTCTTTTTCTTTAACTGCCGCCAAACCGCGAAAAGAAAAACCCGATGACAATTCCAATATGTTTTTAACCGGCAGGCCCGCAAGTAATTGGTCAACACTTTGATACCTGCTTTCAAAATGTGCTACCCTTAACCAAAAGGTAAAATCCTTATTCTCGTAATCGGGCCCAAAAGGCTGTGGATGCATCATCAATTCCGCTGCCTGTTTTGCAAATGCAATATTTGTCAGCCCTTTCATCAGCAATAAAGTTTTTGCAGAAGGACTGATGCTGGAGAAATCCCGTTTGTTCCCATCCATGGCTTCTGTTTTGGGTTTGAGCCTATTGCCGTAAGTATAAAAGCAACTATCAAAAGTACAAACCGTTGGTCAAGGCGTATACATAAGCCCGGTGCATATAGGAAGTTTTTAGCGGTTAACAGGAAAATGTTGAAATTACTTGCTTATGCCGTAGCAGCAACCAAATTGTCCAACATTTTTTTGCCTGCCTTTGTACGCTGCACAAAATATTGAAACAGGCTAATACCAATAATGGCGCAAACTATGCCGGCCAGCACATCTAACACATAATGGTGACTGCTATACACCGCCGTAAACCATATGCCAAGCATAATGAGAGTAAACAGCAAATTATAAATCTTTTTCATGCCGCTTTTTATGCTGTAGTACACCACTATAAGCATATATGCTGCGTGGAGCGAAGGCATGGCAGCGAATACGTTGGAACTTTTGCTGTAAATGCCGGCAAAAATATTGGCGCCTACCAATGCATCGAACCTGCCAAGACCCGCTGTATTGCCTGGTGTATTAGCAATAAATTCAAACCCTTTTTGGCCCACGTACCAGGGCGGCGCGGCAGGGTAAACATAGTAACCTACAAAGCCAATAAGGTTCACTAGAAAAAAGGTAAGTGCAAACTGAAAAAAATACTTGCGATTTTTAAAGAAAAGAAAGCCGGCAAAAAGCAGGGGCACAGGCACCCAGCACAAATAAAAAAAACCGGTCAATGCATCTGACCACGCAGCATGGTTGACGGCAAAAAATTCGTTTGGCGTAACCACAGCGCCATTCCATGAAAAGCCAAACAGGCTTTTTTCCAGGTGATATAAGGATTCTATGTGTACCGTATTGTATCGGTAGTTGGGAAACGCCTTCATGTAATCGAAAATGACCCAATACAAAATGAAAATAGAAAAACCGGTAATAAATCTGCGGGTAGTACTGCTGGTGAAGTACAAAGAATTAAAAATAAAAATCAGCACAAGCTGATCGGGTTTAAAGCCTATAAGCAGGTAAGAAACCAGTAAATAAACCAGGGAAGCAATAAGAGCAAAGCGGATACTTTTTGAAGAGAAAAGGGATATTCGTTCGGGAACGGATAAAGGCTCCGAGACAATTTCCTCCTGTACTGCACTTTCAGCCTGAAACATGTACCGTAGTAATTTAAATAGCCAGCAAAAATAAGGCTTCGGCTCAAATAGTCGTAATGCGGTTTGGTATTAAAGCAAATACCGGCGAACTTTTCAACCAATCAATTTATCAGCCTTTCGCACCGTCCTTTGCATCAAGTGCTTTTTTAGCGTCCATCAGGCGGCGGTAAGCAGTAATATTTGTAAGCACCGCCAAAACCGTTATAGGTAAAGTGAAGATGGACATGGTTTCAAACACGTGATACCTGATGCCTTTTACATACAGTTTATAGTCGCCACCAATGTATTGGGCCAAAATGCCGCATAGCAAAGCCGATGTGCCAATTAAAACAATGCGTTCAGGCCTTTGCATCAATCCGCCCTTGCATTCAATACCAAGGCCTTCTGCCCTTGCTCTTGTATAACTCACCATCATAGAGCCTATCAATCCAATAAAAGCAAAAAGAGAACTCATGAAATAGTGATGCGAAATCAAATAATAGCAAATACCGAGGAACATAAAAAGTTCGCTGTACCGGTCCAGAACAGAATCAAGCAAAGCACCAAATGAAGAGCTCATTTTACCCAGGCGGGCCACCTGCCCGTCGAGCATGTCAAACAATCCTGCAAACAAAATCAAAGCACCTGCCCAACCCACATAAGAAAGATCTCCGCGGTTGCTTCTTTCTGCACCTATCACAAAAATAGCTGCCACGCCAACATTTAAGATAAAACCAATGACCGTAACTGCGTTAGGCGTGAGGCCAATTTTAACCAATAGCTTTACAAAGGGGTCAATGACCTTATAAATCCCCAATTGCAGTTTTACTCTTAGCGGCTTTGTTTCCATAGCAGTGATTTTGCAAGCATGGCGTTAGTAAAAACAATATTACAGTAAGTTTTACTTTTCAAGGTTTTCATTCTATCTGAAAACAAACTTTTTTTGTAAAGGATAATTATATGATACAGCCATTACTAATGAAACCGTTGCTTTTGAAATAACGTAATTCAAATGCGTATAATGAGTCAGTAAAAAAACACCACTTGTAGTTAAAATCAGATAACCCGTCCAAACAATAATATACCTGATCATTTGTGCATGGCGGGCTTTTTCTCTTCTTTTAAAAACCCAGTTGCGCCCTAACGAAAAGTTGGTAATACCACCAATAACAGTTCCTATGGCGCTGGCCCAAACATACCAGATGCCCACCAGTTCTACCGCAATAATAGTACACCAATAATCAATGATGGAGGCAATCAAAGAAGCTATCTGGGCTTTGGCAAAGGTTACAATTTTCAAAACCATCCGGATTTAACCACTATTTGCAGAAGTATATTACTATAAATACCGGCCAGCACATCATCGGCCATTACACCCCAACCGCCTGGCAAAGCTTCTGCCTTTCTAATATACAACGGTTTGACAATATCAAAAAAACGGAAAAGAATGAAAGCAGCGGTAATATATTTCCAGCCAACAGGAATTAGAAAAAGGCTGATGCACATACCCAGCAATTCATCCACCACTATTCTGTTGCTGTCATGTCCCCATTGTTCTTCAACGACAGTGGCGGACCATACGCCAACCAGCAAAATAATTAGAATGGAAATGATATTCATCCAGCCATCGGCCCCACGGGCCCCGGTAAAGTACCAGGCAATACAACCAGCCAAAGCGGCTACCGTACCTGCACCTTTTTGAATATAGCCAATGCCGAGGCACGTGGAGATGGCTTTCGCGGCAAACATCATAGCGCTTCTACCAGGTCCTGGTAATAATCCAATCCCAGGTGTGTAATCAGGTCTTCGCCCATCATGTGGCGCAATGTATTTTGCAATTTGATCAGTTGTTTGAATATATCATGCTCGGGACGCAGGCCTGGTGCCGTTTGTGGCGATTTAAAATAGAAAGACAACCATTCCTGGATGCCCGACATTCCAGCTCTTTTTGCCAGGTCAGCAAACAGTGCCAGATCCAAAACAATCGGTGCAGCCAAAATAGAATCGCGGCACAGGAAGTTGATCTTGATCTGCATTGGATAACCTAACCAACCAAAAATGTCAATATTATCCCAGCTTTCTTTGTTATCGCCATGAGGAGGATAATAGTTGATACGCACCTTGTGATAGATCTCACCATATAGTTCAGGATTTACGTCAGGTTGCAAAATATCTTCCAAAACAGAAAGCTTGGAAACTTCTTTTGTTTTGAAATTATCCGGATGATCTAAAACGTAACCATCACGGTTGCCAAGAATATTGGAAGAGAACCAGCCTTTTACACCCAAAGCTCTTGCCTGCAGGCCGGGAGCAAGAATGGTTTTCATCAACGTTTGACCGGTTTTGAAATCTTTACCGCCAATGGGCGTGTTGGTTTGCTTCGATAATTCGATCAGTGCAGGAATGTCGCAGGTTAAATTGGGTGCTCCGTTCATAAATGGATAACCCAGCTTAATAGCTGCATAAGCATAGATCATGGAAGGCGCAATGTTGGGATCGTTATCTTTCAGTCCCTGCTCAAAGCTTTCGATGGTTTCGTGAACATCGGAAACCTGGATATATTTTTCGGTAGAGCCGCACCATACCAACACGATTCTTGCGCAATCATTGGCATCGCGGAAGTTTTCAATATCGTCCATCGCCATTTTAGCCAGATCCCATTTGGTAGCAGCTTGTTTTACATGCTCTCCATCCAAATTAGAAATATAGCTTTTGTCGAAAACCGCCTTCATAGGCTTAATAGCTTCCAACTCAGATTTTACAGCATGCAAAAGCATGGGTTCTAACACCTTTGCCTTACTGGCAGCTTCAAACACGTTGTCGCTATACACATCCCAGCCACCGAAAGCAATGTTGTTTAGATCGGTTAAAGGAACGAATTCTTTGATTTTTGGATAACGGTTCTCGGTTCTTTTTCCAAGGCGGATATTTCCCATTTGGGTTAGGGAACCCACAGGCTGGGCAATGCCTTTTTTTACAGCTTCAACCCCTGCAATAAATGTAGTGGCAACGGCACCTAAGCCAGGAATCAATATCCCCAACTTACCATCAGCTTTCTCGATAGTATTATGCATTTTGGCTTGTTTTGATAAATGAAATAATGGTCAAAAATATATGATAGCTGAAAACTCACCAAAAACAAGGGCCTTACAGGGACGAGCAGCGACCGGCAAAAGCCCTTAAAAAATTGCGGATTAAAGCTAAAATCCAGTCATTTTAATTTTTTTAGGGTCGAAATATTTCCAAAAAATTTCTACGAAGACTTCTTTTCAGCCTCTTTGTTTTTGCCTCCGCCAAATATTTTATCGAAAAATTTTCGAATGCCGCTTTTAGGCTTTTCTTTCTTTTCCTGTGATGCCGGTTCTTGTTGTACTACCCTTTTTTGGGTATCTACCACAGGTTTTGGCAGGCTATTAACGGAATCAACATAATATTTTTGCTTTAGATCATTGCTGGAAGAATACAGGTTGACACTATAGACAAGCCTGTCCTGTGCATTATTTTTCCAGATAGGAGATGATGGATTGCTGATAACGGCTTTTTCGCCCAAAGAAAGTTTTTGTTCTTCGCTAAATTTTTTGCTTTGCTTCCAGCTTTTTTGAATTGAGTCGAAATAAATGTATTGGCTTCTTGCTACATCATAATATATATTGGTCTTTGGGTAATAATACACCACATCCGTTTTTACCGGTTCAGATTTTTTATGCAAAACACGGTAAGCAAAAAACCCAATGACGCCAATAATGATTAATACAAGAATTGCCTTCATGCTTTTATATAAGTCAAAGAATGTTCCAGATATACTAATTAGTAAAAGGTTGATTATCTATAAACTTTGTTGATGCTTTATTGCGCATTGCCAGTGCTGTCTGCCTTTGCTGTATTCAATTCATCCAGTAATCTTTTTGCAGTGCTGTCGCCCGACAGCATGGCTTCCGTTAAAAGCTTCGATCCTTCAAACACATTTCTTTCGTACTGGCACATATCATAGCCATTGATCTTTAATATCTGGTCGTTATCAGCAAACAAATACAAAAAACCTAATGTTCTTTTAGCAGGTATATATCCTGTATCGCTTGCTTTTTGCACCCAGGTCCATCCTTCGCTACAACTAAGCGCATCGTTCCTTCTTTGCAGGGCCAGGTTGCCCCATTGGTACATGGCTTCGGGCACTTGTTGCTGTGCTAAATAATCATAGATGTACAACGCTTCTCTCACCTGGCCATTTGTTAGAAAATTTCTGGCTTCCTGCAATTGCGCATTAATATCTTCCTGCTTTAAACGAACGGCTTGCTGTGCAGAGTCCTGCCGGTTCCATTCATCCAGTGTGATCAAATCAGATTTTTGTATCCAGCCTTTTGAGGTTTGTCCTTTGCTATTGGTAAACTCAGTATAAATAAAACCATTTTTTTCATCCAGTGCAGTGATTACATCATTGGATGGGACCAAATAAGCGCCGCGGCGTGAAGCAGGATCAGGATCATTATGAAAATAGGCTCTTGCCACCTGCACTTTATATTGACCTATAACAGTGCGAGGCTTTACAGGTTGCGATGCGGTTGTATCTTGCCTGGCAGCAGTTTCTTCTTTTGTTTGTGTTTTAATAAAAGTATAGGCAACAAAACCAATGGCTGCCGCTACTACAAGCAGGAAAGCAATGGCACCTAAATAACTTTTCTTTTTTCGAACCGGCGCCGCTTCAAAATAACTGCTGGCTGGATTCATTCTTTTTTCATACTGAAAAATGGTTTGCTGCAATTGTGCGTTTTCGCTGCGCAGCTTTTCATTTTCACTTTTCAAGCTATTGAGCGCATCGGTGGCCACCCGGTTGGTAGCAACCGGAGAAGAACTGTGATAAACGATGTAATTGTGCAGTTCTGTTCCATTCACAAAACGGGCTTCGGGTTTTTTCTCGAGGCATTTGTAAATCATGCGAACGAGCCACTCGGGCACTTGCATTTCACGTTCTTTTTTTTCATCTGGCCATGCCTGGGGCAAGTGTTGTCTGCGTAAGGAAAGCACATCGGGTACAGGGCTTTCCATGTGCGCCACCATCACCATATTTCTTGAGGTTTCTCCCCTGTCACGCAAAGGAAAAGGTACAATGCCGGCTACCAGTTCAAAAAGGATAATACCAAAACTATAGATATCCGTTTGCAGCAGCATCTTACCATCATTTTGTTCCGGCGCCATAAATTCTATAGCTCCGGCCTGGCGAAGACTTGTTCTGCGTTGCTCGTCGGACATCATAGCCATCCCAAAATCAAGCAAAATATAATTGCCTGAATGAATGTTGAACTTAACATTATTGCTCTTTACATCGCCGTGTTTTACATCTACTTTGTGGCAATGCGCCAAGGCGTTTGAAAGATGCTCGGCTACTTTTATTATTTCTTTGATGGTGAAGACAGGATCATGTGGCGATTTTAATAATTCTTCCAGATCGGGGCCTTCGATAAATTCCATTTCAATGAAAGGGAAGTTTCCTGTATCGGTAATACCCGAACTTAAAATTTTTACAACATTGGGGCTTGGATCCTGGTTTACCTTTTTAAGCTTGCTTACTTCATTCTGAAAATCGGTAAAATGTTTATCATCCAGCGTTTCGCTGTAAATAGGTGTAGGCAATAATTTAACGGCAGTAATAATCTCCCCTATCCTCTTTGCCTTGTATACCGAACCTTGGCCACCGGTTTTCAGCGCACCCATATTTTCAAGTCCTTCTGTAATTGTAAACACTCTTGCCATTGCGTAAATATAAATCTATGCAGTTTACAACTCCCTTTCTCCTTCCGAATAACTAAACTCCAGCAAAGCCGATTCACCCAAAAGTATCTGGTCCCCTTCCTGCAATGCATGGCCAAAATTGGTGGTAAATAATTTTACCGGGTTGGCATCATCAACCTGGCGCACTTTTACTTTATTCCTGGGCGGTATGCCGCCTTCATCGGCAAACAGTACGAAGTTCCCCGACTCATTATCAAACTCAATATGCGCATGTTGCCGGCTTATAAAACTATTGCTTGCGTTATCGCTGTTTTGGGGAAAGGCTATTTGATTTTCCCTGTAAAATCCGTCGCCCGTTTGTACGCTTCTTTCTCTGCCTATGCAAATTTTTCCGCTGTTGGATGTAATGGCATAAACAGGCTTTTCTGCTTCACCTATGCGCACCTTGATGTAAGCAGTAGCTGTTTTCTTTACAACATTTTTGCGGGTTGCAATGAAAAGCGCCGCATCAAGACCAGAAATCTTTATGGCGTCAGCAGGAAGTGTATCAACAAAATTTATTTCCATTGTCCACTGCTCAGGCAGTTCAATAGCATAATCGTCTGCAATGCGCTGCACTTCTTCGTTTTTAAAACGATCTCCTTCATCAAAATATACAGCCGACTCGTACATATGTCTTTCATCCGGCGCAGCAGCAATAAAAACCTGTATGCTTTTTATGTTTGCACCTTCGCCGCCTTCAGCTTTTTTTAATTGTTCTTTGATGCATTGCAACAAACGATCCCTCACTGTCTTTGCATCCTTCGGATCGTTTTGCGTATTTTTTTTGAATAGATCAAACATGAAAAAAGGTTTAAAGTTTAAGGTTGGTACCGCAAACTGTCAAGTTATATATTATCATTGGTCATCAAAACTCTTTATATAGCCGCGTTCCAATAGCTTGGGAATAATATGCTTGCCGGCCAGTTTTACCGCTTCGCTTGAGCCTTTTGCTTTTTCCATACGAATGCAAACAACAATATGTCCCGGACCGCTGGCTTTAGGTGCAAAAAATACATACCACCCATCATTAATGCGTTCTCCCTTCCAAATGCGTTCCGGTGTGCCGGTTTTTCCGGCAACTGCAATATGCAGGTCTTTTATTTTCCCGGCACTTTGCTCCTTCATATAACTTGTAAGCGTAGCTGCATATTGTGGATCGTTAGCAACCGCAACACCTTCTTTTATTTTAATAAGTGAGTCGCTGATCTTTAAAATGTACCTATTGGGTACCAACACACCATGATTGGCCACACTGGCAGCCAGCCTTGCCACAGCAGCAGGCGTTGCTATCAACTCACCCTGCCCCCAGGCCATGCCCGAAACGCCGCGGCCTCTTGTTTTTCGAATATCATTTTTATCATAGCTTCTCAGGCTTGTAAATTCTGTTTTGCGCCATAGCTCCCGCCACTTTTCTTCCTGCTGTTGATTATTAGGATTGCGTTGGTAAAAATAACCGCCTACACCATGCAAAAACATGCCTGTTTGCAAATACACCGTTGCCATTTCCTCCTGCAATCTTTCTTCATTGGCTAACTTTATAAAATACGAATTGTTTGACCGCACCAATGCTCTTTCCAATGTGATGTTTCCTGCTTCGTCGGGCTCAGCGCTTTTAATACGAATCAGATCCTGGGGCTTTATTACAATTGTTTTTTGTGCCGCAGCCATTCCTAATTTATTGAACGCAGCTAACGACGTGGCAATTTTTGCAGTAGAACCGGGTTGCGTAGCATAAGTGAAACCAAGATCAGTATTAACAGTCCATGATTGCAATTTATTTTGTTCTGCAAGCGGCATGGTCAGCTGTTCCCAATTGTTAACCGGCGGTAATGGATACATAGCAGATGACAAAACATCTCCGGTTGAATCTTCCATAATAACCACAGAAATCCGATTGTCCTGCAAGGAATCATCTTTTGCCAAAGATTGTTGAATGCTGGTTTGCAAAGCAGCATCCATGCTCAACTGCACATCACGATTTCTTTGCTTAAAAGCTTCCACCGCTTCACTGTTAATGCCTGCCAAAAGCAAAGGTGCCAACGCACTGTAATCTTTTTCTGCCACAGTCATTTCTGTAGCCGTTTGCGGAAGAAAACGATTTTCACGGAAGCGGCTTGCTGTAACCGTGTAAGCTTTTACCGGTGTTTCAAAGCCACGCAATTCTGCATCTAATTCATACTCGGCAAAATATCCATTGGCACCACCATTGAAAACATTGGTATTGGCATCACCCGTCCAAAAAAACATTTGTTCCTCAAAAGGATAATACCGGTCCAGCCGCTTATGTGCGATGGATTGCAATTCCTTTGCGTCAAGTCCGGCACCTACTAACGAGTCTTTTTGCTGAAAAATCATTTCAGGCTTGCTTGTTGCCAGCAATTTCCCTTTCCTGTCAAACAACGAACCTGCCTGCAATTTGTTCATCAAAATAGCAATACGAGGATTGTAACTGAACATACGGGCACCACTTCTATCAGCCACCAATGCAGGCTTCACCACCCATAGTTTATTATTAAAAAGATAACGGGAGACATTTATGGTCAGTAAAATCAAACCGATACAAGCGGCCGCTAATGCTGGTAACAAGTTTTTGTCCTGTTGTTTGGAGATATAATTCATTTGCACAGCGCTGCCCCGCACCATAGAGGCAGATAACAAAAATCCGGCAGCCAGTAAGTTTACAATCAACGAAGTACCGCCATAACTTACAAACGGCAGCGACACGCCTGACAAAGGCAATGCGCCGACAGAACCGCCGGCAATCAACAAGAATTGAACAAAAGTTCCAATGCCAATACCTGCACATAAATAAAATAAAAACGGACGCCCCGTTTGCCGCCCAATGAGAATAGAACGATGCAAATACAATAGAAATAAAATAAAAACAGAAACAATGCCTGCCCATCCAAATTCTTCACCAATGGAAGGAAGGATCATATCGGTATGCGCTTCGGGAATGGTTTTGGCAAAACCCTCTCCTACGCCCTGGCCCTGCACGCCACCGCTTGACATGGCCCAAATGCCATTGGCAATCTGGTCGCCGCCAAACACTTCATTATCCCACTTATTCATCCAAATGGCTTTACGGTCGGATAAGCGCTGCACCGGCCCGGGAAAAACTTTTTGTAAAACAGGTATTTGATCAATCAGCATGAATCCTGAAATCACTACTAAAGCCATGACAGCCGATTCGCTGATCTGCTTTCGAACAAACAACATGGTTATCGCTAAAATGAAAACAGTAACCGCGGTAGCAATCCAAATATTTTTCAATATCCAGTTGGCCAATACGAATAACACAACAGCGCCAACCATGTAAGCAAAATCGCCGCGGGAAAAAGAGAATAAACTAATGAAAGTGAAGCAAACCACAATGGCGGGACCTAAATCGCCCAGCATTAAAAAAAGAAGTATGGAAGCAACAATAGCCGCTACTGCCAGCCAAAAAAATGACCAACGTTTTTTCATAGTGGCATATTCAGCAATAAACCTTTCATTGGCTGCAAAAAAACCGGCGAGAAAAATGATGATAAGAAATTTCACCACTTCACTTGGCTGAAATCCAAACAGGTTCACTTTTACACCGCTGCCTTCGGGCCCAGAGCCTAACAAAATAGTAAGCATCAATAAAAGAGCTGCCAGTACTATCCACTGCATGCCTTTGGCACCGCGGTTACTTTTAAAAGCAAACATTCTGTACAAACCTGAATCGGTGGTAAAGCGCCGCAGATCGAAAAGTAACAATATAAAAAGCCCGATGAATCCTGCGGTGAAATACCACAATGTGCTCCTTGCCAAAAAACGGTCACGCAACGGATCCTGTAAGCTTAACAATGTGATCAGGGATAAACCGGTCAGCAACATGATAACAGGTAGAATAAATTGATCGGTCTGTTGAAAGCGTACACTTAAAACAATATGCAGCAGTACAAAACTTACAAAGAAGGCAATTACAATGATCCAATACCAATATGTTGCCTGTTGCGGCGTTCGTACAATTAAGGATTTTTCTATTTTAAGATTGTTGAAATCACGGGTAGAAAATAATTTAATGGTATGTGGCGATTGCACAAACGATAAAGAAACATCTTTGTTCAACTCCTGCACTCCTTTGGAAGAACCAAATTGAAAGCCAGGTTGCAAAGGCAACACTTCAAATGCCTTGTCATCAGGCAAACCTTTGAAAGAAAATTTACCTTCTGCATCAGTTCTTGCATAAGCTGTCAACGAAATCAATTGCCGGTGATTGCCAGAATCGAATACGTAAGTTTTTTGAATGGCAGCCGTTTTTTCAATTTGCTGACGGCTTACTTCTCTTACATCTTCGCTATATACACTGTCCTGCGGAATGATCATGCGCAAACGCACCAGCACTCCCTGAGCAATATTGCCGCTCCTGTCTTTTATTTTTCCTTCAATAGCATGGTTTCCTAAATTAATATTGTTGTCTGCGGGTAAAGAAGGTGGCGCCATTTTTTCTTGCTCAAACCGAAGCGAATCATTACCGGAAAACCCAAGCATCATTCTGGAAGCCTGCACTCTTTTTTTAAATGATTCGCCACCGTTGGCATAAGCCTGCTCCGCATCAATATTGTATTTGGATTTATTGAGCTCACCAATATTATCAATTACATCTCCATAATTCAATCGTTGAGATACAACAGAACTTATTAACTGAATATCTCTTTGATCTTCAAAATAAAAACCTCTTTCCAATAAGGCTTTTATACGCTGGCCTGGATTATCGTCATTTAAATTGACCATACTTCCATCGGCCAATCGTTGTGGCACTTCATTAAAATCTTTTGAAAGCACTTTAAACAGTGTATTAAAAAGCAACATGAATACAACTGTTATACACAACAGCCAAATGCGTTCTTTGATCCTTGATTTATTTTGCTGCCAGTCGTTTTGCATTCTTAGTAAAAGAAGTTTAGTTTATTCCTGTCTTTTTCAGGGGTCTCATTTTTCTACAAATCTTCCATTTACCCGTAAACCATCAGGAAAATTATAAGACACTCCAACAGCACAATTTTTAAACATGATGTTTTTTAATTGCAAAGCATTTTGATTAGCAGCCATTATACCAATGCTAAAGTTTTGAAGTGTAAGACTATCCAATACAATATGCTTACAATTCGGTGCTATCATAATGGCTACAGCGGTAGCAGCACTGCTATCTTTGAGCAAAGTAGTGTTGCTTCCTTTCAGATACAAAGAATCCCTGCGCACCCAGATAGTGTCTGTTAAAGAAATAGTTCCTGACCAATTAGGATTGTTTAATAAAATGGTATCGCTTTGCGAAGCATTGATAAAGGTTTGGAGCCTTATTTCCTGTACATTCTTTTCCATTTTCACCAGATCAGCCTGTATGCTTTTCGAACAATGCTGCTTCCACCATAACCAAATAAAACCGCTTAAAAACAAAAGACATAAAACAGAAAGTATTGCAATGATACCTGTGCTTTTTCTTTTGGGTTTTGTTGTTTGCTTTACATGTTCGACAGGTATTGTTTTTTGCACCGGTCTGCTATTTTCAACAGACTCTTTTTTTATGAGTACAGGTTTTTTTGCTTCCTGTTTTACCGGTCGCTTATAGTTCTGCACCAAAACCACTGTAATATTATCTTTCCCTCCCGCATCGTTAGCCGACGCAATCAGCTCGTTGGCCTTTTGTGCTAATGGAGTTTTTTTCTCAAGAACAGCGGCAATTTTTTTTGAACCAACCATATCCGTTAAACCGTCGCTACATAACAAAATGATATCACCAGACAGAAAAGGCGATTCACCGGTTTCAATAAAATCTTTTTGCAAAACAGACTGCATATCAAAGCCCAAAGCGTTATTAATTTCATTGCGTTTGGGGTGTTTCATTGCCTCATCTTCCGATAACCTGCCACTATCTTCTAAAAAGCCAACAAAAGATTGGTCTTTTGATATTTTAACCAACGAATGGTCTCTATACAAATACAATCTTGTGTCGCCAACATGGGCATAATAAAATTTATTGTTCTTACTATCTACAACAGCAAGCGTAGCTACGCAGGCCATGCTGGCATTCTTACCCGATTCTAATTTCTCTTTGTAAATTTTTTCGTTGGCAGCTATCAAAGCTTCGCTGCAGATCCCTGGCAGATCATGAAAAGAAGATTTAAACGCTTGCAGAATAGTTTCTTTTGCAATAGATGCTGCTACTTCTCCTCCTTCATACCCACCAACGCCATCAATTACACAAGCCAAAACAAATTGTTTATTGAAAATAGTTTGTGCAATGAAGGCGTCTTCGTTATTATCACGTTGCCTGCCTGTATCTGTAAGTCCAAAAAAGTTTTCAGCCATTATGCCTGTGTGATTTTTTAATGTCTGCAAAATGCATAACAAGTATTCCAATGCAAATAACCAAAAGCACTAACGACAAATAAGGAGACAGCATCTTACTAAGATTTAAAAATGTTAATGCCTACGATGCCGTTCAATACAATTTTTGAATTGATGGGAAGTTCGGTCCACGATGGATTGCTCCAACCACTCAACGGAATTTGTTTTTCATTGACAATAGTTTTTTCGCCAAAAGAGGCCACGTATAATTTTCCATCTGCTTTACTGAAACGAATGCGCAAGTGTGGCGAATTCACCCAATCTGATGGAATGCGAAAAACGCTAGAGCTTTGCTGCGTTTCTTCTTTACCGGAGACGGTGATTTCCTCATCCTTCATCAAATATTCCAACTTTCGTCCTGCAAATTCTTTTTCGGGAACAATGGCTTCAAAGCGGGCAAACGTTGATGTGGCATTTGCTTTGGCCTCATCATACACTAAATCTTCCTGGTAAGGCACTTCATAATAACCTTCGCTGTAAAAAGTAAAGCCTTTTAAAATATCGGCGCTGATGTCCGATGTTTCGGCAATACCGGTTTGCCGCGGAATAAAAGTGATGCGCAGGTTCTCCTGTTTTTGTGCTGCACCGGGTAACAATTTCCCAATGAAACTTTTATCACCTCTTGCATAATCAGGATGTGACACAAAACGAAATACCCATTTGGAACTTGAAGGTTCTACCGTTCTTCCTTTGCTGCGATATTCTTTAAGTGTTTCGTAAAATTTTTTTACAGATTCCTGTACAATCAACCCAAAAATTCCTTTCTTATTGTCCATGAAATCTTTGTAATCATCCGGATTAAAACCAATAATGTACTCATGATAGAAGACTACACGGTTGGCAAAGGAAAGCTGTCCAATAGACTCGCGAAACTTTTCTACTATGTATTTATAAACATCATTAGGCGTAATGGTTTGCATGGCTGCAGCAGTTTCTTCATTCTTCTTTAGAAACCATTCGTGCATGCCTATTTTTTGCCAGAAAGAAGGTTTTGATTTCATGAACATTGTTATTACCGTAAATTTAAGTTAATTGAAAACTAAAGCAGCAATGCACTTTAACTGCAGAAATTAAAATCTATTGTGTAACATTTGTTTTCGTGCCAAATTTTAAGCAAATATTAGAAGCAATAAGGTAATCATATGTGTTAAGCCCACATTTGAAAAGCTTTTATGTTATGTCAATCATTCTCCCGGATGGTATGTTCTTTTTGCATGTTTCAACACATCGTCCTTATAAAAATTAACTTCTTTAAACTTGCCTTCAATAAACATTTCTGCCTGGTCTGTAAAATGTATTGAAGAAGGATCGAATGACTCGCCACCGGTAATAATTGTTCTTGCTTTTATTTTTTTCCCAAATTCAACAGCGGCAATAAAACTATTGCCCGAAACACCATAACGCTTATTAGTATTGGCAAAACGCCTGCCATTAAAAGCAGGCAAAGAACCCCAGGTGGAAGAAGCTAACCCAACCGGCAAACTCCAGGCCTTGTCATCAAAATCATTGTTGGTGCTTTCGTTATTTCTTTGAAAGCGGTTTACATCACCCCATGCCTGCCGCCAGCTACCGAATCTGTTTTGCAGATCGTCAATAGTTTGCTGCAACAGCTCCAGCTTATCTTTTGCAGTAACATTTGCAGCAAGCCAGTTCATTGTGGCAATGGCATTGGTAGCTTCCCTATCCGTCTTTGGGCGTGGTGCTTTTGCTGTCAACCTTGTAGCCCACTCTATAGCCAATGTAGTAGCAATAGAACTTGTTCCTGAATTTTTATCCCATCTTTTCAAAACAGCAATTGGAAGCTGTAAACTTTTTTTAAATGAATCATTGGCATTCAACTCATCATATCCTTTGAATAAAGAAGG
>JBQCJM010000054.1:0-2620 GCA_051952715.1 Flavisolibacter sp.
TGCTGGAACCTAATACAATTAAAATTTCCGCTTTGATGTAGCCAAGCAATTTCCAAAGACTAAATCCAAAATACCGTGCAATAAAATTCAGCACAATAAAAATAAAAAGTATGGAAGTGAGGTAAAACGTTGCCATTAGTTTTCCAAGAACAGCTAAGCTGGCAAAACCAAACTTTCCAATAGTGTATGCCATTCCGCCAAAAGCACCGACAGGGCTTACCTTCATAATGATTTTCAAAACATTAAAAAGAACCTTGTTTATCTTTTCGAATGTAGTGATAAGACTGTGCCCGGCTCCGCCCAATTGCTTTACGCCTATACTAAACAAAACGCCAAAGAAGAGAATTTGAATAATGTCGCCTTTGGCAAAAGCGTCAATAATGTTTGAGGGAACAATGTGTGAAATAAATTCGCCCCAATTCATTTCGGCAACACCGCTTATGTATTTAGAAAGATCAGCAGCAGGAAGATGCTCCGGAGGAATGCCATGCCCCGGTTTGATTACATTGGCAACGACTAAACCTATAATGAGTGCTAGTGTGGTTACTATTTCAAAATAAATAAGCGCCTTGCCACCTAATCTTCCCACCTTTTTTAAATCGCCTGCACCAACGATGCCCAACACGACCGTAAAAAAGATGACCGGTGCGATCATCATTTTGATCATGTTAATGAAAGTATCGCTGATCAGTTTTGCATCCGGTGCAAATGAAGGAAAAAGGTACCCGACGATTATACCCGCTAGAATGCCAATGATAACCTGAACGTAAAGCGATTTAAAATACTTCATTCATATCAATATTACTGATTTCGGAGAGGATTGGTGAAGATCTGAAAACGGAAAATAAAAAAAGCCCCGCAAAATGCGAGGCCTTGTACCGCGTACGGGATTCGAACCCGTATCACCACCGTGAAAGGGTGGTGTCCTAACCCTTAGACGAACGCGGCTCGTCTATGTTTCCGAAGCTTCATCATTGAATTTTCGGGAGCGCAAAGATAGGTCTGACACCATTTGCATCCAAAAAATTTTAAAATAAAAATCCCGCATCCTTAAATAAGATGCGGGATGGAATTTCATAGGAATATTTATTAGTTCTTCGCTACGTCAAACTTGCGAAAAATGTTTTTTACACCGTTTTGAATTTCCTTGCTGGTTAAGTTCCTGCTATTCACTTCATCTGTTGTCCAGCCCTGCCAAACGGTTTTATCTGTTTTGGCATCGATCATGCTAATGGTGATCGTGCCCTCCCTCACTTGCTGTTGGTCTCTATCATATCCTAAAAATTCGGAAGGATAATAAATAGAAACGTAACGGCGGGTATAAGGGTTATAAAGCCAACGGGTATAGGGCTGAGAATAAACAGGATTATTTTGTTCTTTAACGTTTTTCTCAACCAACAGATCATAGGCTAATAAAACATCCGGATGTTTCGATTGCTGCCAACCTGTTTTTGCCATTTCGGCATCAACAGCATTTCTGATGGTGCGTTCTGTAAGATCAGAAACTTTTGTTTTTACAGAATCATCTTTTTTATCTGTTGTCTCTACCCAGGAATAAGTGTGGTAATTATTGAAATTGGCTGTTTTGTCCTTTTCCACATGCGCCACACTTGCACAGCTTGTAAGCAACAAGCCCGAAATGAAAGCAACACACATGAATTTGAAGAATTTCATAGATTGTACTCCTTTGTTTTTTACAATCTATAGACGTCAAAAAACATGCAGATATTATAAAAGAGATGTGAAAGTTTGAACATTGAAAATGCTACTGGTTAAAGGTTTGAAGCACACTCAACCATTAAGACAGGCCCGTTTCGAAATGACGTTCCGGAATCTCTACATCAACAAACCCTTTTTTTACCAACCGGGCTTTGAACGGAACCTGCACATCATATTCACCATGAACCAAAAACAGTTTTTGAACCTGCGCCGGATTCTGGCAAGCCAGCCATTGGCAAAGGTCTTCATAATCCCCGTGAGCACTCATGCTTTTAACACCGCCAATCTCAGCATGTACTTCATGCTGCACACCAAAAATGCCAACCTCTTTGGCCCCAGCCAATAATCTTCCACCTAAAGAATTGGGTTCGCAATACCCTGTCATTAAAATGGCATTGCGTGAATTTTCTATGTTGTTACTAATGTGATGCTTCACCCTTCCGGCTTCAGCCATGCCGCTGGCTGAAATGATAACACAAGGCTCGTTGCGATAGTTAAGCATTTTTGATTCGTCAACCGATTTAATATAATGCAAGCCATTGAACATAAACGGATCACTATCGCTTTCCATTACTTTTTGAATGGTTTTATTGAAATAAGAAGGATAAGCCTTCACCACTTCGGTCACTTCCATGCTTAACGGACTATCCAAAAAATAATCGAGCTTGGGTAAACGGTTTTCTAATTCCAGTTGATTAAAAGCATATAAAATTTCCTGCGTTCTGCCCAGGCTAAATGCGGGTATGATCAGCTTTCCTTTTTTCTGCAGGCAGGTTCTTTCAATCCAGGACAGAAGCATATCCACAGAAGTAGTAACATCTTCGTGCAAGCTGTTTCCGTAAGTTGATTCCATCAAAATAAAATCGGCCTGTGGAAAGGTTTGTGGAGATTTCAATATCAC
>JBQCJM010000055.1:0-3035 GCA_051952715.1 Flavisolibacter sp.
TGACCGATGTGTTGTTTTACGCTCCAACCATTTGCATTATAACTGCAAAACTCTTCGTCGGCATTTAGTAAAATGCTGTGCAGCCTGAAAATACTTCCCTCAAGCCGGCTGAAGATGATGGGAAATAATCCAACCGGGAAATTAAAATTGAAGCTGCGTTCAAACCAGGGTGTTTGCGTAACCATGTTTTAAATTTAAACTTATTCATGAATCAATTGTCGGAAAAACTTTGCATTGTGCAATGCGGCTAAAGAAGCAGTGTTGTTGAAATAAATAAAGGCTTGTTTTACCGCTTTGTTGTTTTTGATCTGGTCAAATATTCTTTTGATAAACGATTCATCATACTCCGAATAAAAAAGTTTGGGTACGCCATGAAAGCGATAATAACAAAGCGATGTATTAACCACTGCGTCATCAAAGGATATCTTTGGAAAGCTAACGCCGCAAAAGCTAATGTTGTTTTCCTTTAAAGTTTTCTGCACGTCTTTTCGCCACCAGCTTTCATTTCTAAATTCGATTACATTGTTGAAAGTAGTATCAATTTGGCTGATGATCTTTTGCAGTTTTTCTTCAGCAAAGGAAAATTGGGGCGGTAATTGAAATAACACACAACTTAGTTTTTCTCCTAACCCATCTTTTAAGGTTTGATAAAAATCATTCAGCATGATCCCTGTTTCTTCAAATTTTTTAAAATGGGTGATGGCCCGCGGTGCTTTTGCTGAGAAACTAAAACCTTCAGGTGCTTTATCCCGCCAGTTTTGCAGCATAGCCACAGTTGGAAAACGATAAAAAGTAACATTCAGTTCCAGTGTATTGAAGTGTTGTGCATAATAATCAAACCATTTTTTTTGGGCCAGTCCTTTCGGATAGAATGCTTCTTTCCATTCTTTGTAATGAAAGCCTGAACAGCCAATATGCCATTTGATCTTTTGCATTAATTGATGCACTAAAATAATTGTACCATTGGCTAATAAGTTGATCGGTTGAAATGTTGATCTTTACCGCAGTTCATTTCATTGCTGCAGCCAAAGGCTGGCTATCGATTTTGCAAGCGTTACCAATTTTTGAAAGGTATCGGGCTTGGTTAAAAAGCAATTGGCACCAAGATGGTATGAAGTTGTTTTGTCTTTATCTGATGAAGAAGTGGTGAATACAATGATGGGAATGGACGAAAAACGTTGGTCTGTTTTCATTTCTTTTAAGATGTCGCGTCCGTCTTTGCCCGGCATGTTTAAATCCATCAATATTAATGAAGGAAGCCCGTTGCCGGCGTTATTTTCAAGATACTCCAAAAGCTTGTCGCCGTTTTCCAGGAAAATGTAGTCATGTGCATCGTTTGCGCTGGTGAACGCATCTCTAATGATTTCCCTATCGTCGGCGTCATCATCAACAATGAGAATGTTATGCTTTTTCATGCAGGCAGAATTATGGTGAACGTGGCTCCTGAATCTGGCGTACCGCTTGCGTATATTATGCCGCCATGATGCTCAACAATCTTTTTACAAATGGCAAGCCCAATACCGGAGCCTTCATATTCACTACGGCCATGGAGGCGTTGAAAAATGGCGAATATTTTTCCGGCGAACTCGTTTTCGAAGCCAATGCCATTATCCGATATTTCTATTTTGTGGTAACGTTCTGCTGGTTTCAACTGGTAGCGCATCACTTCTTTTTCAGTGGCCGCAGTATATTTAATGCTGATTACGGGTTGGATATCTTCTCTTGTGAATTTTAATGAATTGCTCAGCAGGTTTTGGAAAAGCTGTCGCATTTGCGATGGTATGATATTGGCTTCGGGTAATGGATCGGATTTTATAATTGCATTTTGCTGTTCGATTTTAAATTCTAAAGTTTGTACAGTTTCGTCCAGTATTTTTTGCAGACTGTAATTTTCAAACGAATGATTTCCTGAAATCATTGAAATGGAAAGCAGGTCGCTGATCATCGTTTGCATACGTTGCGATGCATCAACAATCTTCTTTAAATAAATTTTTCCTTCGGGTGTTAAGCTATCTGTTTGTGTAGCGGTAAGCCTGTCGCCAAATGTTGAAATTTTACGCAGCGGTTCTTTCAAATCGTGGCTGGCTACATAGGCAAATTCTTCAAGGCTGGCATTAGACTGCTCCAGCAGCATAGCATTTTGCAAAATGGTTTTTTCCATTTCTTTCCTGTGACTAATGTCTAACGCTGCGCCTAAAATTTGTTTGATGTTACCTGCTTCGTCGGTTTTAAAAACGATTTCTCTTACCAGGAACCAACACCAATCTCCATCTTTTCTCTTCATGCGGCATTCGTACTGCATCATTGAATCTACCTGCTGAAAGTTTTTGTTGCTTTGTTTTCTGCCGGGTAGCAAATGAAAATCGTCGGGGTGGTAAAGCTTTTCTGTAATTGCATCTGCGGCATCCATTATTTCATCTGGTAAATGTCCCAGCACAAAAAATATTTCCCGGTTGATGTACACAATGCTTTGTTCGTCTACGTCGTATAAATACAAAATAGTAGGCGAGGCGTCTGCTATTTGCTGAATAAAATGTTCCTGCTCTGCAATTTTTAAGGTGGCTTCTTTCTGCTCTGTTACGTCAAGCGTAATATTTAAGATGTGTTCAACCCGGCCTTCGGCATTGCGGTCGAAAATAGTTCCGTAAGTATGGAACCAACGATAGCTGCCGTTTTTATGAAGCATGCGATAAACAAATTCTATCACTAAATCATTTTTTTCGGGATGTGCATTTGCTTCTTCTAAAGCTTTTGCGTTCTTTTCTGTAATTTCTTCAATATCGTCAGGATGAATAATATTGACAAAAAATTGAACACCTTGCTCCGTTACTTCTTTGGTAGTATAGCCCAGTATTTTTTCCAATCCTTCGCTAATGAAAACATATTTACCCGTATTGATATTGTACGAGGAAATAATGGATGGTGTGGCGTCGGTGATTTTTTTAATGAAGGTTTGATTTTCTTTCAATTCATGCTGCACCTGTTGTTGCTCGGTTACATCCTGGGCTGTGCCAATAATCGTCTTCACATTTCCA
>JBQCJM010000056.1:0-9015 GCA_051952715.1 Flavisolibacter sp.
GTTGTAAAGGCTCTTACGCCTATGCGGTTTTAACATCTTACTCCGCCCTTTGTTCTTTCGAATATTGTTATTGATTACCTAACTGAATTTACTGAATTGTAAACATAGGATCGGTTTGCTGCTATGCCGGCTGACGCAACGCAGCATCTGCATTTTGTTCGCTTATCAGCAGCAGTTTCGACTGACCGAACGCAGATGAACAGAACAATATATTTTGTACTTTGGTTTTTCAATCGGCTCCAGTTCCGGGCTGAAAATTATTAAATCCGGCACAGCAGCAAGCCGTTTACCGTTGGCTGTAATTATATCAAACTCCTTTACATATGGCGACACCCCGAAAAAAAGCTGCTCCTGTACCACAACAAGCTCCAGACGCTTTGAACACAGACAAAGCATCATTTACAGCAAAACTTATTGACCGTATCGAGAAAGGCAAAGAACTTGTAGACCGTTCCATTACTAATGTACAAGAGTTGGAAGCAAATGAAACTGACTTTTATAAATGGAATGACTATAACTCCGAATATTTAAAACAATCCTTCAATAATGAACAGAATGAATACAAGAGAGGCTATGATAGGGTGAACGATTTTATAGGAATGTTTGGCAGCCCGGATAGGACAGCAAATGAAAAATTGCAACGATTAAAAGAGAAGATTGGAAACAAAGTTGAATTCCTGGAAAGGTTATTAGAAAAAGTTGACCTATTAAAATCTGAAGTAGAACAATCTACACCTGCTGCTATTCCTCATGCATCTTCACACAAAGACAATCATAACATTTTTATTGTACACGGACACAACACAGCAGTTCAACAAAGTGTTGCTCGAACACTTGAAAAGTTAGGACTAAATCCAATTATCCTACACGAACAACCAAATGCGGGCAAAACAATAATAGAGAAATTTGAAGCTAATTCAAATGTTGGTTTCGCAATAATTTTGTTAACCGATGATGACGAAGGAAAATTAAAAACTGAGATTGACTTGAAAAGCAGAGCAAGACAGAATGTAGTTCTTGAACTCGGTTATTTCATTGGAAAACTTGGAAGAGATAGAGTATTACCGCTACATAGTGAAGGAGTGGAATTACCGAGCGACATTCATGGATTATTGTATGTACCAATAGACAGGGCTGATACTTGGAAATTTGCACTTGTGAAAGAATTGAAAGCAGCTGGATATTCTGTAGACGCAAACTCTATTCTTTAATAAATAGCTATGGCAAATTCATATCATCAAAACGGCGTTGCAAAATGGAGTGACTTAACGGGTAACGCTTTTCACGACAATGGCGTTCAGGCTTTCAGCAAGTTGACAGGAAATGCTTTTCATAAAAATGGTGTTCAAGCTTTCAGCAAATTGACTGGTAACGCTTTTCACGACAATGGTGTTCAAGCTTTCAGCAAGCTGACAGGAAATGCTTTTCATCAAAACGGTGTTCAAGCATTTAGTAAATTGACTGGTAATGCTTTTCATGATAATGGTGTTCAGGCTTACAATAAGTTAACAGGAAAATATTTTGACGAAAGAGGGATTCAAAAGAAAACTGAAAGTTTTAGCTTTAGTCTTGGGACTGGTATTACAATGCAAATCTTACCAAACTTTAAAATAGCAGTGTACGACCGAAAAATAACGGAATAACTACAGCCAACAAAAGTATTTGCAAAAGCAGGGCTGGACAATGAAACATCATCTATGTGCAAGCATCAGCAGCGGTTCGGGCTCGACGTTCCATATTCAGCTTTAGTTCTTAACTTCAACAACATATTTTCAATTGGGCATTTGTACCGGGCTGGACAATCAATGAATTCCCTGCCTTCGCAAATACTCGAACGTTGGTGCCGAGTGTCTGCCATTATGAATCTTCCCAGCCGATGTCTCACTGATAGCTTTGTGGTGGCTTGTGGACTCGGCGTGTTGTAATATAATACAACCATTATTACGCTATACAACATTCGTTACAATGCAATCCACAGATGGCTCGTGCCTCGCCATGACAAACTACCAGCCATTAGTTTTGAAAGCACGCCGAAAACCAGGGAGGGATGACAAACAACCATGCATTTTTTGTTTCGATCTTTCATTGTGATCATTCGTTTTTTGCGCTTCGCCAGTTGTAAAGACCGAAAAAGAAAAGTCTTTCCCTTGTCTTCCCGAGGCACGAGGGATCTGTGGATCAAAGTTTAAAGACTTTCAGAAAAAAGAAAGAAGGGCTACGCTATGTGGACACTTCGACAGGCTCAGTAACATTACAAAGCGTACAAGTGTGCCCCGATAGCTATCGGGACAAGAGAAGCTTAATAGTAGTTCGACAAGCTCACTATAAATGACAAGCTCACTATAAATGGCAAGCTCACTACAAATGACAAGCTCACTATAAATGACAAGCTCACTACAAAAAATAATTGTTGGTCTTTGCCGCATCAACCTATCAACCCAATCAACCTACTCAACCTACTCAACTCACCCAGTCCTCCTCAATTAAACCTGATGGCCTTAATGGGCTGCACCCGCCGCACAATAAAGGAAGGAATAAAAAGAATAAGCGTTGACACCAGCAGGGTGCCAATACCTACGGCCGCTACCTGCCACCACAAAATTTTTACGGCGGCCCTGTCCATGTAATAGGCATCTTCGGGCAGGCGCACAAAACCCGTGGTTTGCTGCAGCCACAATAAGCCAAGCGCAAATAATGTTCCGCCAACTATGCCCATAACGGTGATGATGATGGAGTGATGCAAAAATATTTTTTGCACCGTCCAGTTGCTGGCGCCCAGTGCTTTTAAAATGCCGATCATGCGCAGCCGCTCCAGCACCAGGATAATGAGGCAGGTAATTAAATTAATGACGGCAATGATGATCATAATAGTGATCAATACCGTGCTGTTGGTACTGATCACGTTCAGCCAGTCGAATATGTTAGGATAGATTTCTTTGATGGTCTTGGTTTCCCATGTTGGCGGTATGTCGTCGCTGCTGAAAATGGCATTGCTCACTGCATCCATTTGGTTGTAGTCTTTCAAAAATATCTCGTAGCCGCCTATTTCATCATTCTTCCAGCCGTTCAACCGGCGAATGAGCTTTATATCGCCAATGGCAAATGTTTTATCGTAGTCTTCGATGCTGGTTTTATAAATGCCAACGATGGTCAGCTTGTCGGGGCGCAGGCTGCCATCGGGCCGCACAAAATAGATCAGTATGCGGTCGTTCAATTTTAAATGCAGCTGGCTGGCCGTGTACGTTGATACAACGATCTCCCTGGAATAAGTGCTGTCGTTAAATTGAATCCACCGGCCTTGTTTTAGAAAAGAGGAGAGATGGCTGAAATGGTACGTGCTGTCAAATCCTTTCAGCAGCACGCCTTCCATTTCTTCGCTTGTTTTTAAAATGGCGTACTTGGTAGCAAACGGGTGAATGCTTTGCACCTGCGGCATGGCTTTCACTGTTTTAAGCAAAGAATCGTTGGCTTCTATCGGCTCTTCTTCTGCAATGGTTGCCTTCATAGGCTGCCGGTAACCAATGCGGATATGTCCCCAAAAGCTAAACACTTTCTGGCTCACGGTATCCTGGAATCCATTGACGAAGGAAAGCGTAATGATCATTACCGCTACGCTGATAACGGTGGCCGTAATGGACAAACGTATAATGAACCGCGAAAAAGATTTTTGCTGGTTAAAGGCGATGCGTTGTGCAATGAAGGATGATAGATTCACAGTAAAAGATTATAACATTGTCGTCAAACCAATTGCCGGCCAATTGCGTCTGGTAAAACGGGAGATGTGAATGCCGGCTCTTAACCCTTAACTCTAAACCTAACCCGCATCTCACTTCAAAAATAGACCGTCGTTTTTAAAAAGCTTATTTTTAAAATAATGAAAAGTATATCTTTTTTGTTTTTAGTGGCGATGACATGCTTGGGCAAGATAAGCGTTGCGCAGCCAACCGGCTATGGCGCCGCTATCCGGTCGGCAAAATTGTACCGCATTGGCGATCAAACATCTTTTCCTGCCATTGCCTTAAATGGCGGCAATACTTTGCAACTGGACTTTGATGATCTTGACAACCGGGTAAAAAACTACTACTATACTTTTCAATTGTGCAATGCCGACTGGACACCGAGCATTTTGCATCCTTTTGTATATATTAAAGGTTTTCAGAACAACCTCATTGCCACTTACCGCAATTCTTCTATTGCTACGGCACGTTATATTCATTACCAGGCTACCATTCCCGACCGCAATTGTTACCCCAGCAAGTCGGGCAATTACCTGCTGAAGGTTTTTTTAGACAGTGATACTTCGAAGCTGGCTTTTACCAAAAGGTTTGTAGTGTACGATAACCTGACAACAGTGGCGGCGCAGGTGCAGCAGCCTTTCAATGCACAATATTTCAGGAGTTATCAAAAGCTTTTTATTACGGTGCAAACCGATCCACGCATAAAGGTGTTTACGCCTGCCGATCTGAAGATCGTGGCTTTGCAAAACAACAATTGGGAAACTGCATTGTTCATGGACCGGCCCACTATTTCCCGCGGCAATTATTATGAATACAGCGATGAAAGCATAACGGCCATGCCAGCGGGTAAAGAATTCCGTTGGTTAGACCTGCGCAGTCTTCGTTTGCTGAGCGACAGGGTGCAGCGCATGGAAACAGTGAACGATACGGAAAATGTGTATGTAAAGCCCGACCCAAGCCGTGGCAGCGAGCCTTATGTGTATTACCGTGACCTGAACGGCGGCTATACTATAGAAACGCTGGAAAGCATCAACCCGTTTTGGCAGGGCGATTATGCTTATGTGCACTTCAGTTACTTTCCGCCGGGCAACAGGGCTTTTGAAGGAAATGATGTGTATGTTTTTGGTGAGCTCACCAATTATACTGCGGATGGCTCGGGCAAAATGGAATTCAATAAAGAGCGGGGCGCTTATGAAAAAACACTTTTTCTGAAACAGGGTTACTACAGTTACGCTTATGTAACCAGGCCTTTCAATGGTAAAGGCTATCCCGATTTTACGCAAACAGAAGGCAACTACTGGGGAACCGAAAATGCCTATACTGTGTTGGTGTATTATCGTCCGTTTGGTGCCAGGGCCGATGAACTGATTGGATTTACGACGTTGAATTCTGCGTTTCAGCGGACAGGATTTTGATGGGGCAAAGGTGTTATACTTTCAGCCCTCTCATTTTACCGATTCTATTCAATACCGACACAATGAAGTTGGGCGGATTGACAGAGATGATCTCCGCTTTGTATTTTTTCATAAGCATGGAAAGATGTGTAGCTGCATTAAGATCTACCTTTAGTTTTTCTTTACTTCCCTGCGAAAGTTTAGATACTATATTACTTAGTCCTTCAAAATACGCGTCATAGCGCATGGCCGGAGCATGTGTGTTGTAAACCCTTATCAACTTATCTGTGGGATTGCGAAATGTATGCGGTGTGCCCTCTGCTACTGTCAGTTCTTCACCTTGTTGCAAAATCCTCCACTCGCCATTTATACTTACTTCAAGCTGCCCTTCTATTACTTTGTAAGTTTCCTTTGCTGCCGGATGGATATGAACCGGGGTGCCATCCGCTTTTGGCAAAAGTTCCCATTCCATTTCAAGTGACTGCCCGTTGGTTTGTTCTGCTGTTTTGGTAATGCGAAAGATCATTCCAATGGGTGTCATGTCAAGCATTTGATCAGAAGTAAGCATGGTCAGTTGTATTTGCCCAACTAATATAAACACAAACGTTTACAAGCAACTATAGTTTATAAACGTTTGTGCAGATGATCATCCCTTCTTCTAATTACTTTACTGTCACCTTTCCTTTCATCACCGGGTGCAGCGTGCAATAATAATCTGCACTTTGTGTGGCTACCCATTTCCACGATGAATCGTTTTGCAGGGTAGGAGATGCCCAGCTTTTATTGGTTTGTTCTGTTACGTTGTGCATCACAATATCGTGGTTGACAAACATCACCGTGTCGCCTTTCTTTACTTCAAGCTGTGCCGGCTGAAACTGCATCTGTTTAATTTCAACGGTGTAAACGCGGTGTGCCGGCGTATTGGTATCGGGAGCGCAACGGCATAGAAGCAGCAGCAAGAACCAATAACAGTTCTTTCTAAAAGTTTTCATCAGGGTTTTCATTTCAAGTTCTTTTGCATCATTTCGGCGTGTTCAAGGTGCATTTTTAGCACAGGCAAAACAGTCTGTAACAGGCTTTTCAATTCATTGTTTTGTGACTGCGGTATCAGCGTATTTTCCACTGTTGCAATCACAGCTTTATGGTAGGCAACTTCGTTGTCAACATAAGCCTTGTCAAATGCATGGCCTGATTTGGCACTTAATGCTTTCTGTGTTTTTTCTGCTCCTGATTGCAGTTGTTTGCTTAAAGCGTTGTCCTTAGGTGTAACGCCTAGTTTTTTTACAAGTGCCGATGCCTGGTTAATAACCGACTGATGATCGCTGATCATTGTCTTTGCAAAATTTAATACGTCGGCATTTTTTGATTTTTTCTGTGCCAGTTCAGCCGCATCTATATCAATTTGATTGGCTACAACGGCAACAGATGCGATCCCGGCATCGGAGAGCTTCGTTGTTTTTTGTGCTGAAGCCTGTGTTGAAAATAAAACGGTACTTAATGCTACACCTGCAGTAATAGCCAATGAATGGAAGACTTTCATACTCTATTTTTTATGGTTACATAACAATAGAGCAGTAGAAAGAATGAAAGGTTACATAAAACTTTATTGCAGGGCTATTCATAAAAGATAGCAGGCACCCTTTGTAACATCAATTGTTGAGTTGTATGTTTCCACTTCGCTTTCTTAGCCTTATGTTCAGCAACTCTACGATCAGTGAAAAGCCAAGACAGGAATAGATAATGCTTTTGCTTACATGTTGGTGCAATCCACCGGCAATAAGCACTACGCCGATCACCACTAAAAAAGAAAGTGCCAGCATTTGCAGTGTAGGATGTTGGTTAATAACCTTTGTTACGGGTCCTGCAAAAAGCATCATAATGCCAATAGAAATGATAACCGCAATGATCATGATAATAACATTGTCCACCAGCCCCACGGCGGTAAGTATAGAGTCGAAGGAAAACACGGCGTCCACCAAAACAATTTGCATAATGACGGAGCCAAAACCTATTGCTTTGCGATCTTTTTTTATTTGGGGTGCTGCATCCCGCTTCAATTTATGGTGTATTTCCAATGTGCTTTTGATGATCAGGAAAATGCCGCCTGCAATGAGTATAAGGTCTTTGTAACTTAATGCAATGCTTTCATCTAAAAAGCCTTTGAATTCAGGGATGGTAAACACAGGATCCTTTAATCCAATGATCCAGTTTATGCAAAGCAGCAGGCCCACACGAAAAAGCATGGCCAGCAGCAAACCAATGTTGCGGGCACGGCGTTGTTGCTGCTTTGGGAGTTTGCCGGCTACAATGGAAATGAAAATGATGTTATCAATACCCAGCACAATTTCAAGAAAGCTAAGTGTAAGCAGGCTTATCCAAACGGCCGGGTTAGCAAAATCAGGAAAGACGAAGTCCATGAATTATTTTTTAAATGATTTTCGATTGTTGATCTTGAGCAGTTTCATTATCAGCAAGTTTATACGCCGGCACCGCCTTTAAAATGTTTTTCTTACCAAGCACTAATTTAAGAATTACAGGAGCTGTTGTGATTAAGACAATGCCTATAATAATTTTTTCCAGGTTCTCTTTGGCCCATGCATTTTCGCCCAATAAAAAACCCGCCGATACAATGATGCCGGCCCACAAAAAGCTGCCGATGATATTATAAAAGGAAAACTTTGCCGCACTCATTTTTACCATGCCCGCTACAATGGGAGCGAACGTACGGATAATGGGAAGAAACCGTGCCAGCACAATGGCACCACCACCTTTTTTATCGTAAAACTCTTTGGCCTGCACAAGATATTTTTTCTTGAACAACCAGTTGTCCCGTTGAAAAAGCAGTCCATTCGATTTTCTTCCAGACCAGTATCCTGCATAATTTCCAATAACGCCTGCTGTTGCAATCAATGCGATCCAATAAAGTAAGTTAATCAATGGCAGGCTAAATGGCGCCAGCGTGTTGGCAATCACCATTCCGGCAATAAATAAAAGAGAGTCGCCAGGGAGAAAAAAACCAAAAAATAAGCCTGTTTCAATAAATACGATCAAAACAACAATATATAAGCCGCCATGCTGCATGATCCATTCGGGGTTGGTAAGGGTAGTGAAAAAATTTATGATCGTTTCCATAATTATTAAAGGTTGGTGAAGAATTGGGTTGAATGCCGGTTAATCAAAATCAAACAGGTCGCCCAGGAAAGATTTCTTTTTATAAGGTTTATGATGATGGGACGGGTACTTTCCGTGTTGCTGCCTGTATTGGTCAGGTGCAAAAACATATTGATTTTCTCTTTGTTCCGACGGAAAATTTTGTGCAGCGTATTTAAGCATTTTATCCAGTTCACCTTTGTCCAGCCATACACCTCTGCACGAAGGCAATAATCAATTTCAATTTGGTTTCGTTCGGTCATTAGCAATGTTTCATTGCAATTGGGACATTTCATGATACAATGGTTTTACTATTTTATAGAATTTATATAGTGTTATAAAGTGAATAACACTTGTGTAGTGTAAGCGGCAAAAACACAAAGCCGTTCAAGAAAGCAGTGTTTTTTTGCCAGGGAATATTGTAAAACCAGGATCAGAATGGCGTGTACCGAAACAGGAAGACGTAATAAGCCGGCCTTGGTAAAAAATTTACAGAAGCAAAAGAATGTCCTCGCCAGGCCTCCGCAACAGCTGAAAGGATATGCTTGTCATCCTGTTGATAAAGACGTTGAAGATATTGTTTGCGAAACGAAAAATGCGTGGATTGATTTACATAAGAGCAAGCAACCAAACGGCTTTCTTCTTCCACTTCGGTGGTGCCGGGGCCTTGAGCCAGCCGCATAGAAACGGCTTGTTTATATTCGATAGAAGTGGCCTTGATAATAGGAGCCGCT
>JBQCJM010000057.1:0-3825 GCA_051952715.1 Flavisolibacter sp.
TACGTGAAAATCATTTGAAAGCTGGAAAGACAGCACAGGATCAAACACCTCCTTGTTCTTTACTTTTTGTATGTATTCTTTGGGTGTGATTTTATCTGCATATTCATGATAACCGGGTATGCGGCCACCAAAAACAACAGCTCTTAAATTCAGGCGTTCGCACAGTTCCTTGCGGGCATCTTACTATCTTCTTCCAAGCCGAAGCCCAAGGTAATCAGGTTGAATGAAAATTTCAATGCCATATAACACGTCGCCATTTGGATCGTATGTATTAAAGGTATAATTACCTGTAATTTGCCGGTAAGTATGATCGTCGTCAAAACGGTTGTAATCCACAATAAGAGAAAGTGCACAACCAACCACTACACCGTTTACCACTACTACCATCTGCCCTTCCGAGAAATGGTCTATTAGCCGTTGAATAGATTCCACACTCCAGTAACTTCCCTGCCAACCGGGATAAGAAGCTTTCATGGCACTAAGCAGTTGCTGGTAATCCTGTATAAAAAGTTGTTTCAACTCCAGTTGCTCAATCATAGTTGCTGATTTATATTAAATCATACAACTATTATTCCTCAATAACCGGATTAAAACAAACTTTCGCTAATACAAGCTCTTACTTCATCTGCTTTTTTATTAACCCGCCCAAAACTTTTAACCCATATTCAATTTGTTCATCGTAAGCCCTTCCATAGCCAATGCGAATACAATTGCGATAACCGCCACTGGCGGAAAAAATTTGCCCCGGTGCAATGGAAATGCCATGCTTCAGCGCTTCCTGGTACAATTTATAAGCATCTACTTCTTTGTTCATCTCCACCCAAAGCACAAAGCCGCCGGCCGGCCTGCTTAATTTTACGTCTTGCGGAAAATATTGAATAATGGCTTGCGTATAGCGCAGGCCCTGTGTATGCAAAGCTCTGCGTAAGTTTTTTAAATGATATTCATAACGGCCAATGCTGAGGAAATGCGCTACGGCAACTTGTGTAATTGTGGTGCCTGAAACAGTGTGCATGAGCTTTAATTCTTTCACCCTTTGTATAAACCGCCCTGGTATACACCAGCCAGTGCGGTAACCAGGCGCCAATGATTTTGATAACGAACCACAGTGCAACACCCATCCTTCTACATCAAAACTTTTACATGTTTTGGGCCGGTGTTTTCCAAAATACAATTCCCCATAAATATCATCTTCAATCAATGGAATTTTGTTTTTAGTGATCAATTGCACTAATTGCTTTTTCTTTTCATCGGGCATGCAGCAGCCTATGGGATTATTAAAATTGGGAACGAACACGCAGGCTTTGATACTAAACTTTTTGATGGCTTTTGATAGATAATTAAGATCTATTCCTTCCACCGGGCAAGTGGGAATTTCAATGGCTTTCAAACCCAGGCTTTCCATTACCTGGAAGATACCGAAGTAAGTAGGGCTTTCAATAGCCACTGTATCACCACGGTGGGTTGTTGCTTTCAAACACATTACCAACGCCTCCATGCAGCCAGCCGTTATTACTACATCATCGGTGTTGTATTTGCCGCTCCAGTTGAAAGCCAGTTTCGCTACTTGCTTACGCAATTCTTTATTGCCTTGAAGATCTTCATAATTAAGACAATGATCTTTTGATGTGCGCAGTGCATGCACTACCGATTTATTGAGCTTAGCAGCGGGCAGTAGTTGAGTTTGAGGAACGGCTACAGATAAATTGATGAGATCATCTGCCGAAATATTTTTGAAAACATTGGTGATCATTTCCTGAGTACTAATTTCATTTACCACTGGTTCGGGTTTGGTAATGGCGGGCATGCCGGGAAAACGTTTGTTATTAAAACGGACGTAATAACCCGACTTTGGTCTGGCTTCTATCAATCCTTTTCCTTCCAAATGATAATAGGCCTGAAATGCAGTACCCGTGCTAATTCCGTACTCTTCACTCAATACACGGACAGAAGGAAGTTTATCGCCGATGCGCAAAATTTCTTCGTGTATCATTTGCTCGATACCGCCAGCTATCTGCAGGTATTTATGATCTTCTTTAAAAGTCAAAACTTTAGGCATAAAATCTGATATAGTCAAAATTAAAGAAACTGCATCTGTTCCATTAATAAAATATTAATCACTTTTGTGTAGTTATGAACGGCGAAAAAAGAAAAGCATATATAGCATTGGCACTGGTAAGCTTTTTTTGGGGAACGACTTATTTGGCTTCGCGTATCAGTGCACATTATATACCCGGCCTGTTTGTATCAGGGGTAAGGCAGTTTATCAGTGGTTTGCTAATGGTAGTTTATTTTAAAAGCAAAGGCTACCAATGGCCTGATAAAAAATCGTTGCTGAAAATTGCTATACAGGGCGTTTTACTTTTAACTATCAGCAACGGGCTGTTAACATGGGCTTTGGAATACATCAACAGCGGTTTGGCAGCCATCATTGCTGGGTTGGTTCCGTTGTTTGTTGCTTTATTCAGTATTTTATTATTACGGTTTGCAAAGTTCACTCCGCTTATGATCGTTGGTTTAATAGTTGGCTTTGCAGGCATTGTTACCATTTTTTATGAACACTTTGCGCAACTTTTAAATGCACGTTTTGCTTTCGGCGTTATACTTTCATTAATAGCAACTATTAGCTGGTCGTTCGGCACAGTGTTCGCATCCCGGTACAAGCCCAAAGCTGACATTTTATTTTCCGTAGGACTGCAAATGCTGATAGCGGGCAGCCTGTTACTTTGCATTTGCTATGCTTCAGGAAGATATGTAAATCTTGTACAAACCGATCATGCAGCTTTATGGGGGCTTGTTTACCTGATTTTTGTTGGATCGTTACTGGCATACTCGGCTTATGTTTTTGCTATTAGCAAATTACCACCAACACAGGTTTCTATATATGCTTACATCAATCCCATTGTAGCTGTGGTGCTTGGCTGGATGATCTTAAAAGAGCATATGAGCATTAATATTGTTACAGGCACAATCATTACACTTGCAGGTGTTTACCTTGTAAATAAAGAATTTAAAAAACAACAAATAGTATGAACGCTATACAAATAGTTGAATACAAAAAAGAACACCAACGCTTTTTTGAAGCATTCAATAAGGCCTGGATAGAAGAATACTTTTGGCTTGAAGAAGTAGACCGATACGTTTTCCAAAATCCGGAAGAAGCTATTTTACAAAAAGGTGGTGCTATTTTAATTGCTAAATACAACGGCCTTGTTGCAGGCGTAGTAGCTTTAAAAAAAGTAAATGACCAGGCGTATGAATTTACTAAAATGGCCGTGGAAGAATCGTTTCGCAGAAAAGGTATTGGCGAAGCTTTGAGCTATGCTGCTTTTGACAAGGCAAAAAAATTAGGTGCGAAGAAAGTAATATTATATTCGCAAACAGCGTTGGTTCCCGCTATTACCATGTACATAAAACTTGGTTTTAAAGAAGTGCCGTTGGAAAAAGATGTGTATAAACGTTCTGATATAAAAATGGAAATAGAATTACAGAATGCAAGCGTTAATGTACATACTAAGAAGGGTTTAATGACTCAACAGTTATGATATTGCCGCTTATGCATTCCGTCTTTTCTTTCAAGTAATTCGTGCATTAAATTTGTTTAATTAAAAGGTGCTCACTAAAATAAAAATTATGGAAGCAGTTAATGATGTTGTTGTTACCCAAACAAAAAAATCTAACATAGACAGCGTAGATTGGAACAACCTGGAATTTGGCAAGTATGTTTCTGACCACATGTTCATCTGCAAATACGAAAATGGCGACTGGCAAGAGCCCAAAGTAGTGCCATTTCAAAACCTTTCTTTATCGCCCAATACACTGGCG
>JBQCJM010000058.1:0-20836 GCA_051952715.1 Flavisolibacter sp.
AAAATATCGTTCCTTAATAATGGAATCTTTACCATTCCAAAAAGCCAGTGCAAAACATAACAATTGCTGGTCATCGCTTATGCCACCAATACCTTCTTCTCCCCAGCGGAAAGCCTTGCTGCGTGCCATTTCATGCGTGGTTGATTCCCACACATCACCATTGGCGCTATAGTCTTCTCTAACGGTTGCCCACTGCCTGTCGCTTACATAAGGGCCCCATTTCTTCCAATCTTTTTCTTCCAGCCGTTGTTGTTCTTTGTTCATGAAACATTAGCTTCACTAAACAAGTTAGCGCCATTTATTCAAAAAAAAGCTTAGCGGTAATTGAGTGTATAAATCTCTTCTACACTTTTATCTTACATCACTCAATATCTTCTGCCTTCAATACTTTCATTTTCTTGTTGAGATAAAATATGAACCTATAAACTTGCTGAACATCATTTGCCTTATGTACAGGCGTTTGAGATGGTTCTGAAATTTCAAACCTGTGCTCAATTGTCCATGCAATGTCTGTGTTATCTTTATGAGGCTGCAATTCTCCATAAGATATCGGCTTATAAGCATCTCCTTTAAAAATTTTAGTATTGATATACTCTTTGATGTTATTGCCTGCAAGTTCTTTGGCTGACCGGTTGATTTGAGCAACCGACACCAGCGGAATCAGCAGCAATGTGATGAAGATAATTCGCATAACAAAGGTTTTAAGAATTATCTCACGATAAAATAAGTAGTGCGTAGAATATTAAGGTAGTAACGAGTAACGAAAGTTGTCGTAGAATATGGATGAATGGTTAAAAATAACTGAGATCACATTTAAAGCCTTCTTACAAGCGATGAGGAAGGATTGCCTACCTTTAATTCCTTCAAACAATTAAAGATGAAGCACTCTGAAGAATTTTTAAAATTGGTTGACGAAGCGAAAGCCACTGTCAAAGAAGTTTCAGTTGCAGAAGCACGGGAACGAATTAATGGTGGCGCCCATTTGATTGATGTTCGGGAAGATAATGAGTGGGAAAAAGGACATGCAAAAGATGCTGTTCATCTCGGCCGTGGCATTATCGAAAGAGATATTGTTGAACAATTCCCTGATAAAAACCAGGAATTGATTTTGTATTGTGGTGGTGGCTTCCGTTCAGCTTTGTCTGCTGAAAACCTTCAAAAAATGGGTTACATCAACGTGGCCTCTATGGCTGGTGGGTGGAGAGCATGGAAAGAAGCAAATGCACCTGTTGAATAAAACGCATTTAAAAACTTCAGCCAAGCGCATGTTTTGACACATTTTTATACGTTGCAGCATACACAGTAAATGCAAGTATAACAGACACGCCGCCGGAGACACAAACGCCAATCCAACCCGCTTTGTCCCACGCCCATAGTCCAATAGCAGAACCCAAAGAAGTACCAATGAAACTGACAGTCATAAACACTGTATTCAAACGGTTACGGGCTTCGGGAATTAACGCATACACTCTTGCCTGGTTGGAAACATGAACGGATTGCTGGCCAAGATCGAGCAAAACAATACCGATAACCATTCCCACAACCGATGCTCCAAATAAATAAAACAATGCGAAGCCCAGCGCCACCATTAAAAGACCATAGCCAATAGCCACCCGCGGATTGCCTTTATCTGCAGAGCCGCCAATGAGCGGCGCCACTAATGCGCCAGCTACTGCCGCTAATCCAAACAAACCAATTTTATCTGATTGAAAATGAAAAGGCGGGTTGGACAAATGCAAAACCATAGTTGTCCAAAAAATACCAAAGGAAGAAAAAGTAAGTGCATTGATGGCTGCGGCTTCACGCAAAACAGGTTGTTGTTTTGTAAGCGTAATCAATGATCGCATTAACGATCCATAGCTGCCTTTAAACGCCGATTTTGTTTGCGGAAATATAAACCACATGGCCACTAACAATGCAGCTGAAATGGCTGCAGCGATCCAGAACATGCCTCTCCATCCTAACCATGCACCAATAAAGCCGCTAATGGATCGTGATAATAAAATGCCGATCAGCAAGCCGCTCATCACGGTGCCAATGATCTTGCCTCTTTTTTCCGGCAGCGCCAATTGTGCTGCTAATGGTAAAATCAATTGCGGCACAATAGACGTAGCGCCAATGAGCAAGCAGGCAGTGCTTAACATCGTGATGGAAGAAGAAACGGCTGCAACTATTAACGCAATTACAGTAAGACCCGTGGTAACTACAATTTGTTTTCTTTTCTCAAACATGTCGCCCATGGGAACAAAGAACAACAAGCCAAGTGCATAACCCAATTGTATAAAAAAGGTAATAGCCCCTGCCTTGCTTTCGGCTACTCCAAATTCTTTACTGATAAGCACTACAAGTGGCTGGCAATAGTACACATTAGCAACGATCAAGCCCGTACACAAGGCCATGAACAGCACCTGCCAATGTTTAAGTGTTTGTGATTTCATTAAGGGTGCAAAACTATCTGCAAATAGTTTTGTTTCTTTCATTCAAGGCAAGCAATTTCCATTTTTTTAAAAAAAAATTGCTTATCATTCCGCTGCCCTAACCTTAATCACGAGCTTCTTTACTACTTTGTTGCCGCCGGGAGTAATATTGGGACGATGCGCATCGGTTGGAAAAAAAATAAAGAAAGTACCGGGAGTGGCCTCATATATCTTTCCGTCAGCTGTGTAATTGGCTGCATCTTTTTTCTCATCGTACGGATGCGTTACAGTTGATTTGGCAACAGGATTCACCCCAATTAATTCCTTACCATCAATTACATATTGAAGATCCACATAGTTGCGATGCGATTCCCAATTGGTTTTGTCGAAATCTTTGGAAGGGCTTTCAGTAACCGAAGCAAATACGTTTTCGCCATCAATTTCGTATTTCCCACTGGCTAAAGTTCTCAGGTCATGCGCTTTCAAAAAAGCAAAAGCTTTATCCCAATACGTCTTATTGATCTGGTATTGACGATAGAATTCCTGTGCGTCAATTGACTTGCTGGGTTGCAATGGCACATCGCCCAACCACTCCTTTTTTTTAAACCATTTTTTGGCTTCTTTTTTATTGGTAGTCTGCGCATTGGCGTGTACCAAAAAAGAAAAAAGTATTACCGAGAACAAAACTATTTTTTTCATAGCAATTATGTTTATCGAAATAAAACACTTATACGCCACCAAAAATGGAAAACCCGCCATCCACACAAATCATAGCACCGGTCACAAATTGCGAAGCATCGCTTAACAGCCATACCAGTGTTCCCTTCAATTCATCGGGGCTACCAAAGCGTTTGAAAGGTGTTTGCTGTATCACCAATCCGCCCCTGTCTGTATAGCCACCTTCGGGCTTAGTTAAAAGATAGCGGTTTTGTTCTGTCAGGAAAAAACCCGGAGCTAAAGCATTCATACGGATTTTATCGCCGTAACGGTTGGCTAACTCCACTGCATACCATTGGTTGTAACAATCCACAGCAGCCTTTCCAATATTATAACCTAATACTTTTGTAATGGCTCTTTTCGAGTTCATGGAAGAAATATTGACAATACTTCCTTTGCCTGTCTTTGCAATGGCTTCTCCAAAAATTTGAGTCGGAATAATGGTGCCCCACACGTTAATGTCCATCACTTTTTTCATGCCGGTAATGTTCATTTTAAAAATATCATCACCGGGCTGCAGCACGCCTTCAGGCATATTGCCTCCTGCTGCATTTACCAGTCCATCTATCTTTTCAAATGCGGCAAGTATTTTTTCTTTTGCGGCTTGTAATTGCTGCTCGTCCATTACATCGGCAACAAGTGCAATAGCCTTACCACCGTTGGCATTTATAGCTTCGGCTCTTTCTTTCGCTACTTTTTCATTTCTACCCAAAATGCCTACAGCACCACCGGCTTCCACAATGGCGTCAACAAAAGCTTTTCCTAAAATGCCGGTGCCGCCGGTAACAACAATTACTTTGTCCTTCAACGAAAACATTTCCATACTATATTTTCTATTGGTTATTGTAAATCATTTAAGTTAACAGCATCCATGTCGCTGTACTCTAAATTTTCTCCCGCCATGCCCCAGATAAATCCGTAATTGCTGGTACCGCTTCCGGCGTGTATGCTCCATGGCGGTGATATGACTGCCTGGTAATTTTTCATGAGTATATGACGTGTTTCCTGTGGTTGTCCCATGTAATGAAACACGACCTGGTTTTCCGGCACATCAAAATAAAAATAGGCTTCCATGCGGCGATCGTGTGTATGAGCGGGAATGGTATTCCAGACGCTGCCCTTTTCCAAAATCGTCAGTCCCATTACCAACTGGCAACTTTGAATCCCGTTTTTATGAATGTAGCGGTAAATGCTTCTTTGATTACTTGTTTCCAACGAACCTAACGAGTTAGATTCTGCATCTGTCTTCCTTAAAAGCGTGGTTGGATACGATGCATGCGCCGGAGCAGAAAGAATATATAATACGGCAGGCGCATTGGTATTATTACTTTTAAAACTTACACTTTGCACGCCTTTGCCAATGTAAAGACAATCTAATTTTTGAAGATTATATTCTTTGTCTTCAACGGTGACAACGGCATCGCCTGCAACGTTGATAATGCCCATCTCTCTACGCTCCAGGAAAAATTCCGCCCTGAGAATATCAAAGTTTTGAAGTTCTGTTTTTTCAGCAGAAGGCATGATGCCACCCACGATCATTCTGTCGTAATGTGTGTAAACAAAATTGGCTTTGCCGGGTTGAAACAGCGAATCTAATAGAAAGCGTTGCCTGATGGTTTCAGTAGTATAATTTTTGAAGTCATCAGGATGAACCGCATTAAGTTGTTTCATATTTATCGAAGTTCTTTTACGTAATAGAAATTATGTGTTAGCTTATTGTTTTACAATGGGGTAAACTTTTTGCGTAAACAGAATTTGCCAATTGTATAATAAACATCAAACACAATTTATAAATCAATGATGGGTTTATATTTCGGAACTAGTGCCTTCATTATTACCCAGGCAATAAGATAAGCCACAGCGCAAATGGCAAACATTATGGTGTAGCCGGTTTCAATATGTCCCAACGTTTTATAATGATCGAACAAAGCGCCGCCAATTTTCGAGATCAGCACACCACCAATGCCACCAGCCATGCCGCCGATGCCCGTTACAGACCCAATTGCTTTCTTAGGAAACATATCCGAAACCGTTGTAAAAATATTGGCCGACCATGCCTGGTGTGCCGATGCGCCAATGCCAATGAAAAAAACCGGTATCCAGAAAGTGGAACCGCCTAAGGGTTGTGCCAGTAAAATCAGTAAAGGAAACAGGGCAATGATGAACATGGCTTTCATGCGGCCATCATAAGGCGTATAACCCTTCCTGATAAAATACATAGGAAACCAACCGCCGCCGATGCTTCCAAACATGGTCATGCTATACAAAACAGCCAGTGGCAACATGATGGCAGTATCTTCCATTCCGTATTGTGCATATAAATATTTAGGGAGCCAAAATAAAAAGAACCACCACACGCCGTCGGTCATGAACTTTCCAAAAACAAAGGCCCATGTTTGCCGGTAACCTAAAAGTTTAAACCATGATACTTTTTCCTTTGTGCCCAGTTGTTCATCAATAGCAATGGTGTCCATGCTATCGCTGTTGATGTATTCTAATTCACTTGCAGACAATCGTTTTTGATTGGCGGGTTTGTTATAGAGCCACACCCAAAAAAGCAACCATAAAAACCCGATGATGCCAATAATTAAAAAAGCACTTTGCCATCCCCAGTTCAAGGCAATCCAGGGGACAGTAAGCGGCGCCAGTATTGCCCCTACGTTCGAGCCGGAATTAAAAATTCCGGTTGCAAAAGATCTTTCTCTTTTGGGAAAGTATTCTGCCGTTGCTTTTATGGCTGCCGGAAAGTTACCCGATTCGCCAATGGCCAAAACTGCCCTGGAAATCATAAAACCTAAAACAGAAACCGGCACTGCGGCCAAACCGATCCAGCCAAGAACGCTGGAGAAAGCATTACCAACAGGAATAGAATAAGCATGCAACACAGCACCTAAAGACCAAATGATTATAGCCAAAGAAAAGCCAGCTTTTGTTCCTAATTTATCAATAAATCTTCCGGCAAATAACATAGAGATGGCATAAATAAATTGAAAAGCAGCCGTAATGTTGGCATAATCCGTATTGGTCCATCCAAACTCTTTTGAAAGACTTGGCGCCAGCAAACTCAATACCTGCCTGTCCAAATAGTTTACTGTAGTAGCAAAAAATAAAAGCGTACAAATCGTCCACCTGAATTTTCCAATGGCTTTGACCGCTTGGTTAAAAGAGACTGTTTGTGCTTGCGTTTGTGATTGGGTGCTTGTTGACATTCGTTAGGTTTTATAGAAACAATCATTATGAACTCATCTGCCTACTTCTTTAATCAATTGCAGGGCTTTAATGGTGTTTGCCTTAATGCCCTCATAATCTCTATCCTCCAAAGCGCTTTTAGAAATCAATTTACTTCCCATACCCACCGCCACAACACCTGCATCGAACCAACTCCGTAAATTTTTTTCTTCCGCTTCTACCCCACCTGTTGGCATAAATTTTAAACCAGGAAAAATTTCTTTGATTGCGCTTATGTAAGAATGCCCCAAAATATTCCCCGGAAAAATTTTTACCAGTGTGGCACCGGCATTTTCTGCATTGGCAATTTCGGTGGTAGTTAAGCAACCCGGCACCCACAACAATCCCGCTGCATGAACAGTATTTGCCACTTCTTCGTTCATGGAAGGACAAACAACAAAATCAGCACCTGCGTCTATAAATTTTTCAGCAGAAATTTTTGTCTTGATGGTGCCTATACCCAACTGCAAACCGGGCATACTTTCATCAACGGTTTTTCTGAGTGCTTTAAAATTTTCAAAAGCATGGTCACCACGATTGGTATACTCCAATGTTTTAATGCCAGCCTCATATAAAGCCTTCAACACTTCTATGCTTACTTCTGCACTGTCGTGATAATACAGCGGTAACATCTTTTGCTGCAACAGGATTTGTAAAGCTTCTTCTTTTTTATGCATAGTTCAAGTATCCTTTTTTAATGTCCTCAGCCGATGTTGTTGTTGCATCGCCTTTGATAAATAACTTATTGAAGGCCGCAGCAGCAGCGAAATCAATGGTTTCCTGTGGTAATAACGCATTGCGGTTTCCATAAATCAGGCCGGCCATAAATGTATCTCCAGTTCCGATTTTGTCAACGATATAAGGTGCTTTATGTTCTTGCGAAACATAGAGCCTGTTTTGCGTGTGCAGCGTGGCATAATAGTGTACCCCATCTTTTATATCAAAGCGAAACGTATTGGCCACCTGTTGGCATTTGGAAACCTGTTTGCAAATATTTTCTGAAGTTTTTAATGCGTGTTCAATATAGACATCCCTGTGATCGGTCAAATCCTTTGTTAAGGGGATGCCTAACATTTTTTCAGCAGCCCATAAATTACCCATAATAACATTGCAGTGTTGAACCAGCTCAGGCATCACTTCGTGAGGTTGCTTTCCATATTGCCACAATTTTGCACGGTAGTTTAAATCCACCGAAACAGTGATGCCTTTTTTTGACGCCACTTCCACTGCTTCTTTGCAAACAGCCGCTACATTTGCATTAAGCGCCGGGCTAATAGCGCTAAAATGAAACCACGAAACGTCGTTTAAAACTTCATCCCAATTGATTTGTCCCGGCTGCAATTCCCAAAAAGAAGAAAATGCCCGGTCATATATCACACCCGCGTGTTTAAGATCAGCACCTTGTGGTAAGAAATACGATCCAATTCGGCTACCACTAAAAATAATCTTGCTTGTGTCTATTTTTTTTTGCTGAACAAACTCTATAATTTCTTTTGACAAATAATTATCGGGCAAGGCCGTACCATACGAAACAGGAACATTCCAATGCGCCAATGCCGTTGCTACGTTCAACTCGGCACCGCCAATGAATACAGAAATTGAATGTTGCCTTAGCCACTCGCCGTTTAACTCAGGCGATAGCCTTAATAATAATTCACCAAAACAAAAAACGCTGTTCATCAAAAAATATACTTGGTACTTAAAAAGTTGGATTGATGCCCGTGCACAATCTCATTCAATAATTGCTTGTTGGTTTCGTTCGATTTGGTAGCTACCAAAGAACGAATGGAAAACGAACGCAGGGCATCTACTACCGATAAAGTTCCTTCTGCACTGTCCTTACGGCCGGTAAACGGAAATACATCTGGGCCACGCTGGCACTGGCAGTTGATGTTCACCCGGCTCACCTGGTTTACTAACGGGTCAATGGTTCTTGCTACTTCTTCAGAATCGTTGCTGAAGATGCTAACCTGTTGACCATGTGTTGACCCAATGATGTATTCAATCGGTTCATTTATTTCAGTATAAGACACTATTGGTATTACAGGCCCAAATTGTTCTTCCCGATACAGCTTCATGCTTTTCGCTACAGGATAAACAATGGCAGGATATACAAACGATTCTACTGTGGCGCCACCATTTTCATTAATTACTTTGGCGCCATTGGCAACGGCATCGTCAATGCATTCTTTTAAATAAGCAGGCTTTTGTGGTTCAGGCAATGGCGTCAACACAACACCTTCATTCCATGGCATACCAAATTTCAATTGGCTAACCGCTTGCGCTAATTGCTCTAAAAACTGTTCAGCAATTGTTTGATGAACGAAAATTATTTTTAACGCTGTGCACCTTTGTCCATTGAATGAAAGAGAACCTAACACTATCTCCTGCACGGCCAGTTGAATGTCTGCATTTTCGGTGACGATGGCGCCGTTCTTTGCATCCAGTCCCAGTATAGCTCTTAAACGGTTTACTTTAGGATGCAGTTTCTTTAACTGATTGGCCACTTTACTCGAACCAATCAGGGTCAATACATTTATTTTACCTGATTGCATCAATGCCGGTACAATGATGTTTCCCCGTCCGTAAATCGTATTAACAACACCTTTTGGAAATGATTCCCGGAATGCCTGCAACAATGGATAGTGCAATAAAGTACCATGCTTTGGTGGTTTAAACAGCAAAGTATTGCCCATGATAATGGCGGGTATCAGTGTTGTAAAGGTTTCGTTCAATGGATAATTGAATGGGCCCATACATAACACCACGCCCAACGGCGAACGACGAATTTGTGCAATGATACCCTGCTCGCTTTCAAAACGAGATGACTGGCGATCCAGATCTTTCAGTGCATCAATCGTTGCATAAATGTATTCAACCGTGCGGTCGAATTCTTTTACAGAATCGGCGTATGATTTGCCAATTTCCCACATGATCAATTTGACCACAATATCTTTTTGCCGCAACATTTTGTGGGTAAAATTTTCAATGCACTCAATGCGTTCAGCAACTGACATCGTTGGCCATTCACCGCGGCCATTATCATAAGCCTTAACGGCTGCATCCAATGCGTCCATGGCTTCCGCTTCGGTACATATAGGATACGAGCCGATCAATTTTCTTTGCAATCCGCTTTGTGTACGAATGCATATTGGTGAATACACTTCGTGCACAGGACCATTCCATGAAATCATCTCACCATTAGAAAGAAACTCACGTTGATTGATAGGTGAAGCGAGACGGTGTTTTTCAGGAATCTGTTCTTCAGAAATAAAAATGTTCTCCAGTTGGTTTAAGAAACTCATTTCATAACGACTTTAAAGGTTTGTAAAGGCTTCCGTTTGAGCCACTTCCTTCCAATTAAAATAATGGCTGGCATTACGGTAGCAAATGTCCTGTACTATTTTCCCCGTCCATTGCAAGTCGTTAGGCAGTTCTCCGTTTTCTATTTCGGTACCAAAGAGGTTACACAAGATACGGCGGAAATATTCATGGCGCGGATATGACAGAAAGCTTCGTGAATCAGTAAGCATACCAACAAAGCGGCTTAGCAAGCCCATATTTGAAAGTGCATTGATTTGCTTGGTTATGCCATCTTTCTGATCTAAAAACCACCAGCTGGAGCCATATTGAATTTTACCGGGAACAGAACCATCATTGAAATTACCGGCCATAGTTGCCATCAATTCGTTATCCGCCGGATTAAGATTATATAAAATTGTTTTTGCCAGTTGATCATTTTTATCAAGCTTGTTAAGGAATTTAGCAAGTGCTTTTCCCTGGGAAAAATCACCAATGCTGTCCCAACCAGTATCAGGGCCCAGTTGTTGCATCATGCGTGAATTATTATTACGTAACGCACCCAGGTGATATTGTTGCACCCAGCCTTTTTCGTGATCCCATACAGCAAATATTTCCAGCATGGCTGATTTGAACTTCAATCGTTCTTCTTGCGACAATTCTTTGCCAGAGCGAATTTTATTAAAACTGATTTCTATCTCCCGCTGTGTGTAATCTTCCGCATATACCTGTTCAAGCCCGTGATCGGAAACAGTGCAATCCATCGAAGCAAAAAAATCGTGACGGCTTTTTAATGCACTTAAATAATCGTCGTAAGAAGCAATGTTGGTATTGCTTACCTCCTCCAATTTTGATAAATAATTATTAAATGCCGATGCATCATCAACGTTCATTGCTTTGTCGGGCCGGTAAGCCGGAAGGATACGAATTTCAAAACCGTCGTCTTTCAATTTTTGATGGTGTAGCAATGAGTCTACCGGATCATCTGTAGTGCATGCCACTTTCACATTCATCTTGCGCAGCAGGTTGCGAACGGAATAACCGGGTGTTTGCAATTTAGCGCTGCACTCTTCGTAAATTTTTTGTGCTGAGTCGCCGTTTAGTAAATCGTATACATCAAAATACCGCTGCAGTTCTAAATGCGTCCAGTGGTATAAAGGATTGCGCAATGTGTAGGGAACTGTTTCTGCCCACTTTTGAAACTTCCCGGCGTCAGGTTTATCGCCGGTACAATAACTTTCATCAACCCCATTGGTGCGCATGGCCCGCCACTTATAGTGATCGCCGTAAAGCCAGACCTGGGTAAGGTTTTCAAAGTTAATATCACCCGCTATTTGATCCGGCGGTAAATGGCAGTGATAATCTATAATGGGCATGTCCTTGGCATACTCATGATAAAGCTGCTGTGCCGTTTTATTTTCCAATAAAAAGTCTTCGTCGAGAAATTTCTTCATTGAATTAGTATGTTATTTCCATTACAGCAATAGTAACAGATAGTTTATTAGCATTTTATGTTTTCAGCTTAGTAACGCTGTTAAGCTTTCTTTATCCCGGCAATTATCGGTGCACTCTTATACGTTCAAAAAGTTAAAGATCTTTACTACCGTAAGATGAACATTTCAAAGGCTGACACCTCTTTTCCAGGGTATGAAATCATCTTGTCCAAGGAGTACTGCTTTGGGTGTTACTTCTCCGCTGGCTGCTTTAATACAGTATTGCAGTATCTCTTCTCCCATTTGTTCAATGCTCTTCTCTCCTTTAATGATGGCACCTGTATCAATGTCAATGATGTCACTCATTCTTTCAGCAAGCCTTGAATTGGTAGCTACCTTAATGGTTGGACAAACCGGGTTACCGGTAGGTGTTCCTAATCCTGTTGTAAATAAAATCAGCGTAGCTCCTGCTGCAGCTTTGCCCGTTGTTGCTTCCACATCATTGCCCGGTGTACAAACCAAACTTAATCCTGGTTTGGTAGCCGGTTCTGTATAATCCAACACGTCCACCACAGGAGAAGTACCGCCTTTCTTTGCTGCGCCTGCACTTTTAATAGCATCAGTGATCAATCCATCTTTAATGTTCCCAGGCGATGGATTCATGTAAAAACCAGAGCCCACCTTTTCAGCCAATTCATTATAGGATTGCATCAAGTGAATAAATTTCTTTGCAGTGCTTTCACTGACAGAGCGGTCAATGATTTGCTGCTCCACGCCACAGAGCTCTGGGAACTCTGCCAGTAATACCTTTCCGCCTAAAGCCACCAACAGATCTGACGCATAGCCTACAGCTGGATTAGCAGAAATACCGCTAAAACCATCACTACCGCCACATTTTACGCCAATGCATAACTTGTTTAAAGGTGCTGGTTCCCTCTCAATTTTATTGATCTCGACAAGCCCTTCAAAGGTCTTTTTGATGGCTTGTGTGATCAGAGTTTCTTCGTTGCCCACCTGTTGCTGCTCGAAAATGTAAAGCGGCTTATTGAAAAGAGGATTTCTTTGTTGCAAATCCTTTTTAAAATCATTTACCTGCAAATTCTGACAACCCAGGCTTAAAACCGTTATGCCACCAACATTGGGATGGTCGGCATAGGCTGCAAGAAGTTTGCTTAAAATAGCAGCGTCCTGCCTGATGCCGCCGCAACCACCCTGGTGATTTAAAAACTTTATACCGTCAACATTTTTGAAAAAGCGTTCAGCATCATTGGGGAGGGCATTAAGCTCAATAGCATTAATGTCGTTGTTTTCTATATAAGCCTTCAATAACTGCTTTGTAAAACGATTGTATTTGTCAGAAACAGCATAACCCAATTCTTTATGCAGCGCTTCCTTTATCACATCTAAATTCCTGTTCTCACAAAAAACAGTGGGAATAAATAGCCAATAATTGGCGGTGCCTACCCTTCCATCGCTTCTATGATACCCATTAAATGTTTTGTTCCTGAACTTCGAAATATCAGGAGCTTTCCACTGATAATTTGAACCTTGATAGCTGTAAGGCTCTGCAGCATGCTTTACATTAAAGGTTGTCATCAAACCGCCCTGCGGAATAAAGCTTTGTGCCTTACCCACCAGTACACCATACATCACAACTTCGTCACCGGCATTCATATCCCGTGTAAAAAATTTATGCTTGGCTGGAATGGCATCAACCATTTGGTAAGGAACACCGTTGTATACTACAGTTTCTCCCTTTGCAATATCCTGCAAGGCTACTATCACATTATCGAGTGGATGTATTTTTAAAACCTTTGGTGTCATACAACAATTATTTTTTTCGACAACACTGCGTCAACTGTTTCTTTTATGCCATTAACTGTAAGCGAATGTAGTTTGCTTTCAACAGCTTCTGAAAATCCTGGCAGCGTATTTAAATCCAAACCCCAAAAGGAAGTATCGCCTAATGTCTCCTGCACAAAATCAGGAGTGGAAAGGCCAGCATTTTTATAAAAAAATTCTGCTCTTTCGTCTTGTATCAAATAAATTTCGTTGTTGTGTTTGCCAAAATATTGTGTTCCTCTTCTTTCAAAAGGTTTTGAAAAAAGTAAGTAAGCAGCAAAACCCAGGGTGAACAATTCAGGGGGCGTTTGGTGCAACTCGTAGTGCTTCAATAAAACAGGAATACAGCGCAATTGCATTTTAGAACTGTATTGCATGGTAATGTTCAACCACAAATGGTGTATGTGTGGGTTGCGAAAGCGATCCAGTACCTGTTTTCCAAAATTCTGTGCGTCAGGCAAGCTTACATCGTAAGGGATAGATGGCGCAATTTCATTTTGCATAATGTCTCTAATAAAAGTGGCCATTGTTTCGTCATTCATAGCGTCTTTCACAGTCGGAAAGCCGGCAAGGAAAGCCAAACCGGAACTTAAAGTATGTGTTCCATTAAGCATGCGCAATTTCAGTTCCCTGTAAATATCAATGTTAGGTTCAATGATCAGGTTTTCATCGGCTTTTGCAAAAGACAAAATATTTTTTACATGCACGTTGCCTTCGATAGCCCAGAGACGATATACCTCGGAGATGATCAATAAACTGTCTGTATATCCTAAGTCATTTTCAATCTCCTGCTGAATATTTGCCTCTGGCTTGCCAGGCACAATACGGTCTACCAAAGAATTGCAAAAACAATTGTGCTTTTCTATCCATTCAATAAAACTGTCTTCCAGTCCGTTTAAGTGCGCCAATTCTAAAATAATTGACTCTAATTTTTTTCCGTTATCAGGAATCAGTTCTGTTGGAACAATAACCATTCCGCTGTGTTCACTACCACCAAAAGCATTAAAGCGTTCGTATAAGAATGCCAGTAGTTTTCCGGGGAAAGACTTTGGCGGATGATGGCGCACATCATCTTTTACCAGTTGAATCCCTACTTCTGTTGTATTGGAAATGATAATTTGCATATGCTGATTGTGGGCACATTCCAAAACCTGCTCCCATTGCTCTGCAGCATTCAGCAACCGGCTAACGGAAGCATTAATAATATTCTCTTCTGCTTTCTTCCCATTTTCCAGACCTCTTACGCATAAAGTATACAAACCATCCTGTTTATCAAACGCTGACGAATCGCCTTGTGTTGTTGATTTTACCACTACAATACGACCATTGAAAATCCCCGCTTTGTTGGCTTTGTCAATAAAATAATCTGGCAGTCCCCGTAAAAGTACACCGGTGCCAAACTGCAATACCTTTTCAGGCAACTCAAATAATGATTCATCCGGAATATTAACCGGGTCGCCACTGATGTTTTTTAATGTATAACGGGACAAAATCATAGGTCACTAATTCTTAAAATTTTAATCACTAATTGTAAAATCAATTTTCAAAATCACAAGTCTTTTAATTTATTATTATCTGGATTCCATTTCCCTTTGAACAGCCAGCTAACAGTTATATCAGTTACGCCGGGAGCACCTTGTGCTGTTTTCAAATTATCTTTAAACCATGCATAATCGCCATCGTCTCTGTGACAATTGGCATAATACACTCTGCGTCCCCACAAAATTTTATTATTGGTTGGTACCAAATAGATATCTCTATCCGCCATGTTTTTTGAAAAGCTGCAATTGACCAGGTAGAACTGCGCATCTTTATGATAGCGGCCCAAACTGAAACCTTTAAATCCATCGAACCGGCAATCTTTTAATACAGTTTTAAAATCAGGGTTGCCCGAACCATCATGCCAAATGCTGGCGGGCCCGGTGTTAGCATAAAACGTACAATTTTCGGCCCACGCCCATCCTCTTGGACAATAAAAATCTACGCCGCCTTCCATAAAACAATCTTTGAAATAAAACATGCCATTCTGCAAATTCCAGGGGCTTACTGTATCGCCAGCGTAAGCACGAAAGCGGCAATTGATGGCTTTCAGCCTTGTTGTCATAATGGTACGGATGGCCATTTGATGGCCGCCATTAGTAATTGTTTTTTGTTGTGCCGAGTCAGAAGCACAGGCAATTATTCTTGGCTCTTTAAAATGAAATCCATAATCATTGGCCACGGTAAGGTTCTTCAAGGTAATATCGTTGCCATCAAGGTTTAAGGTGGCCACGCCCCAATCGTCTTTATGGTTGCAGCGCCATTCATCCCTGGCAATATCTTGTGTAATGATCGTCTTGTCACGATCTTCTCCTTGTAAAATAAGATTGCTTTTTTCGATGTACACTTTTTCATTGTACACTCCATTTTTAATAAAAATGGTTATAGGTGTTGAAGAAGAATCGGGCAAGCTGTTGATAGCAGCCTGAATGGAACGATAATCACCTTTTCCATTAGCATCAACAATAATTTTAGAAGAATTTTTTTTCGTTCGTGCAGCCATACAGGAACCTAATAAAAGGCTCAACAAAAATGCAAAGCAATAAACGGTATGTATTTTCTTCAACCTCAATTCTTCTTTGATTTTTTAATTAGCCATTGTACCAAATCTTCTGCTGCTTTGTAGTTATCGAAATCTACAGGCAACTTTCTTCCGTCGACATACTCGTTGTATATCCAGGGATCGCCAACAGCTATTACAGCTCCTTTGCCATAGTTGGCAACTGCTACAATGTTTTTTCCGTCTTTTGTTACTATGGTCGCCGCAGGCTTATTCACCGCTAATGTTGAAAGCTCTTTGATGTAAGTTTTTTCTGCTGTTTTAAAAACAGGATTATTTTTTTCGATCATTACAGTGCCTTGCCCGAACTGATCGTTCACAACCATATTAAAATTGTCTTCATTGAAACGAATGCCAAATTTCGAAGCAAGTATATTGAAGTTCTTCAGTTCTGCATTGCCGGCATCATTTCCCATCAATAACAAAACGCCGCCATTTTTTACCCAGGCCGCAATTGTATTGGCAGCCACTGTGGTCATATAATTTGGTTTCTCTGTTTCTTTTTCAGTATCTGGGTCAACAATGATGTAAATGGTGGTGCCTTTTAATTTTTTTGTCGTAGGTGCCGTTTCCAAACTTTTTGTTTGCACGCCATACCGGTTGAAAATATTGCCAAGCATAGAAAAACCGCTATTGGCTTTGTCGTTCCACGTGTAATGATAGCGGACCATTGCGCCAGTTGCATCTTTTTTCCACTCATTGTTAAAATAACTATCGAGTAAAACGGTTTTATTTTTGCCGATAGAAAGTGTTGGCAACATCTCCATTTCTACCGCAGCATTAATGAAGGCGCCAATGCCTTTTGGATCATTTACAACAACAGGTTCGCTCATGTAGTATCCGAAACTTCCATCACGATAAGGATTTCCGCCAAGGCCCGAAACACTTACCGTACCATTTAAGTTCACTTGCCCGTTTTCCGTCTTGATGAATTGTTGGACAATACCGTTATATCCTTTTTTGGCATTAGTCAGGTATGAAACTGGTAAATAGCCTTTACGCACAGCTTTCGCCAAAGTGTACACTAACATGGATGAGGCAGAAGCTTCGAAATAATTTCGCGGTTCTTTTGGTTTATCCGGAACATCGTACCACAAGCCTGTTTTAGCATCCTGCACCAGTGTAACCGCTTTGGCGAAACGGGACAATATTTTTATAATAGAATCTTTGCCGGGATGATGATCGGGAAAATAATCCAATGCATCTACCATGGCCATGCCATACCAGCCCAAAGCCCTACCCCATACATTGGCAGAAAGCCCTGAATTTTTATTAGCCCATCTTTCTTTTTTTGATTCATCCCAGCCATGATACAACAAACCTGTTTTTGCATCTCTCGCATGGTGCTCTATTAACATAAACTGCCTGGCAATGTCGTTGAAAACAGTGTCTTCGTGGAATAATTGTGCATACTCTGCATAGAAAGGCTGCGCCATATATAAGCCGTCGAGCCAAACCTGGTTTGGATAAACTTTTTTATGCCAGAAACTACCTTCCGAGGTACGCGGCTGAGTGGTTAACTGACTACGTAAAAGATCAACAGCTTTTTTATATTTTTCTTTTCCTGTTACACGATAAAGCAGCAGCAACATCCGTCCGTTATTGATATTATCAATATTGTAATCTGATGCTTTATATCCTTTAATGCTTCCATCATTCTGTACATAAAAGTCCATGCTCTTCTGAATATAGTCGAACCATTTTCCTTCGCCCGTGGCATTCCAAATGCCTTCAATACCTTTTAATATTACACCCTGATCGTACCGCCATTTAGCCACTTTATCGCCTTGCAGTGCGAAAGAGTCTTTCCACAGGTGCATAGCTGTAGTTGCTATTTGTTGCGACCACTTTTGCGCAGACAGTTGCAATACACTAAATAAAAAGATCAGCGCTAACAATTTCTTCATTTACTTATGCAATTAGAATTTATAATTCTGATCATCGTCTTCTATTACTATTTTCTTAGCTTCCTGATTATAGTTCACGAACGATTTAAAAAATCATCAGCCATAGATTATTTTTCTGTTTTCACTGCTGCCTCTGTTGCTCCATAACTAAACTCAACTCCTTTTTTTGCGTGGGTAACATCTGTTCCGTTTAAAATAATACCCCTAGTTTTTTCTCCACTTACATTCAATAACAATTCTGCATTCTTGCTGTAAGTAACATTTTCCAGTCTTATGTTTTGACTGTTGTGAATGTTTAAAACCGGATCTGTTTCTTTCGTAAGCAACTCTACATTTTTTAAAACAATGTTTGTTCCTTCGGTCATATCCAAACCTTGTTTTGCCTGAAGCACCATGTTTTGCAGCACAATATTCTTTACATTCATTTCGGGTAAGCCACGAACGAAAATGGCTTTTTCTGCGCCGTTAGCCACTACATTATTGATGTAAATATTTTTGAATTGCGGTGTTTCTTCCGTTACCGGCTTTAGTTCTACTTTAGGTGGCTCTCTCTTTTCTCCACCCACAGGTATAGGGTCTTGTGCGGCATAATACATATCAAATAAAATGGCTTCGCCCACAATGTCTTTCATGGCAATTTTGTTTACATAAATATTCTCAACTACGCCACCCCTGCCTCTTGTTGTTTTAAAGCGAAGGCCAATATCAGTTCCAATAAATGTGCAATCATCAACCCAAATATTTTTAGCGCCGCCACTCATTTCACTGCCAATGACAAAACCACCATGAGCAGCATATACGGTGCAATTTCGAATCATTACATCCTGCGTAGGCATGGCCCTTTTTCTTCCTGCGGCATCGCGGCCCGATTTTATGCAAATTCCATCATCCCCCACGTCGAACGTGCTGTTTTCAATCAAAACATTGTTGCAGCTTTCAAGATCAATACCATCACCGTTTTGTGCATACCAGGGATTTTTTACGCTGATGTTGCGAACCGTAATATTCTCGCTCATTAAAGGGTGCAGGCACCAAGCAGGTGAATTTTGAAACGTGACACCTTCTAATAAAATTTTATTGCACCGTGTCAATACCAATAAATTAGGACGCAAAAAATCTTTTACGCTATCATAATAGGCACGTGTTTTATCCGGCGTTATTGCGCCAGGGTTTTTAAGCGTAGCACCTTTCAACGATTTCTCAGAAGGATACCACGTCTTTTTATCCTCACTAACAATTCCACCGGAATTAATCAACTTTTTCCATTGGCTTTCGGTGAGTTTATCTTTCTTTACCATTCTCCAGGCTTCGCCGCCACCATCAATAATACCATAACCTGTAATAGCAATGTTGGTAGCATTGATGGCCGAGATTGGTGATTGATTTCGCATTTGCGAGATACCTTCCCAGTTACCTTCTACTAACGGATATTGATCAAAATCTTTTGTAAACTGCAGTAAAGCATTACGCTGCAAGTGAAGGTTGACATTGCTTTTTAAAACAAGTGGTCCTGTAAGCCACAATCCCGAAGGTACTACTACCACACCACCGCCATTTTTACTGCAGTCATTAATAGCATTGGTTATGCTTATTGTATTCAAAAAAATACCGTCAGGCTTAGCTCCAAACTTTATGATGTTGAAACTATCTTTTTTAAAAGATGTGGATGCCACGACTGGCTTTTTAGCTTGCGCCATTGCAGCAACTGTTGCAGCAGTAAAAAAAAGCGAAAGACAAAATTTATTCATCACACTTTATCAATTTTAAAAAAAGCCATGCAGCATAGCCGCATGGCCCAATAACGATTGCTTTTAAACTATACTTGCAATAACAATTGTACTTAGATATTTACGTATCACAAGAGGAATGCAAACCTTTTTTTACGCAATCGTTACCGAAAACGTTACCGGAAACTTTAAATAGCTATTGTAACAGCTTTTCTTTCGGAAGAACTTTCAAAAGCGGCTTCAATAATGCGGATGACATTTAACGCATCGTGTGGTGAAACGGGCACCTGTTGCCCATCTCTTATAGCTTCATAAATGCCATTATAATAATCCATATAATTACCCTGAAAGGAAGGAAGATATTCTTTAATGATCCCGCCATTTTTCTCTGTATGCAGCAAGCCCCTTTCACTTTCCGGTTCAGTACCCCAATCGCCGCCACCAGGAAGCTTTCCTTCTAAAAGAGCCTGCTCCTGCACATCGGTTTTTTGCTTGATAAAACTTCCCTTTACACCATGTAAAATATAGCCAGGTAAGGGTTCACGCACAAGATAACTGCATCTTAATCTTACCCTTTTATCTGTGTAATAAAAAAGCAGTTCAAAATAATCATCAACTTTTGATAGCGGTCGCACAACTTGAATGTCAGCAAAAATTTGCTGCGGCATTCCAAACAGTTGCAGTGCCTGATCAATTATATGCGAACCCAAATCATACAAGGCGCCCGTGCCTTTTCCGGGAGTTTCCTTGTGCAGTTTTGGGCTTAACGCTTCTCTATACCTGTCGAAATGAAATTCTGCCTCAACAAGATGACCAAGCCATTTTTCCTCAACAACTTTTTTTATGGTTTTATAATCACTGTCATAGCGACGGTTTTGGTAAACAGATAATATTTTATTTTGCTCTTTTGCCAGTGCAATTAATGTTTCGCCTTCAGTCACTGCTACGGTGAAAGGCTTTTCCACCACTGCATGCTTGCCGGCTTCCAATACTTTTTTTGTATAGTCGTAGTGCGTGTAGTTGGGTGTGTTAACGATTACTAATTCAATAGCCGGATCGTCAAGCAATTCTTCTAACGTTTGATAAGTTTTTACACCTGGATATATTTCCTGCGCCAGTTTTTTTGACCGTTCCCAGACAGCATAAAAACTGAAACCCGGATGTACGTTAATGAAAGGTGCATGAAACAATTTGCCGCTCATGCCAAATGAAAGAATGGCTGTGTTAATGGGTTGCATAGCTGTAAAGTTAGAGAGAGAATTATGTACCGAACTTCAATACTCCTATTTATCTTTTGTTGCGTCGCACACTTGTACTGCAATAATTTTGTTGAGCAAGCTTAAAGGCTCTCTTTGAAAATCATTTGACTCTTGACAGAAAATAATAAACTAATCGTTATTAAGACATGCTGCAACATTAGTTTTTTGTAGGATCCCAGTTACCAAAAATATTTTTAAGGGTGTATTTTTTCGCCTCCTCATCTGTTAATTGTTTCGCCCATTTTACTCTTGTAGCAGGATTTGCGCCCGGGCCACTGCTATTGTATTCGGCATAACGTGCCGTTGCTTCGTTGGCAGGATTTTTCCAATTGTTCCATCCTTCCGGAATAATATGCTTTCCTGACCAGCAATTAATATAGGTTACTGACGCCGTTGGGCTCCATGGC
>JBQCJM010000059.1:0-2480 GCA_051952715.1 Flavisolibacter sp.
CCATTCAGCCTGTACACCAACACCAGCTCATTGGTTTCAGCCAGCGTTTTTGCTTTTGGAAATTCTTTGAGCAATGGCCCTTTTGTTCCGGTAAGAAGCCAAACCTTTGATGTGGTTTGGGGCACTAAAACAATCGTTTTTGCATTCATGCTTCCATCATCTACTACCGTGGTTACAGGCGTAGTGCTTACAGCCTCGGCCTTTACGCCCAATCTTTCACCTTTAATCCATATTTCTACAGGGTACATGCGATTTTTAGATGCGCTGGACAAATACATGAAGTAGTTATACAGTTTTGAAGGCGTCTTCTTCACCGCTTTTCCATTTTCATCCAATTGCTTCCCGGCCACTCCCTGCGTTACCGATTGAATATAGCCATACAGCTTTACGCCATTTTGCGCCTGCGCAAAACCGGCAATTCCTAAAAAAACTATAAGTAAAATAATTAGGTATTTCATATTCACCTGATGCATGGGTTGATTGAATTGCATGAATGAATTTGTTAAAGAAAAATAATTAAAGACCAGACGAAAAAGGCAAGAAGAAAAGAATAGCAACTCCCTTCTTGCCACGTAATATCAATTATTTTTTTACGAGCTTTTGCACATGCCTGTACTTGCCGTCGTTGCTGGTAATTTGCAATACATAGCTTCCTCTTGCCAGCCTGCCTAACCTCACCGATCCATTTTGATAAGATTGTTGCGACTGCCAGATCTTTTGGCCATTAATAGCAAACAGTTCAATGCTTATGCTTTTGACCGTGAACATGTTTCCGGTTTTAAAGAACACTTCATCATCTGCAGCCGTAGGATAAACCGTTTGTATAAAGTTCTTATCGTTCGTAATCGGATCGTTAATGCCTGTAATAACATTGTTACCCAGGGTTACGGCATCACCAATAGTAGCAATGAAGGCACCATTGCCATGCGTGCCTACTACAAGTGTATTATCTTTTTGGCGGCATACCAGCGAACGTACAATAGCTTTTTTCAACATGCCACTTCCTTCATTAAACCATTGCGTATTATTACCGGCAATGGCAGCGGTGCTGTACAAGCCCATAGATGTACCTACATAATATTCCACACCACTGTTTTTTACCACTATGGCGCAGCTTTGAGAGGATAGGCGTGCCAAGCCGCCGTCTAAAACCTGCCAGGTAGGACTAGCCGCCGTAGCATTGCCCGTCCAGAAAATATTGTTAACGTTGGTGGTGACATTTCCGTTTCCATCTAAGGCATCGTAGTTCGAAACAACTACCAATACTGTATCTGCACTTCTTGGGTTTACGCTAATACCGGCCACATAGCTGCCTGCCGTCATGGTAGGCGGTGTGATATTGAGGGGAGTGGTACTCGCGGCGCCAAAATTGGGATTATTCAGCCGATAAAGTTTTCCCCTGTCCGTACCCATGTATAAATACTTGGTGCCATTCATGGATTTACTGATAGCCATGGCAGACATGTTATCGCTGGAAGGAATGGTGTTGCCAACACCCGTCATTTCTGTCCACGACGAAGAAGTAACTGTAGAGGCATTTCTGGTGCGGTACAGTTTATTCAGGTTATTGTAATAGATATGTTCATTCGAATCCGGATCATTTACAAAAAGCGTTAACCATTGGGCATCATCTTCGTTTATACCTGACGGTGTTATTTCATTTTGTGTGTAAGCCGTGTTATCTAAATTATTACCTGATAATTGCCATGTAAGATTACTCCTGTAAATAGTTCCCTGCACTACCGTAAAATAAAAATACTGCTTCCATGTGTTGCCGGTTTTAAAAAACTGTGTAATGGCCGCCGCCGCCCCATCACCACCACCTATTTGCTGATGATTAAGGTCTGCTCCTGTGTTTAGATTAATTTGCGTTCCATTATCCTGGGCGCCACCAATTACGAAGTTTGCATCAAGGTCGGGCTGAATATTTATAAACTGATATTGCAGCGTTTGTAAACCTGTGTTTAGCTCTTGCCAGCGCACCGTATCTGCCATTACACTGGTAATGGTTTTTTGAACGCCCCCGTCATCCACCGTGTACATGATGTCGTTCTGACCCGGAGGAAAATAAATGCCATGAACATCGGGGTGATGGTTAGGATAAATAAAGCTATCGGCCTGTGGAAAGAATCCTCTTCCATAACCTCCCACTCTTTTAAATTTAAGTGCAGCATTGGTTTGATTAAGATCTACCCGTTCTAAAACAGTGCCGCCAATGAAAAGAATGTTATCCAGGTTAGGTTTTACAGTTATAGACATGTTGTAGCCGTTGAACTGCGTGGTGTAAGGATCAATACCTGCCTGGTTAAAACCGGGTTCGTCAGGTACATAGCTGTTCAAGTTGGTCCAAACATAAGTGGCTGGGTTGCCCGACGACATGTCGGCCCTAAAAAGATCAGCTTCGGGTTGAGGTGAGGAACCATCGGCCGATTGGCCATTTTTGTACAGTACAAAAAGTTTATTGTTGGTTCCATTCAATG
>JBQCJM010000060.1:0-10119 GCA_051952715.1 Flavisolibacter sp.
TAGCTAACGCAGAGAATATGAAAGGTGCATTAGGTGAAAAAATTAAAAAAGGAAAAGAAGATGCCATCCTCTCTAAGAAATTAGCAACCATTATTACTTCTGTTCCGGTAGATTTTCATGAGGAAGACTTTTTAATTAAAGAGTGGAATAAAGAAGCATTGAAAGAAGTTTTTACCGAGCTTGAATTTAAAACGATCATCAAACGGCTGTTAGGCGAGGATATAACCGATGCTTCTGCATCAAAAAAATCTTCGGTTGGCGTGCAAGCCGATTTGTTTGGTAGCACCGCCACAACAGCGGAAGAGCCTGAAGTGATCTCAGTGGTTCAACCCGGTAAAAATATAAACAATACACAGCACGACTATGAACTGGTAGAAAGCGAAGCAGAATTCAAAGCCTTACTGGAAGAATTATACAAGCACCCCGAAATTTCTTTTGATACCGAAACTACAGGTATTGATGCCAACGATGCAGCATTAGTTGGATTAAGCTTTGCGGTGCGGCCGCACCATGGCTGGTACGTACCTGTACCTTGCGATGATGCAGCACAAACAAAAAAAACCCTTTCTCATTTTGCAACGTTATTTGATGACGCCTCAAAAACCTGGATAGGACACAATATCAAATACGATTTGCTGATACTAAAATGGTACGGCGTTTCCATTAAAGGGAAATTGTTCGACACTATGTTGGCTCATTACCTTATTGAACCCGATGGCAAAAGCAATATGGATTGGTTGAGTGCCAAATATTTAAACTACGAACCTATTCACATTGAAGAACTCATTGGCAAAAAAGGCAAGAACCAGTTGTGCATGAATGAGGTTGATGTTGAGAAAGTAAAAGAGTATGCAGCTGAAGATGCAGACGTTACACTTCAGTTCAAAAGCGTTTTTGTACCCAAATTGGAAAAGTGTGAAGTTCAAAATGTTTTTGAAGAAGTAGAAAATCCTTTAGTGCCTGTGCTGGTTGACATGGAATATGAAGGCGTAAAAATTGACGTTGACTTTTTAAATGAATATTCAAGAGTGCTGGAGATCGAATCAAGAGTGCATGAGGAAAAAGTATATGAAGCGGCAGGCGTTCGTTTCAACCTTGGTTCGCCAAAACAGTTGGGCGAAGTGCTATTTGAAAAATTAAAGCTCGACCCTAAAGCTAAAAAAACAAAAACCGGGCAATATGCAACCGGCGAAGATGTGTTAAGAAAATTAGCAGTTGTGCATCCTGTAGCTGACGATATTTTGGCTTATCGCGAATACACAAAATTAAAATCAACGTATGTAGATGCGCTGCCATTATTGATCAACAAAAAAACCGGTAGAGTTCATACAACTTATGGACAAGCCGTGGCAGTAACAGGGCGTTTGGCAAGCAATAACCCTAATTTGCAAAACATTCCTATTCGCACTGATCGGGGAAGAGAAATCAGAAAGGCCTTTATACCCAGAGATGAAAATCACGTTTTGGTTAGTGCCGATTACTCTCAAATAGAGTTGCGCATTGTAGCAGCACTTAGTGGTGATGAAAGCATGTGTGAAGCATTTCGTCAAAACAAGGATGTACATACAGCTACAGCTGCAAAAGTATATGGCATAGAAGAAGAAGCTGTCACAAAAGAGATGCGGCGCAAAGCCAAAAGTGTCAATTTCGGAATTATTTACGGGCAAGGCGCTTTTGGATTAGCTGAAAATTTAGGCATCAGCCGCACCGAAGCCAAAGACATCATTGACAATTACAAAAAAGAATTCTCTGGCATCACCAAATACATGGCTGATATGATTCACTATTGCCAGGAGCATGGCTATGTGCAAACCGTATTAGGAAGAAAACGTTGGCTAAGAGATATTAACTCCGGCAATTTCACTGTCCGTGGTTATGCAGAAAGAAACGCCATCAACTCGCCTATACAAGGTACAGCTGCAGATATGATCAAACTGGCAATGGTGAAAATTGACAAAGCATTCAAAGAACATCGTTTTAAATCAAAAATGATTTTACAAGTGCACGATGAATTGGTTTTTGATGCACTAAAAGAGGAAGTGGAAATTATTAAACCCGTTATTTTAGACTGCATGCAATCGGCCATGGTGCTACCTAATGGCATTCCCATTTTAGCCGAAGTAGGCGCTGGCCTTAATTGGCTGGAAGCGCATTAAACTGGTGTTCCGGCCAAAAGTTAATTCAACCAACTTTACCGTTTGTCGAAACCACTGCACGTCACGAATCTTTTCAACTTATTCTTAAAAAATGACTGAAGAAAACAAAGAAAGCTCTGATCTAAGTGCCCCTTCCAAGGGAACAGGGGGCATCGTTTATTATTGTTACGATGCTTATTGCGGATGGTGTTATGGCTTTAGTTCTGTTATAAAACGTATTGCAGAAGAATATAAAGATCAATTAAAGTTTGAAGTACTTTCCGGCGGTATGATCTTGCCTGAAGAGCCAAGACATTTTGCACCTATGGCCAAATACATTCAAACAGCTTATCAAAGAGTAGAAGAACTAACGGGAGCAAAATTTGGCGAAGACTTTTTATGGCATGTTTTTCATCCGGATGAAACAGACTGGTATCCCGATTCAACTTTGCCAGCAGTTGCGCTTTGCATTTTTAAAGAATATCATCCCGATAAAGAGGTAGCCATGGCTGCCGATTTACAATACGCTCTAAATTTTGAAGGTCGCGACCTCACCGATAAAGAAGCCTATCGCCATTTAGTGCATAAGCATCATATTCCTGAAGACGAATTTTACAGCAAACTCAAAAGCGAAGAATACCAGGAGAAGGCGTATTATGAATTTGCTTTGGTAAAACAATTACAGGTAACAGGTTTCCCTGCCGTATTAATACAGGTAAGCGATTCAAAATTTTATTTGCTGGCCAGCGGATTTACAGATTATGAAACGCTGAAGCAGCGTGTTGAAAAAGTATTAAGCGAAATAAAGAGTTAAATGGAAAATGACGGTTAGATCACAAGTAAGCAAATTAAAGTTCACAGCAAAACTGCTTCTTGCCACTTAACATTTTATTGCTGCGGAATGCTGTGCAATGCTACACGGTTTCCTTCGCAATCAATAAACATCTTCCATTTATCAATATCTCATGCCGCCAGGCCCACCACCGTTGTTACGGTTCATAGCTCTTGCAGCCGCAGTGCCAAAATTGCGCAGGTTATACGTAAACGTAAGCATAAAGTATTGTTGCAGTACTTCATTCCTTACATCTTCAATACCATAAGGTTGAACATTTCTTTCAATACTGCGGTTTTGTTTGAGCAGGTCAAATACACTCAATTTCAACTCCCCTTTCTGACCTTTTAATATCTTTTTACCGGCACTCATATTCCAGAGAAAATAATTCTGGTTGTAGCCTTGGGCTAACCCACTGTAATATTGATTATTCAAATCATTTTGAAAGAACCATCCATTTTTTGATAATAAATTCAGTTGTAAGCGGGCTACCTGTTGAAACGATTTATCGTTAAGCCCGGCATTCACATCATTCGTTACGTTATTAAAATTGGCTGAATAAGAAACTGTAAAATCAACATATTCGCTTACGTTACTGGCTATTACCGCACCAAGTGTGTACATTACATTATTGGTAGTATTGTGAACTTCATCGATCAAACCGGGCAACTTGGTAAAGGTCACACCTCCGTTGAGATTAAAACTTGACTTGATAAACTTTACCGGTACCGCAAATGTGAGAAAAGAACGCAGACTCTGATAGCCGTCAAGATTCACCGGCTTTGTAAGCTGGTCGCCTGCCGAGAGGCTTTTCCCTTCAACCAAACTGTCTCTTCTGGGAATAAAAACAGCGGAAGCGATGTAATTGTTGGCTGTCTGCCAAAAGATATTGCCCACGAGCAACAGGTTCTTAGTAGGATTGGTAAAGGTATATTGAGTACTTATGGTCTGCATATACTGCGGACTAAGGTTGGGATTACCAATAGAATAATACGGCGCATTGTTTATATTCAACACATTCTGCAACTGGTTTACAGAAGGCGTGTTTACATTGGCACGATAAAACAATCGTAAGCTGCTTTTTGTTGAAAGTTTATATCGTATCATAGCATTGGGCAGAATATTGTTAAAGCTTTTATCTATAGTAGGTCTTTCCGGAAAAGTCTGATCGCTGTTCAAATTCGTGTGCTGATAACTTACGCCAAAAGAAATTTGCTTATCCCGGTTACCCAACCGATACGAAAGCCCGGCGTTTTGCGCCTGCGTACGATTTTCGAATTGGTTGGAAAGACTATCTAACAAAGTAGAGTATTTATTTTCTGCAGGGTTAAAACTATATGTCTGCTGATTGGATATGCTTTTGGAAAAGGTAGGATTGTAATTGATTTGCAGTTGCGAATTCTTCCCTAATGGCTCTGTGTATGCCAGGTTGGTAGAAATTTGATAGCCATGGCTGGCCTGGTCAGAAAATATTTGTGAACTACTATCGGTAAAATCAATATTTGTAAATGAGCGTTGGAATGTATTTGTATACGATTCGCCATCATTCTTGTTATACGAGGTGTTCAGGTTTATGGAAACGGTACGTCCTTTTTTTGAAAACGAATGACGGTAGAGTATCGTATTGTTCAAATTATTTCCAGCACGGGTACTATTGGTTGTATTTTGATTGACTCTGCGGGTGAAAATATCGCTGCCATCCAACAAAGCTTCCCTTCCAACATAACGGCTCGATGTGTTGCTCTGGAAACTCAGATTTGGCATAATAAGAAGTTGGTTTGCCGAATCAATTTTATAATCGAACCGCATATTAAAACGATGGTTCGTATTCCGGCTGTCCGACATTGTAGTATCAATACTCTTTGTGGTTGAACCGGAAAAATATTCGGTATTGGCTATTTCGTTGGTATTGTTGTTTGTATTGTTGAAGAAATAACTTCCGCTTACAGTAACTTTCGGTCCCCACAAATCAGAATAATTAATTCCCAATGCATTGGTTTTATTGATACCATCCTGCTGGCCTACCTGGAAATTAGAAGCACTTCCAAAACCTCCAAAATTTCCGCCGCCCCTGTTGCCACCACCACTATTGCCGCCGCGATTTCCACCACCGCCACCGCCTCTAGCACCACCACGAAAGCCGCCACCGCGTTGGGCATTACTGGTTACGCCAAGCAAATCCTGCTGCGAAAAATTCTGCTGGTTGACATTATTGAAATTACCTACAAGTGAGATCCTTCTGTTTTCGTGCAATAAAGTAGCGTTGCCACCAGCCTGGTAACGGCTATCAGTTCCATAACCTGCAAACACTCTTCCAAATTGGCCGTTGCGCATGTTGGCTTTGGTCACAATATTAATAGACTTGGACGTGTTGCCATCATCAAAACCAGTAAACTGTGCCTGGTCACTAAGCCGGTCAAAAATTTGTATTTTATCAATAACTTCTGCAGGTAAATTACGCAAGGCTGCTGTAGCATCATCTCCAAAAAGGTCACGGCCATCAAGTGTTACTTTTTGAACGTTTTCACCCATCGCTTTCACCTGTCCGTTTTCTACAGTAATACCCGGCATTTTACGTATAAGATCCTCTCCGCTGGCATCTGGATTTACCTTAAACTGGCTGGCACTTAATTGCAGCGTATCATTTTTTTGTGTGGCCAAAGGCGGGGTAGAAGTAATTACAACGGTTGCCAGTTCGTTTGATGAGTTGGGTGCGATCGCAATATTTATTGTTACATCACTGCTGTCAAGGCGAACGCCTCTTGTAACAGTATTAAACCCCACAAAAGAAACGGAAAGCAAAAAACTATCAGCAGAAAGATTTGTAAAAGTAAACTTGCCTGCAGAATCGCTTAACATATTCCTGGTAAAGGCAGCGTCTTTAGTGCTTCGGAGGTTAATAGTGGCCCCACTTAAAGGAGCTTTACTTTGCTGGTCTGTAATAGTTCCGCTGATGTTTAATGTTTGTGCATGCAGGTTAGAAACAATAAATAAAATCACTCCAATCAATAAAATTCTCCGGTGCATAATAATAGTTTAAGGGCCGATACAGATCAAAGGTGGTAAAAACCGTGCCTTATAATTCCCAATTGAGGTTAATTAATGCTAATAAATCGGTTTATATTGCAGCCCCAAAATATTTCAGATATGGAGTATAACAGAATAGTAGCAGTTACCGGAATGCCCGGCTTGTACGAAGTAGTTAGCAGCAAAACCGATGGCGCCATTGTGCGTTCATTAGAAGATAAAAGCACAAAGTTTATTTCTTCCCGTGTACATAATCTTTCGCATCTTGAGAGTATTGAAGTGTACACAGTAAGAGATAATGTTCAGTTATCCGATGTGTTTGCTGCTATGAAGGCCAATAGTGCACAGCTGCCCGATGTAAAAGACAATAAGGCACTGAAAACTTATTTTGAAACCGTGTATCCTGATTTGGATTTTGAAAGAGTGTATAGCAGCGATATGAAAAAAATGGTGAAGTGGTATGAAGTGATAACTGACAATCAAATTGATTTCACACCAACACAGGAAGCTACTGAAGAAACACCTGTGGCAACAGAAGAAAAAGTAGCAGAAGCAGAGGCCGCATCGGAAGCAGTAGCCGAAAAACCTGCTAAAAAAACAAAAGCCAAAGCAAAACCTGCAACGGAAGAAGCCCCTAAAGCCACTGCTGAAGAAACTGAAAAACCCAAAAGAGGCCGCAAGAAAAAAACAGAGGAATAATTATTGTAAGCATATCGAGAAACGTGAGGCGCCAGACCAGATAGGTCTGTATAGTCTCACGTTTCACCTTTAACGTCTCACGAAATTATACATCATGCAAGAACAGGAACTTAACTATACCGCCCAAATAACAAGCATACCAAGGCATTACTTACCACAAGATTTTAAAGTAACCAATTGGCAAACCCTTGAACCTTATTTTAAAGAATTATTAGAAAGACCCATCAATACCAAAGAAGCATTAGAGCAGTGGTTGAAAGACGTAAGTGAGGTTGAAGCGGTGATCGGTGAAGATGCCGCATGGCGGCAGATACGCATGACCTGCGATACAGAGAATAAGCAACTGGAAGAGGCTTTTACATATTTTGTAATGGAGATTCAGCCAAAAATTCAGCCGTATGCAGACAAGCTTAACCGGAAGTTAGTAGAAAACGAATACGCTAATCAGTTAGAAGGCGATGCTTATAAAGTGTACCTGCGCAACGTAAAAAAGAACATTGAACTTTTCCGCGAAAAAAATATTCCCTTGCAGGCCGAGATTGCAGTGCTGGCGCAACAATACGGCGTCATCTCCGGTAAAATGACGGTAGAAGTAGAAGGAAGAGAATATACACTTCAACAAGCTTCCAAATTTTTGGAAAATCCCAACCGCGATGTAAGAGAGCAGGTCTATCGCAAAATACAGGAACGCCGCCTGAAGGATAAAGAAAAATTAAACGAATTGTTTTCTACGCTGGTTCAAAAACGTGACCAGGTGGCAAAGAACGCTGGCTTTGCTAATTATCGCGACTATAAGTTTGTTGACCTTGGCCGTTTCGACTATAAGGTTGAAGATTGTATTCAGTTCCAGGAAGCTGTAAAAAACCAGGTACTTCCTTTAGTTGATTTCGTGTATGATCGTAAACGACAAAAATTAGGATTGGAATCTCTGCGTCCTTGGGACACTGATGCCGAGCCGGAAGGCGTGCAACCACTTACTCCTTTCGACAACGGCGAAGAACTGGTGAACAAAACCATTGAATGTTTCAACCAAATGAACCCTTTCTTTGGCGACTGCCTGATCAGGATGAAAGAAATGGGACGATTGGATTTAGAAAGCAGAAGGGGCAAGGCTCCTGGCGGATATAATTGTCCCCTGCCTGAAACCGGCGCACCATTTATTTTTATGAATGCTGCAGGACAAATGAGCGACGTGACCACTATGGTGCACGAAGGCGGGCATGCCATTCATTCTTTTCTTTCACATAATCTTCCACTAACAGCCTTTAAAGAATATCCAATGGAAATTGCTGAAGTAGCCAGCATGACCATGGAACTTTTCAGCATGGATTATTGGGATGTGTTTTTTGACAATGCTGAAGATCTGCGCAGGGCAAAACAACAACAACTGGAAAGAGTATTGACCATCTTTCCATGGATCGCCACTATTGATAAATTTCAGCATTGGGTATACGTCAATCCCAATCACACATTGGAAGAAAGAGAAGAGAACTGGCGGAGTATTTTTAATGAATATACTTCTATTGCATTAGACGTTTCAGGCCTCGAAGAATACAGGAAATATGCATGGCAGCGTCAATTACATTTATTTGAAGTGCCGTTCTATTATATTGAATACGGCATTGCCCAGTTGGGCGCCATTGGTTTGTGGAAACAGTTTAAAGAAGATAAAAACAAAGCCATCAACAATTACATCAATGCTTTAAAATTAGGCGGCACAAAAACACTTCCTGAGTTGTACAAAGCAGCGGGATTGAAGTTCAGCTTTGCACCGGATTATATTAGTGAGTTAATGTTGTTTGTACAAAAAGAAATGGAGAAGATTACGCAGCCAAATCATAGTTGAGCCATAATTCTAAGATTTAAGTTTACATACAAAGGGCCTTTCATTAGCGAAGGTTCTTTGTATGTAATGAAGCGCTAATCCTCACTTGAAATTCTATAACTCCTCGTTCCGACAGCCTTTGCAAACACCAGCGATTACCACCTGAACACTTTCGGCAATATAACCTTCGGGTAAATTAATTTTTGGAGAAACTACATCATCGAGGCAAATGGTTTTTTTACAATTAGAGCAAACAAAATGCACATGATCGTCATGATGATGACCTTCCGTACAATCTTTACATAAGGCATACCGCACCGAATTATCGGAAGTTGGAATGGTATGAACAATACCCTTTTCAACAAAGGTTTGCAATGTTCTGTACACCGTTACACGATCAAATTTTTCACCAGCCTTTTTTTCTATATCACCGTGTGCCAACGCATCTTGACTGTTAAAAAAAAGTGAAAGGATTTTTTTGCGGCTGTCAGTTACGCTAAGGTTTTTGTTATGCAAAATTTCGTTCAGCCTGTCGGCAATACCCTTATGTTCAAATGCACCCATAGTTTTTATATTCGTAAAATTCGTTCTGAAATTTATTCGTTCAAAAATTTAGGAATGTCCGCTTCCATTTCTTTCATCTCCGATGGCTTGATGCCGTCATAGATCTTCACCACTTCTCCTTTCTTATTTACTAAAGCTATGAATTGTGTATGCAAAAAATCATCGTCAATGTTTTGAACAAAATTGGCAGGATCATCAATTTTATAACTGTGCCGTGCGGCGCTGTACAAACTATCTTTGCGGCCCGTCAAAAAAATCCATTTGTTGGTATCTACTTTCAGCGAATCTGCATAATGTTTTAAAACAGAGGCAGAGTCTCTTGCAGGATCGGAAGTATGAGAAAGAATTAAAAAATCAGGTTCATTTTTAAATTTTTCATACACATCCATCAGGTTATTATTCATTTTTGGACAAACACTTTTGCAGGTAGTGAAAAAGAAATTCACAGCCACTACTTTGCCTGCAATATCTTTTTCTGTAATATTCTTTCCATCCTGGTTGATAAAAGCAAAGGGCTGCACGTTTCCCATAGGCGGTATTTTGGGCTTAATGAAGCCCGGCAGTTTGAACGACAGGAAAACAAAAAAACCAACCACTAACACCACAAAAAAACCAATGTAGAGAATATATTTTTTCGACATCATTTTCAATTGAATCACAAAGTTAACCGCAGATTTGTGGGATTGTAACGGATTAACAGGATTTTGGACCGCCAGGTCAAAGCAAAATTTATTTTTTGAGAATTTTGGCTTCTTATCTTTAGTAAAAGCCTCAATTGTATATGAAAGGTAGATTTCTTATTTTCCTGGTGTTTTTTTGTATTAGCTTTTTAAGCCAGGCACAATCGAACGATGAACAGCAAATTCGCCAGTTGCTGGCCACGCAAACCGAAAACTGGAACCATGGCAATATTGAAGGCTTTATGCAAACTTACTGGAAGAGCGACTCGCTGATGTTTATTGGCAAAAGCGGCGTAAAGTGGGGTTGGCAGCAAACGCTGAACAATTATAAAAAGAGCTATCCCGACACTACAGCCA
>JBQCJM010000061.1:0-30684 GCA_051952715.1 Flavisolibacter sp.
ACTTCCATATTGCCATAACCTGCAATACAGGCATTCACCCATTGTGCATAATGGCCTTCGGCGCCGCCGGGCACACGGGGATATTTTTGTTTCACTTTTACTTCGCTTGTGCGTGAAGTGGGAAGCAATTGCGGGTTGGCGCCATATGTGCCGCACATCATTTTGCCTTTTGTGCCAATGAAATAAGTACCGTTGCCACCATCGCCAAAGGTTTCGTTGGCGCCCAATTCTTCGGGGCGCTCAGGCTGAATGCCGCCGTCCATCCAATGTACAGTTACTTCGTGTTTTGTTTTGTTGGTCTTCGGAAAATTAAGTACAACGTGACTTGACGGCGGACAGCTTTCGGGGAAATAGCCACGCTTAAATTCATCTACATAAACGCTGCCCACGGTAGCCTGCACATCGGTGGCATATTTTAAATTCAGCACACGGAAAGCAGGTTCCATAATGTGGCAGCCCATATCGCCTAAAGCGCCGGTGCCATAATCCCACCAACCACGCCAGTTGAAGGGAACCAATTTTTCTATGTAGTCTTTATAAGGCGCAGTGCCCAGCCATAAATTCCAGTCCAATTCTTTTGGCACTTCTGCTTTTTGTGCAGGCCAGGGAATACCTTGTGGCCATACAGGCCTGTCCGTCCAGCAATAGACCGTATGTACATGGCCGATCAATCCTGCATCATACCACTCCATTAGTTGACGTACACCATCACCGGAAGAACCCTGGTTTCCCATTTGCGTTACCACTTTGTAGCGGTTGGCTGCATCGGTAAGCACACGGGCTTCCCAAATATCGTGTGTGAGTGGTTTTTGCACATATACGTGTTTGCCCAACTGCATGGCGGCCAGTGCTGCAACGGCATGGTTATGATCGGGTGTGGAAACAGAAACCGCATCGAAATTTTTGGATTCTTTGTCCAGCATCTCCCGCCAGTCTTTATAGTATTTTGCTTTGGGGAAACTTTTAACCGAATTGGCTGCCCTTCTATCATCTACATCACACAGAAAAGCAATGTCGGCCTTGCCACTTTTGTAAAAACTCATGATGTCGCCTTCGCCTTTGCCACCAACGCCAATGCCAGCAACCAGCAAGCGGTCGCTTGGCGCAATAAAACCTTTACCGCCTAAAACAAAACGGGGCACAATAAAAAAGCCCGCTGTGGCTAATGCCGTGTTTTTGATGAAATCTCTTCTTGAATTTTGATTAGTGTCCTGAACTTTTTTTTCTTCCATAATAATTACACGAATTTTTTACGAATTATGTGCGGTTAATTTTAAAGATGAATTCTTTTTCTCACCACTCACCATTCTTTACTTAGGTTATCAAATATTCATTTTCTTCAACTCCTTCACTGCATAATCGCAGGCTCTTGCTGTAAGCGCCATATAGCTTAATGATGGATTTACGCAGGCAGCGGAAACCATGCAGGCGCCGTCAGTAACAAAAACATTTTTGGCATCCCACACCTGGTTCCATTCGTTGAGCACTGATGTTTTAGGGTCGCGGCCCATACGTGCCGTTCCCATTTCGTGAATTCCCATGCCCGGATAGTAGCCGCTGTCGAAGGTGCTTACATTTTTTACCCCTGCAGCTTCAAGCATTTCTTTAGCATCGTTCATCATATCCACACGCATCTTTTTTTCATTATCCTTGATCTCACAATCAATGGCCAGCACAGGCAGTCCCCATTTATCTTTTTTGTTTTTATCAAGCGAAATTTTGTTTTCGTGGTAAGGCAGCATTTCGCCAAAGCCATTGATACCCATTGTCCATTTACCAGGTTCGCTCAATGCATCTTTATACTCACCACCAATGTTCATTTCCGCAATTTCACGTCCCCAGCCTTCGCGGCTGGCAGCACCCTGGTAGCCAAAGCCACGCAGGTAATCTCTTTTATCACCAAAAAGATTTCTGTAACGAACAACATAAATGCCGTTAGGTCTTTTGCCATAATAATACTTATCGTCGTAGCCCTCTACATCACCCGATGCACCTACACGAAAATGGTGATCCATTAAATTATGTCCCAACTCACCGCTGCTGCTGCCCAGGCCATCCGGCCAGATGTCGGTGGCAGAGTTCATCAGCAACCAGGCAGAGTTTAATGCTGATGCATTTACAAAGACGATCTTTGAAAAGTAATCGTAGGTCTGATTGTTTTGCGCATCTATTATTCTTACACCTTTTGCTTTTTTTGTGTCTTTATCGTAAATGATTTCTTTTACAATAGAAAATGGGCGCAGCGTGAGATTACCGGTTTTCATGGCCGCAGGCAGCGTGGCAGACTGCGTGCTGAAGTAGCCACCGAACGGACATCCCAGCCAACATTTATTGCGGTACTGGCAATTGGTTCTATCATGATGCGGCACGGTAATATTGGCGGTGCGGCCAATGATCATATTGCGTTTGCCATCGAAGTTTTGTTTAATTCTTGCTGCTACATCTTTTTCCACGCAGTTCATTTCCATGGCAGGCATAAACTGTCCGTCGGGTAATTGGGCCAAACCATCTTTGGCGCCACTGATGCCTGCAAATGTTTCTACATAATCGTACCAGGGAGCGATGTCTTTATAGCGGATAGGCCAGTCAATGGCAATGCCGTCTTTTGCATTGGCTTCGTAATCAAAATCGCTCCAGCGGTAGCTTTGGCGGCCCCATAGCAACGAACGGCCACCTACATGATAACCTCTGAACCAATCAAAGCGTTTTACTTCGGTGTAAGGACATTCCTTCTCATTCACCCACCAGTCGAGGTTCATTTCGTTGAGTGGATAATCCCTTTTTAAAACCGGGTGATCCTTGATCATTTGCTGGGTGCGACCACCGCGGTGCGGAAATTCCCACGGCGCTTTGTTAGTGTTTACATAGTCTTTAATGTGCTCGATATTTTCTCCACGTTCAAGCATTAAAACTTTCAGACCTTTTTCAGTAAGCTCTTTGGCTGCCCAGCCGCCGCTGATTCCGGAGCCAACTACAATGGCATCATAAGTATTATCAGGCATGATAGAAGTTTATAGTTTTTAGTTTATAATTTTTAAGAAAGCTGCGAGCCGTGGGTTATGAACTGCGAGACTGAAATGAAGTTCATTGTAAAGTCTCGCAGCTCACAGCTAAGCTCCGGCTTATTATATCATGTAAGTGATGTAGCGGCTAATCCTTTCTCTGCTTCAGCTTCTGTTATGGCAGTTTTTTTGGTAGGCTTAAACAGCAGTGCAAACAAAATTAAGATAATCACAGCAATCACTGCCGGCACCATCCAAATGCTTTTCCAATCGTGGCCGCCTCCGGGAAGAGCATATTTTTCTGCTACTAGTCCGGCTACCCAAAAACCAATGAGCATGCCCACGCCATATGTTGCTAATGTGATCATACCCTGTGCTGACGAACGAATACGTTCTCCGGCTCTTTCATCGGTGTAAATCTGCCCCGTTACAAAAAAGAAATCGTAACACACACCGTGAAGGATAATGCCGAGGTATAACATCCACATGCCTGCTTCTGCATCGCCAAAGCCAAATAAAAAATATCGAAGTGCCCATGCAGCCATGCCTACCAGCAACATCATTTTTACACCAAGCCTTCTAAAAAACAAGGGCATCGCAAAAAGAAAAAGCATCTCCGACATTTGCCCGAACGTCATTTTACCTGCGGCCCCTTTTACATTTAATTCATTCAAAAAAATATTTGTTTCCTGGTAATAAAATGCAAGTGGAATGCATATCAGCAGCGATGCCAGAAAGAAGATCAAAAAGTTTTTGTCTTTTAATAAACCCAAAGCATCCAAACCAAGTATTTCTCCGAAAGTTGTTTTTGTTCCGGCTTTTGGTGGCGGTGTGTTGGGCAATGAAAAACTAAATAGCCCAAGTACTACTGATAAAATTGCAGAGAGGCGGAACGTATTCACCAATGTTGCTTTTTGTTCCCATGCCAGCCAGCCAATAATCAAACCTGCAACGATCCATCCAATAGTGCCCCAAACCCGAACGTTGGCAAATTCTTTTTCCGGGCTGTTCATTTGTTTAAAAGAAACAGAATTTACCAATGCCAGAGTGGGCATAAATAAAATCATATAAACCAACAATACAGGATAGAAAGCAGAAAAGTTATCCAGCGTGGAAATGTAATACATCAGTGCAGCACCCACTAAATGCAAAACGCCCAAAATTTTTTGTGCTGCAAAAAATTTATCAGCAATCAGTCCAATGATAAAAGGAGCAACAATAGCCCCTAATGCTTGTGTGCCATACGCTACGCCTATATTTACATCGCTTGCGTTCAGTTGTGTTTTTAAATACGTTCCCATAGTGACAAACCAGGCTCCCCAAACAAAAAAGTTCAAAAACATCATAGTGGAAAGCTGGATGCGTGTGGACATTTTCATGCGCAATGATTTTTATTGAATAATTGAAAAACGGGCACAGAAATGAATGGCCTTGTAAAGAAAAATTTGTATGGATAAATCATGGATTCAGATAGCATTCGCCACGTCGTGTGCTTAAATGTACTATTTTTTGAAAACGTGAAAACAAATCTTTGCCACAAAAAATTCACATGAAGAAATTATTCCTTTCATAATTTAAAACTTACACGATGAAGAACAGAATACATTCATAAATTTATCGGCGGGGAGTAAGTTGATAAGTTGCGTGGTTAAAATGTGCACAGTAGGAAAATGATTCGCGTCTATTCGCTCATTTGTGCAATTCGTGAATCAATTTCAAGAACTTAGTGTTTTTATAATTCGTATAATCATAATCAATATGAGAAAATTAAGAATGGGTATGATCGGGGGCGGTAAAGATGCTTTTATTGGAGCTGTTCACCGCATTGCATTAAATATGGATGGATTGATTGAACTGTCTTGTGGCGCACTGAGTATTAATCCGGAAATAGCGGTAGATTCAGGCAAGTCTTTATTTCTTCCTCAAGACAGAATTTATCTCACTTATGAAGAGATGATCAAAAAAGAAAGCGAATTGCCTGCCGATAAGCGCATTGATTTTGTTACCATTGTTACACCCAACTTTGCACATTTTGCTCCGGCCATGATGGCATTAGATCATGGCTTTCACGTGGTGATTGAAAAGCCTATGACCTTTACTTTAGATGAAGCCAAACAACTGCAACAGAAAGTAGCAGAAACAGGCTTGATGCTTTGTCTTACGCATACCTACTCTGGTTATCCAATGGTAAAGCAGGCGAGAGCCATGATGCAAAATGGCGTATTGGGAAAGGTTAGAAAAATATATGTTGAATATGCCCAGGGTTGGTTAAGTAAATTAACCGAACGTGAAGGTAATGCACAGGCAGCGTGGAGAACCGATCCAAAAAAATCGGGTAAGGCAGGGTGTATGGGTGATATAGGCACACACGCAGCGCATTTGGCAGAATATATCTCGGGGCTAAAAATCACAAAGCTTTGTGCCGATTTGAATGTAGTAGTGGAAGGAAGAGCACTGGACGATGATGGCGGTGTGTTATTAAAATTTGACAATGGTGCTTCTGGCGCATTGATCGCTACACAGGTAGCCGCAGGTGAAGAAAATAATCTGACGATCCGCATGTATGGTGAAAAAGGTGGCATTGAATGGGCGCAGCAGGAGCCCAATACTTTGTTGGTAAAATGGTTGGATAAACCTACGGAAGTGTTGCGAGCCGGCGCTGGTTATACCGACAGGCTTTCTTCATTTGCCACACATAATTGCCGTACACCGGGCGGCCATCCGGAGGGTTACCTTGAAGCCTTCGGCAACATTTACCGCAATTTTGCTTTGACCTTGCAGGCCAAATTAGAAGGTAAAGAACCCACAAAAGAAATGCTTGATTTTCCTAAAGTAGATGAAGGTGTTCGTGGCATGGCATTTATTGATAACGTTGTAGCCTCAGCGCAATCATCGGAGAAGTGGACAGAATTTAAGGTGTGATTATAAGAATTGTAGTTCTTTGATTTTTTATTTAACAATGTACTTAGCTTAATTGCTGCTATTCAGCTTCGGTTGCGTCGCACTCTTGTACCATAACAATTCTATTCAGCATTGTGTTGCTCTGCAGTCGTTGATGGTTCAATCCAAAGATCCCTTTGCCGATAGCTATCGGAATTGAAAAGAAAGCAAGGATGTTTGCCGATGTTGACCACTCTGATTTCAGAGTGCTTCTATTAAAAAATATTTTTCCTTGTCATGCTTTGGTAACTACCATAAAGAATGTAGCCAGAAGTAGTAAAGTCACACACTGTTAAATAAAGAACAAAGCGTACAAGTGAGTGACACAACCGAAGTTAAATAGTAGTGCAAAAGCTGGCTACAAAACAAAAACTCAAACTCAACACAAATTGAAAACAATAAAAGGACCCGGAATTTTTTTAGCACAGTTTCTTAGTGATGTGCCGCCGTTCAATGATTTGAAATCTATTTGCCAATGGGCAAAAAGTTTGGGATTTATTGGTGTGCAAATTCCTACCAACGATCCACGGTGCATTGACCTGCAAAAAGCAGCCGAAAGCAAAACTTATTGCGATGAACTGAAAGGACTGATCACCGATTGCGGTTTGCAAATAACCGAATTGGCTACGCACATACAAGGCCAATTGGTTGCCGTGCATCCGGCTTACGATTTATTGTTCGATGGCTTTGCACCGGAAGCGGTTCGTGGCAATGCAAAGGCAAGGACAGATTGGGCTGTGCAGCAAATGAAATACGCAGCCAGGGCCTGCCAAAATTTAGGTGTAACGGCTTGTCCTTCCTTTAGTGGTTCGTTGTTGTGGCCTTATTTCCATCCCTGGCCGCAACGTCCGCCGGGATTGGTGGAAGAAGGATTTAGAGAGCTTGCTAAAAGATGGACGCCGATCTTAAACGCCTTTGATGAATGTGGAGTAGATGTGTGTTATGAAATTCATCCTTCAGAGGATTTGTTTGATGGTATTACTTATGAAATGTTTTTGGAGCATGTCAATGATCATCCACGTGCCTGCTTACTGTATGATCCATCGCATTTTGTATTACAGCAGCTGGATTACCTGGCTTACATTGATAATTACCACCAGCGCATTAAAGCTTTTCACGTAAAAGATTCTGAGTTTCATGCTACCGGAAAGCAGGGAACCTTTGGTGGTTACCAGAACTGGCTGAATCGTGCAGGCCGGTACCGTTCTCCCGGTGATGGACAAGTAGATTTTAAAGCCATTTTCAGTAAGCTGACACAATATAATTATAGCGGATGGGCTGTGCTGGAATGGGAGTGTTGCCTTAAGCATCCGGAAGATGGTGCAAGAGAAGGGGCGCAGTTTATTAAAGAGCATATTATACGTGTAACGGAAAAAGCATTTGATGATTTTGCTAAAACAGGCGAGGGACAAAATTTTAATAGAGGTGTTCTTGGCCTAGATTGATCTAATTTTGACCGCTGAAATTAATTCGTGTAATTCAAAAAAATCGTGTAATTACTTTTCAACTCATTTATAAAACCATGTTATCATCATGAAAAAAACTATTGTTATTTTTTCTTTTATCGCATTTATTGCAAGTTGTAGCAATAACAGCAACACGAGTGGCCAATCTTCTGATTCTACTTCTGCAACAGCTGCTAAAACCGAAGATCCTGAAGTAGAAAAAGGTTTGAACCTGATCGCTACAAATGACTGTCTCACCTGTCACCAGGTAGAGGTAAAAACTACAGGACCAGCTTATATGGACGTAGCAGCAAAATATCCTAACAACGACGCAGTGATCGATTCGCTGTCAGAAAAAATCATTAAAGGCGGCAGTGGCAACTGGGGCACAGTGCCTATGACGCCTCACCCGGCGCTTTCGAAAGAAGATGCCAAAGCCATGGTGAAATACGTTTTATCACTCAAAAAATAAATCATGCAGAAACTATCTTATTTGCTTTTTGCTTTTGCTTTTTGTGCCTGTAATTCCACAAAGCAAACAAGCATGACTTCGACCAGTGAAGGTGCTGCCAACGATAACGGCTGGATCTCTTTGTTTGATGGAAAAACAACAAAGGGATGGCATACTTATGGCAAAACCACCATTGGAAAAGCATGGAAAGCCGATGACGGTGCTTTGCATTTGGATGCCTCCAGTAAAAAAGACTGGCAAACGGCTGAAGGCGGTGATATATTAACCGACGAAGAGTTTGACAATTTTGATCTGAAATTGGAGTGGAAGATTGCTGAAAAAGGAAACAGCGGTGTTATATTTTATATACACGAAGATCCGGCAAAGTATGAATACCCCTGGCAAACCGGCCCGGAACTACAGGTGCTTGATAACGGTACACCCACAAGGCGTGGCCATGAAGATGGCAGATTGTACACACATCGTGCCGGTGATCTTTACGATCTTTTAGCGGCCAAAGAACTTGCAAAGACTGCAGGCGAATGGAATGAAGTAGAGGTTATTGCCAACAAAGGCAAACTTGATTTTTATATGAATGGCCAACACAGTTTATCTACCACTATGTGGAACGATAACTGGAAACAGATGATTGCTATTAGCAAGTTTAAAGACATGCAGGGTTTTGGCACTTATACCAGGGGGAGAATTGGTTTGCAAGATCACGGAGCAGATGTATGGTTCAGAAACATTAAGATCAAAAAGTTGTAAGGTAATGAGTGATCAATAATCAGTAATGAGTTCATGTTATAGGTAAAAAACTTTTTATAGCAGTTGCTTCAATGCCTGTAAGGTTTACTCATTACTGATTACTCATTTATCAAACAATTCGATAACCAGTTTCTTTCGCTGCTTTTTCCAACAAGGTTTTCGTTTTTTTAATGCCTTCTTCTTCACTTAGCTTGCTGCCTTCGTACTCAATACCAATATATCCATTGAAGCCTGCATTTTTAATAATGGAAAGCATTTTATTGTAATCGGTTTCAATGCAATTTCCCTGCTCATCAAAATCATAAGTTTTGGCGCTAACGCCTTTGGCATAAGGCATCATTTCTGATGTGCCTTTATAGCGGTCGTATGGTTCAAGACAGTTGTAGTTTTCATCCCGTTTCAAACAAAAATTGCCAAAATCAGGAAGAGTGCCTACATTTTTTTTATTTACCTGTTTCATTACTTCTGACAGCCATTGGCCGTTTGAACTATAGCCGCCATGATTTTCTACGATAATATTAATACCTTCTTTTTGCCCGTACTCACCCAGCCGGCTCAATCCATCAACTGCTGCTTTTTGAACATCTTCACTGTTCCCTTCGCCATGTGCATTTACCCGGATGGTACGACACCCTAAATACTTAGCTGCATTTACCCATTTGTAATGATTTTCTACAGCTTTTAATCTTGTTGTGTTATCTAATTCTGCCAGTCCTCCTTCACCGTCAATCATGATCAAATGATTTTTTACGCCATTGTCTTTGCAGCGGGTAAGCAGTTGATTTAAGTAAGCAGTATCTTCTGCTTTATCCTTGAAGAATTGATTGACATATTCCACCACGCTAATGCCGTAAGTGTTTTTGGCGATGTAAGGGAAATCAAGATTATCAATTTTCTTATCGAACAATGCTTTGTGCAACGACCACTCTGCCAACGATATTTGGAAAGAGGCGTTTGAATTAGTAATGCTAAATGCATTTGGCGCCAGGGCGATGCCTGCTGCTATGGTTGCTGTATTTTTTACAAACTGGCGGCGACTATGATTCATGCGTAAATAATTTTAAAAGTTGAATTTACAATTATTGTAAAAACAGCTCCTGAAAATTTCAACGGTTGGCAGAGCCGAAACCGGCAACAGGCTCAGATGAAAACAGTATATTCAATGTTGAAAAAAATTTCTATGCGCAACCTATTTTTCACTACAATGGCCGTATTGCTTTCTGCTTTATTTACTTCAGGCATCAACGCACAAAGCCTGCCATCGCGTTGGGATGAACTTACTGCAAGCGACTGGCCAAAAGCATTGGACTCATCTGCTAAAACGTGCATTTTGCCTATTGGTATTTTAGAAAAGCATGGCCCGCATGCGCCCATTGGTTCCGATCTTATTCATGTGCGTGAATGGGCGGCAAGAGCTACTAAAAAAGAGTATGCAGTTGTTTTTCCCGATTATTTTTACGGGCAAATTTATGAGGCCCGGCATCAGCCCGGCACTTTTGCTTTGCCCAGTACATTAGTATTGAAATTATTAGAAGCTACCTGCGAGGAGATTGCCCGTAACGGCTTTACAAAAATCGTCATTATTAACGGACATGGCGGCAATCCTGATTTGTTACGTTTCTTTATTCAAACACAATTAGAGAAGCGGCATAGTTATGCAGTTTATTTTTTTGAGCCTACGCCTGATTCCGCATTGAATGCACAGGTAAAAAAGCTACGAAAATCCGATGCTTCAGGCGATATGCACGCAGGTGAAAAAGAAACTTCCACACTTTTATACTTAAGGCCCGACCTGGTAAAATTGGATAGCGCAAAAAATGAATCGGGTGCCAATCAAAAAAGATTATCTATTCCTGATGCCTATACTGCTATTTGGTGGTACGCTTCTTTTCCCAATCATTATGCTGGCGAAGGAGCTAAGGCGACAAAAGAATTAGGTAAGGTTATCACTGATTTTACGGTAGATGCCCTGGTAAAAACTTTAAAAGCTATAAAAGCGGATACTAAAACTTTGCAACTGCAAAATGAATTTTACGACCGTGTAAAGAAGACGGAAAGTTTTTAAAGTCTGTCGATAAATTCGTTTGGGTCACCCACTCACAATTAACACCGGTATTTTTAATTGGTGTCGCACTGCATCAATGGTTTCTCCATATAGCCAATCTTTCACACCGCTATGGCCATGAGCGCCAATTACCAGTAAATCTGCATTGACTTCTTTTACCAAACGTGGTATTTCTTTGTTACGGCTTTTGAAACCGAGTTTGCTTTCCGCAGAAACGCCTCTTTCATTTACATAAGCTACATATTTGTCCAGTTTTTCCTGGTCGTGGCGAGATTCATAATCGTCTGCTTCATTGCCCAATATTCTAGCGGGAGCACTTTCTACAATATGAATGAAAATAATTTTTGTGAACTCATTTATCTGGCCTAAAGCAGATGCTATAAGATGTTTATCTCTTTCGCTAAAATCAAGTGCTACTGCAATGCGTTTGTAACTTGGTATCGTAATGTCTCCAATGGTGGAAGGCGTTTTCCTGTGTACTTCCACAGAGCCATCTTTTGGTCGTTTTTTTAGCAAAGGAAATATAATGGTAATGACCAATAAAGCCACAAACACTAAACCACCAACTGCAATCATGATCTTCCAGAATAAATGATCAGGGTTAGTAAAATAGCCCGAAGCCTGCTCTATCACCATGCGCAGGTTCAGGTAAACCAATATGGCTGTTATTAGCCAGGCAGCTATTTGCACCATTGGCTTAATGGTAAATGCGCCCATTTCTTTTTTATCGCTTACAAAATGAATTAATGGAATGGTGGCAAAGCCCAATTGAAGGCTCAAAATTACCTGGCTTAAAACCAGCAGGCTGTCAATGTTTTTTTCACCGCTGCTTAAAATAACAATCACTGCAGGAATGATAGCGACCAAACGAGTTATCAATCGGCGCATCCATGGATTAATACGAATGCGCAAATAACCTTCCATTACAATTTGTCCCGCTAAAGTTCCTGTTACAGTAGAACTTTGTCCTGCTGCTATTAATGCAATGGCAAACAAGGCAGGCGCCAGTTCGGAACCAAGCATTGGTTTCAATAATTCATGGGCTGTTTTAATTTCTGCAACATCTGTACGGCCGGTTTTAAAAAAAACGGTAGCTGCCAAAACCAAAATAGCTGCGTTTACAAAAAAAGCAAGGTTCAATGCTACGGCGCTGTCAATAAAATTTAATTTCAGTGCCCGCCTGATACCTTTTTCATCACGTTTAATTTTACGTGTTTGCACCAAAGCAGAATGCAGGTATAAATTATGTGGCATTATTGTGGCACCAATAATTCCGATGGCAATATACAGTGCTGTTTTATCAGGAATAGTTGGAATAAAGCCCTGGGCTACTTCTCCCAGGTTTGGTTGGGCAATTAAAATTTCTACTAAAAAGGAAACGCCAATAATGGCTACTAAAGCAATAATAAAAGCTTCCATTTTACGCATGCCCAATCGCTGCAGCAGCAGTAATAAAAATGTATCGAGCACTGTAATGAGCACAGCCCATAAAAGCGGTATGCCGGTTAAAAGTTGAATGCCTATAGCCATACCTAATACTTCCGCAAGGTCAGTAGCTGCAATGGCTATCTCTGCTAAAATGTATAAACAAAAGTTGATGGCTTTTGGATAAGTCTCTCTATTAGCCTGCGCCAGGTCGCGCCCCCGAACAATACCCAGGCGTGCAGATAAACTTTGCAGCAGCAATGCCATGAGGTTACTCATTAGTAACACCCAAATGAGCTTGTAGCCAAACTGGCTGCCGCCTGCAAGATCTGTAGCCCAATTGCCCGGGTCCATGTAACCAACGCTGATCAAATACGCGGGGCCAAAAAAAGACAGGATTCTTTTCCACACCGGTTTTGATAAGGTGGTTGTGTCTACGCTTTGGTGTACTTCGCTGAGCGATGCATCGCTAAAAACCCTGTTCATACGTAACAAATATGTTTTTTGCCAGTTGTTCGCTGACGGTAATTATTGTATTCTTTATTTTTAACTCGAGAGAGGCATCGAAGTCAAAATATTTTTTTACTTCAAGCCTGGTACCAATGCCAATATTTTTATGCTGCAACAGCTCCAGCATTTCAGCCGACTGATTGGTAACCTGGCACACTTCCGCCTGCTGCTGTAGCGGCAATTGGTTCAACGGAATTTTTTTTACACTTCTTATCCTTCCCTTATTATCAGGTATCGGGTCTCCATGCGGATCGAAAGGAGGGAAGCCCAAAAATTCATCAAGGCGGTCAATCAATTTTTTGCTGCTAACATGTTCAAGATCTTCAGCTAACAGGTGCACTTCATTCCACCCAAATTGTAATTTCTCCGAAAGAAAATATTCCCAAAGCCTATGTCGCCTTATTACAGCTAAGGCGATTTTTTTTCCTTCGGTACTTAGTGAGAAACCGTAATACGGCTTATAATGCAAAAGCTTTTTAGCGTCCAGCTTTTTCATCATATCGGTTACAGAAGCCGGTTTGGTTTGCAATTTTTCCGCAAGTGCATTGGTTGTAACTGTGCCGCCTGTCTCCTGCAGGTGGAAAATGGTTTTCAAATAGTTTTCTTCACTGGTTGTATAATTCAAACTTGACTAATTTAAAATTTAGACAAATCTAAAAAATTAAATGAAATTGTCCAAGATAGGAATTGGCAGTATTTCTGTTATTTTACAGCAAATACAATCTATGAATAAGCTCGGCCTTGCTTTTTTTTGCTGCCTGTTGCTTGCCTGCCATAACAAAAAGGTTGCAGAAACGAAAGATGATGAAAATGGATTCTCCTACGAAAGCTTTTCCGAATTATTTCCTGCTGCTTCTTTACCTTATGGTGTCAGCGATACGAGCTTAAGCAGGTCGAAAGACACTGCAGCCATACGTTCTGCTGAATTTGCGCATTTAATAGCCGACTCGGTTAAAAACAAAATTTTTTCCAAAGGAAGTAAGATCAAATATTATGCTTTGGCAAAGATCAGGGTGCCCAATGCAGAGACCTATTTTGTGGTTAAGGCTGTAAGCGGTTCGAAAAAAGCAGCAGTTTTATTATGTTACGATAAAGATGGTAGCTACGGCGCAGCGCTTCCTTTTTTAATTCCTGATAATGATGACGCCACCTCGCAAAGCAGTTCCATAGACAGATCGTACACAATTTCACGAAATGTTGCACGTAAAAAGAATGGCACCGTTAACGCCGAAGGCAAAAATGTGTATGTGTATAATAACGATGCAAAAGATTTTACCCTTATTATGACTGATGTGTTGGATGAGCAAAACGCGGTGTTAATAAACCCTATCGATACACTGCCGCGAACAAGAAAATTTGCAGGCGATTATGTGCAGGGTAAAAGAAGCATTGTTTCTATCCGCAATGGCAGAACACCAAACCAGGCTCTTGCTTTTCTTCATCTGGAGAAAGATGATGGAGAGTGCATTGGCGAATTAAAAGGAGAGATATTATTTACATCTTCTTCTACAGCTATTTATCGGCAAGGTGGCGACCCCTGCGTTTTGCAGTTTTCATTTACTCCATCTTCTGTTACATTAAAGGAAGAGCAGGGCTGTGGAAACCATCGGGGATTAAATTGCACATTAGATGGAACCTATTCAAAAAAGAAAGAGTCAAAATCAAAAAAATCTAAAAAGTGAAAATAGAAATGGAACATAAACTTTAGCCGCATGCTACTAGCAATCTTGCAGAATTGCAAAAACCAGCAGCAATAAAAAAATTAAAAATCAACACCGAAGCGGGTTTTGTAAAATGTTATGGCTTTAAAAAAACTAATCTGCTTTATTGTGTAAATGCTACACGTTAATTTTATTTTCTTTACTTTGCCCAGTTATAAAAAAACAGAAGATGGATTTCAAATCATTTAAAGTTCCTTATCCCGTAGACGAACGTTATTCCAAACGAGTGGCCTATTTCTCTATGGAGTTTGCTATACACCAGCCTTTAAAAATATATAGTGGTGGTTTGGGTTTTTTGTCAGGCTCGCATTTGCGCAGCGCTTTTGAGCTCCGCCAAAATTTGATTGGCATTGGTATTTTGTGGAAGTATGGTTACTACGACCAGGCTCGCAACCAGGATCAAACCTTGCAGGTAACCTGGATGGAAAAGCAATATAGCTTTCTTGAAGACACAGGCATCAAATTCGAAGTGACGATTCATGAGCACCCGGTATGGGTGAAGGTGATGTATTTGCCCCCGCTCACTTTTAATTCGGCGCCGTTGTTTTTAATGACAACAGACATTCCCGAAAACGATTACATTTCTCAAACCATTACACACCGTTTATACGATGCCAATGTGGCAACCAAAGTAGCGCAGTTTATTTTATTGGGTGTTGGCGGCGCTAAGTTGTTAGATGAAATTGGCTTCGACCCGGAAGTATATCATTTAAATGAGGCGCATGGTGTTTCGGCGGCTTTTTATCTGTACCAGAAATACGGAAGAAAAAAAGAGGAAGTAAAAAAGCGTCTGGTGTTTACTACACATACACCTGAAGAGGCAGGCAACGAAAAACACGACATTTATCTGTGTCATAAAATGAGTTATTTCTGTGGCTTGTCGGTTGATGAAGTGAAGCAATTAACGGGCATGCCCGATGATCAGTTCAATCATTCACTGGCTGCTTTGCGCTTTGCACGCATGGCCAATGGCGTTTCGCAATTGCATGGCGAAGTATCACGCCACATGTGGCAGAAGTATGATGATATCTGCCCCATCATTGCCATCACTAATGCACAAAACTGGCGGTATTGGTCCGATAAATTATTGTATCGCTCCGGTGAAGAAGGTAACGACATTGTTTTTGATGATCGCAAAAAATGGATGAAGAAAAGGGCCTTTGAAATTGTAGCCGATCAGACCGGAAAAATATTTGATCCAAATGTGTTCACCATTGTCTGGGCACGTCGTTTTGCAGGTTATAAAAGAGCAGGATTGATTACTACAGGCAAAGAAAGGTTTGAAGCATTGTTGAACAATCCTAAATATCCTGTACAGATTATCTGGGCAGGGAAACCTTACCCTGTTGATTATCCTGCTATTTCGGAATTCAATCACCTGGTGCATTTGAGTAAAAATTACAAGAATGTTGCTGTGCTTGTAGGTTATGAACTGGCTTTATCCAAACGGCTAAAGCAGGCAGCCGATTGTTGGCTGAACAATCCCCGCGTACCTCGCGAAGCATCGGGAACCAGCGGCATGACGGCAGCAATGAATGGTGCTGTAAATTTTTCTACCAATGACGGATGGATACCCGAATTTGTGCATGACGGTAATAACGGATTTGTAGTGCCGCCGGCTGATTATATGAACATGACCGTTCAGGACCAGGATCAATATGACCTGGATAAAATCTATGAAATATTGAATGAGCAAATTCTGCCGCTGTACTATGATAATCATAATACATGGAGACAGGTAGTGAAGAATGGCATGCGTGATGTGCAAATACAGTTTGACAGCAACCGCATGGCGGAAGAATATTACGAACTGTTGTATAAGAAAGAGACGGCAACGGCATCAAAGAAAGGAAAACATGTAGCCGACGATATAGCGCACTGATGGAAATGAGTTGAAAAATAGGTTGCCAGGTTGATAAAAAGTCATTTTTGTCAACCTATTTTTATTTTACAATGTGATGCGGGCTTACTAATTACTTCAAGATTAATGTGCTTCGAAAATCTCGTGTTGCATTGCAACTTTATCAACCTGTCAACTTTTCAACCATCGCATCAATTGATAGGCTGTTTGGATAAAATCCAATAAGCTTTCTTATCACGCCTTCTACCAAAGCATCAGGACACGAGGCGCCACTGGTGATCAATATCTGCGCAGGTGTTTTGGATGGCAAATAATTTTCGCTGTCCAGTTCTTCGTGTGTATGAAAATTATAGTGCACAATGGTAGTTGCTGAAAGCATTTTTTCTTCGCTGCTGATGAAATAAGTAGGTAATTTTTCTTCACATAATTCTACAAGGTGCGATGTATTGGAAGAATTATAACCGCCTACTACAATGGCAAGGTCTGCTTCTGTTTGTAGCATGCCTGTTACTGCTGTTTGATTATCATTAGTGGCGTAACATAAGGTATCTCTTGTATCGGCAAAACGGTCTTTTATATTTTCTTCTGAAAGGCCATATTTAGCCATCATTGTTTGTTTTAAATAATCCGCAATGGCTTGTGTGTCGCTGGCCAGCATAGTGGTTTGATTGACCACGCCAATGCGCTGCAAATCTTTGATGGCGTCAAATCCTGCTGAATATTGTCCTTTAAATTCAGTATAAAATTGTGCTGCCGGTTTTTCACCGGAAATATATTTAGCCAGTTCAATGGTTTGCTCCATGTTTTTTACAACTATCGATGACACATTGGCTGCCGCATGTGAAAACGTAGCTCTTGTTTCTTCATGCGTTGGCTTGCCGTGGATGATAATAGTGTATGCACTTTTTGCAATGGCTTCGCTGCGGTTCCAAACCTTTTCTACAAACGGGCAGGTGGTGTTATACTTATCTACCTGTATGCCAATATCTTTTAATTGTTTTTCAATTGTCAGCGTAGTTCCGAAAGCAGGAATCAAAACAATATCCTCAGCGGTTAGGTCTTTAAAAGGAATGATGGTTTTACCGGAATTGTCTTGCAAGAATTTTACGCCGCTGCTTTTCAGGTCTGCATTTACCTGTGGGTTATGAATCATTTCGCTTAACAAAAAAATGCGCTTGCCTGGATTCTCTTCCACTGTTCTGAAAGCAATGTCAATTGCATTTTCAACGCCATAACAAAAACCAAAGTGGCGGGCCAGATAAATCTTCAAAGGGCCAAAATCTAAAAGCGTCGGAGAAAAATCCTTCTTCATCCGATCCTGTTCCTTGCGCTTTTTTTTAATGGCGGAGATCAGCGGGCTGCGATAAACAACAGGGACATCAAAACTCTTCATTGCCGGCAAAATTAAGCTAAGCGCAAGAAAGGTGAAAGGAGTGCAAAAGAAGAAGTCTTAGGGCTGTGTTAAGAATATTGGTTACAGGGAGCATTTAAGGTGCCTGCGATCATGGTAATTCATTGCTAAGAGGAAAAGATTAGAAGTTTGTAAAGAGAAGTGCTTGGCCCTGGTTAAATACAGTTGTAAAATGGCCTGTATGCTATGTATTCGTTTTCTTTTTTTCTATGCTGTCTTATCTTCACACCATAAGGACAACACATGCGTTCTAAAAAAGATTGGATTTTTCATACCAACATTTATGAAGTAAATCTTAGGCAATATACAGAGGAAGGAAGTTTTACTGCTTTTGCCCCACACTTGCCACGATTAAAAGATATGGGTGTACAGATACTTTGGCTTATGCCCATTACACCCATTTCGCAAATAGAAAAAAAGGGATCAATGGGCAGTTATTATGCCTGCTCAGATTATACATCTGTCAACCCCGAGTTTGGAACATTAGCCGATTTTAAAATCCTGGTAAAACAGGCGCAGCAAATGGGCTTTAAAGTTATAATAGATTGGGTGGCCAACCATACAGGCTGGGATCATGTGTGGACAAAAACACACCCGGAATGGTACGAGAAAGATGAAACAACCGGCGAGTTTAAAAGAGCATCAGGTATGGACGACATTATTGAACTGGATTTTAATAATGCGGCCATGCGCAAAGCGATGATTGAAGCCATGAATTTTTGGATACAGGAATGTGGTATTGATGGTTTTCGTTGCGACCTTGCTTTTTGGGTGCAACTGGATTTTTGGGAACAGGCGAAAAAGGCACTTGATGCTGAAAACAAATTGTTCTGGCTGGCCGAGGCCGATCCGCTCGATCATCCGGAGTACATGGAAGTATTTGATGCGGCTTACACATGGACGTGGATGCATCGCACAGAAGAATTTTGCAAAAAAAATTTAGCCTTGTTCGATTTGCTGCAAGTGTTAGATCGTTACCAGCAATCGCCGGGCATTAATGCGTGGTTCACTTCTAATCATGATGAAAATAGCTGGAACGGAACCGAGTATGAAAAATATGGTGGGGCTGCTAAAATGTTGGCAGTTTTTAGTTGTACCTGGCCGGGCATGCCTTTAATTTATAGTGGACAGGAATTACCTAATTTAAAACGGCTTGCGTTTTTTGATAAAGATGTAATTGAGTGGGATAGAGGAATAGCACTACACGATTTTTATAAAACACTGCTTTGCTTGCAAACTACATATCCGCCCCTGCGGTCAAGCAGTAAGGTTTTCCGCATCCACACATCGGGTGATGAAAAAGTATTGAGTTATTTGCGAAAGAGTGATGGAAAAGAGGTCTTGGTTTTACTTAATTTCTCTGCCGCACCTGTTCGTTTGGAGTTATTTGATTTGCGTGCTGGCGGAAGCTTTAAAAACATTTTCACTTTACAAGAAATCAATCTCGATGAAAAAAGAAGTTTTGAATTGAAGGCCTGGGATTATTGGGTGGGAGTGAAGTAAACTGCAATGAATTTTTTGTTGCTTTTATATAGTGCAGATTAGAAACTTATTTTAAGGATTGAAAATGAAGTAAAGTTGAGATTAGGAGGTATTATGCACAATTATTTATTTTTAGTCAAATCAAATTGATGCGGAAAAAAGATATTTCTCTTTTGCTACTCTTCACCTTCATCGTTCTTGCCTTGCAGGCGCAAAAAACGCAGCAAGATAACTTTGCAAAAACTGTTGACAGCATTTTGCAAAGCGCTGTAAACAACAAATTAATTCCGGGTGCGGTCATTGAAATAAAAAAAGACAATAAGGTTATTTGCAGAAAGGCTTTTGGATTTGCTGAAAGGAATGATGATCATAACCAGCCGCTGGCACATCCCATACCTATGAACGCCAACAATCTTTTTGATCTTGCCTCACTTACCAAAGTTGTTGGCACCACTACTGCTATCATGTTACTGGTCGACCGTGGACTGATTAAGGTAAATGATCCGGTTGGTAAGTACCTGCCTGCATTTGACACCGGCACTAAAAAACAAATTACGATTCGCCATTTGCTTACGCATACTGCCGGATTAATAACATGGTATCCTTTGTTTTACCGGGCTCATACCAAGAGAGAAGCATACAGGGTGATCGATGAATTACCGTTGGCTTTCCCGGTTGGCAGACAGCGGCGCTATAGCGACCTGGGTTTTATTCTTTTGGGAGAGATCATAGAAAAAGTTTCGGGTACGTCGCTGGACCAGTTTGTTAAAAAAAATATTTTTGTTCCACTTGGTATGAATCATACAACATACAATCCATTGGCAAGCGGCTTTACAAAATTTGCAGCTACGTCTCACGGCAACCCGTATGAAACCAGGATGGTGCATGATACTTCGCTGGGATTTGTGTTTAAAGAAATAGACCCCGGGCAATGGAATGGTTGGCGCACTTATACGCTTCGTGGAGAGGTAAATGACGGCAACGCCTGGTACGCACTGAAAGGGGTAAGCGGCCATGCAGGTTTGTTTTCTACGATTGAAGATATTCAAAAGCTGGTTGATATGCTGATGAATCGGGGAAAGGTAAAAGGGAAGCACTTTATTTCTGAAAAAACAATACAGCTATTTTTAACGCAGGATGACTTTAAGAACGGCCTTGGCTGGATGATGGATACCGGCGATTCATTTATGAAAAATGGCCCCGAAGGAACATTCGGTCATACTGGTTTTACGGGAACCAGCATTGCAGTTGTGCCTTCATTAAAACTCTCCGTTGTATTGTTGATCAATCGTCAGAATATGGGGCTTTTGCCTACCGGTTATTATTACAATCCCAATCCGCTGAGACGAGCAATATTCGAGGCCGCACTGTCCGAATGCAAATGAACCTTCGGCCCTCATTTATCTATGTTTTTCTACACCCACCTGCCTGCAATATTCCAAGACAGGGCAGGATGAACAGTGTGGCAGTTTGCCTGTGCAAATGTGCTTTCCAAAAGGCATCAACAAGCGGTTGATGTCAATCCATTTTTTCTTTGGTACTTTTTTTTCCAGGGCCTGCATGGTTTGTTCTGGTGTGTTGGTTTGCACAAACCCCCAGCGGTTGGTTACACGGTGCACATGCACATCTACACTAATGCCTGGTTGCCCGCTGGCTACACCCAATGCAAGGTTAGCACATTTGGGCCCAACGCCTTTTAATGCAGTGAGCTTTTCGTAATCGGCGGGGAGGTTGCCGCCATATTCTTCTACGGCAGTTTTGGCAATGCCTAAAAGGGTGTAAGCTTTTTGTCCAGGGTATTGCGAACCGTGAAGAAGCGTTTCTAATTCTTTAGGCGATAATTTTTGTAATGCTTCCGGTGTTTTGGCAATAGCAAATAATTTTTCAGAAAGAGGAATGGTGGTTTCGTCCAGCGTTCTGATAGATACAATGCAAGATATGAGCTGCTCGAACAATGAAGTATAACCACGTTCATACAATTCGAACATGGCGGCTTTGGGATAGGCGGCAATCGCTTTTTCAATGCGTTTTAAAACCATGTTCAGGTTGAAGGGAAGCTTCATATAATGCGGAAGGCAATTTTCTTACCAATAGAGGAAGGATATGAGAATGTACAATTCTATGATGCCTGGTATCCAACATCTGCCGCCTCACTCAATGCACTGCTTTGTTCTTTGTTACCAGCAGAGAAATAAGTAAACCAAAGCAACCTACAAGAGCATAGGAGTAACGAAGGCTTGATAAGGCAGAGATATAACCAATCAGCGGAGGCCCCATCAAAAAGCCAAAATAACTTACACTTGATACCATGGCCAGTGCAATGCCCGGCGGCACTTTCTCGTTTTTGCCCGCTACACTATATACCGAAGGTATGATGGTAGAAACACCCAGCCCTACCATCATAAAACCAATAGTAGCAGTAACCAGGTAAGGAAATAAAACTGACAGAGCCATGCCCGAAGAAATGATGATGCCGCTATATTGCATAGTGCGTTTGCGACCAATTTTTGAAATAACGGTATCTCCAAGAAAACGGCCTGTTGCCATCATTACCATAAAGGAAGCATATCCTAACACCACTAGAGAATGTGGCGCCAGCACAATCTCCCTGAAATACACACCGCTCCAATCGAACATGGCGCCTTCGGTAGCCATGCTGCAAAAAGCAATAATGCCTAATTGCAACAGAGAGCCTTCAGGCTTTATAAAAAACGGACGCTTTGCTTCGGTAACGCCTGACTTGCCAGTTACCAAATGTTTGTAATTATAAAAGACGTTCGCCCATATTAAAATCGTAATAACCAGGAAATGCAGGTAAGGTTTTACATGCAGGTTGATCATCAGCAGGCCTACTAAAGCCCCTGCAAACCCCGCAATGCTCCATGCACCATGAAAAGAGGTCATAATAGGGCGGTTATACAGCTTTTCGGCTTCAACGCCTTGTGTATTCACTGCTATGTTAGCCATGTTGCCTATAACACCAAAGAAAAACAGGAATACAGCTAACTGCCAGGAGGCAGCGGCAAGTCCTAAATTACTTAAGGCCACTACGTATAGAGGTGCTGTAATAGTGAGAAGCTTTTTGCTTCCGTACCGTGTAACCAGTTTGGCAGAGACAGGCATAGTACACAGCTGCCCTAGCGGTAAGGCCAAAAGTATGCTGCCCAGTGCAGCATCGGAAAGATTGAGTTTATGCTTGATGTCGGGAATGCGGCTTGCCCACGAGGCAAAAGCGATGCCCTGGCCAAAATAGAATAAAGAAACGGCTAGCCGCGTACGTTGTAAACCCCTTTCTACTTTATTTATTGAGCGATGATCCGCACCTGCTGTTTCCACCGTTGTTTATTCCGCTTTAGTAATGAACGGCAAAGGTAATTGAGTATATAACATTGGCCCTTATTTCAAAGGCATTATCTCAGCTTTGGAGGAAGCATTTAGGTTTAGATTGCACTAATTGATAAAAATTTGCTGGTAACTTTTCATGATTGCCGGTTATTTTTGTTACAAGCTGTTATGGCTAACAATACGTCACAACATATTTTAAGTACTGCAGCAAACCTTCTTGGGTTTTGCCTTTTTGTTATCACTGCTTTGCATATCAGTAACCAGGAACAGAGAACACTGATAGATGAATTTACAGGTATCGTGGCCATCCTGCTGGCGGCTTCCTGTTTACTATCTTTTGCATCCATCCGGTCAAAAAATGAGAAAGGGGCAGGAAGTCTGGAAAACATGGCCAACTTTCTATTTCTATTAGCATTGGTAGGAATTCTGATCATTATTACGTTTATCACATTGCATTTTATCAAATAGGCAGTATTATTAAAGCAAAGCGGCTTGTGAAAACACAAACCGCTTTGCTAAAAAAGGTAAGAGATTTAATTCTCGTTCTTAATGAACGATAGTGGCATAGGTCACAATATCATTAAAGTCATTGTCGCATCTGTAATTTGTTCTGTCTGTATCTTCAAATCCAATCAACACTTTGTTTTCTGGGGCGTAGCTAACCAACACGGCGTGTTTTTTCAGATTAGGATCAACTTCTGGATTCAAAACATCATTTGAACAGAAATGTACAACGTCATTGTTAAGTGTATGAACTGTTCTGTCCCAGGCATCCTGCATTAAAACAAAACCAATAGAGGTTCCTACATTAAATCTTCCAAGCTTTACTTTATCGCCTGCTTTTAATTTTGTACCACGTCCAACATTGGGGAAAACATAAGTTATGGTTTTTATATCTTTTGCACTGGCTGGTGGATTATCAGTAGGATAAGTATAAAAAGCGAATGTATTGGCAAAAGTGGCACCCTGAGAAACAAAAGTGATATAAACATCTGAAGGTTGCGTAATAGTAATATCGGCAATAGCCGGATTATTCAACAGCTCGGGGTGTGTAGTTCTAAGATCTGATTGTTCGGCAAGGGTATTTTTTATAGTTTCCTTGATGCCTGCTGAAATAGTATCCATAGGCAGCAAATAATCTGGTTTGCCTGTAGTATCCCAGGTTCCAAGGACCTCATAAGTTGTAGAAGTAAACTTTACTGGTGTGGTAACAGGCGGCGCTTCCTTGGTGCAGGCAATAAGCGAAAACGCAATGACAGATAGGAGGGTACAAGTCTTCATTTTCATAAGTTTAATAAATGTACAATAATAGTTGTTGGAAAGCATATGGCGTATGAAATCCATTTCAAATTCTATTCCACATTTATAATCTTGCTTTGGCTCAAGTTTTTTGGAAGGCTATAATTTTTATTTCCACAGTTTGTGTCAGTATTGCCACTTTTTAAAATGGTTCGATAAAATGTTTTAAATATTCAAATTACGGTGAGCCCTATTAAGCTATTGGCTTATGGCAAACTCTATTTTCGCTAATCTTTATTCCTAAATTCCTTTCAGTTTTATGGTTTGGAAAATTTGTATGATTCACTGACGAATAAACCTGGATTCTTTTTCATAAAAGAGGTTTTTGAATCAAAATATGCCCTGCTGTAATTGGCTTTCCACATGTCATATCTTTTGAATTGTTTTTGCAGTCTTTTTTCAAAATCACTCCAATCTCTTTTCTCTTTCGGACTCCAAAGCACTTCACTCAAAGCACTCATACGTGGAAAGATCATGTATTCTACCTTACTTGGAGATTTCAGGTATTCGCTCCATACGTTGGCTTGTGCACCAACTATATATTTTGCATGGTCCGCATCCAGTTCTTTTGGTACCGGCTCGTAGCTGTATACTTTTTCAATAGGCGTGTAGCCACCAATGGTTACCGAATCTTCATTTCTTGTTTGGGAGTGGTCAAAATAAACATATTCACCCGGCGTCATAATAACGTTGTGATTTTGTTTGGCTGCATCAATGCCACCTTGTTCGCCGCGCCAGCTCATTACCCATGCATTGGGGGCCAGACCACCTTCCAAAATTTCATCCCAGCCAATCAATGTTCTGCCTTTGCTGTTCAAATACTTTTCCATACGCTGAATGAAATAACTCTGCAACTCATGTTCGTCTTTTAATCCTAATTGTTTCATTCTCGCCTGGCATTGCGGACATCTTTTCCAATTATTTTTCGGGCATTCGTCGCCACCAACATGAATGTATTTGGAAGGGAAAAGCTGCAATACTTCGTCCATTACATTCTGCAAAAACATAAACGTTGAGTCTTTGCCGGCACAATACACGTCATCAAACACGCCCCACGTTTCCTGTACTTTTTTACCATGGCTTTGCTGGCTTGCAATTGAGGGGTTTTTAGGAATGATTGTTTCTTCAGCAGGAAAACAACTTAACCATGGATAAGCAGCAATGGCTGCGGAAGAGTGCCCCGGCATCTCAATTTCAGGGACAACAGTAATATGCCTGTCAGCTGCGTATTTCACAATGTCTTTCACTTCATTCTGCGTATAAAATCCGCCATAGTGTTCATTATCGTTGCCTGTGCCGGGATACCGGCCAATAATGGTTCCATTTCTCCATGCACCGACTTCAGTAAGCCTTGGATATTTTTTTATTTCAATGCGCCAGCCCTGGTCTTCGGTTAAATGCCAGTGGAAATAATTCATTTTGTGCAAAGCCAGGTAATCAATATACTTTTTTACGAAAGAAACAGGGAAGAAGTGGCGGCCTACATCGAGGTGCATACCGCGGTAAGCAAAACGGGGATAATCTTGTATAGTTACAGCTGGAATATCAAGTTCGTAATCGGGGGTTTGTAATGTAGAACTGTCAACAGGCAATAGTTGAATCAGTGTTTGCATGCCATAAAACGTTCCTTCATAAGTATCGCCATCAATGGTTACGCCATTTTTTGTTACCGTTAAAGAATAGGCATCTTTATCAGGTGCTTTAATAAATTTTTTTGTGCTAATCCTGATATAGTTTTTGCTCACTTGCCTGCCTATATTCAATTTGAAGCCATAAACCTGTTTCAAATAATCGTTGAACAAAGCGGCTGTTTTACGGTCCTGTACGTCGTGGGTAGCAATGGTGGTTTTTTTCGTAATAACAAACCTGCCCGGCTTTTCCTGTAATGAAACCGGCTGTGGAATGATGGATATTTGCTGCGAGTAGCTAATTGTTGTGAGCAAAGAACAAAAAAGAAAAATTACAATTCGCATACGATGGTTTTAAAATAGTGTACAAAAATGACTGGATGTAATGATGTCATTTTATAACAGGCAAAATAATGCTGGATGGATGTTTGGCATCGTGATAAATTTTGATGTCGGCCTTCTGAAAATCCTTATCATTGGCTTCGTAAATGTTTTCAAACTTTTGCGGGTTACGATCTACCAAAGGGAACCAACTGCTTTGGATTTGCACCATAATGCGATGACCTTTTTTAAACGTATGTGCCACATCAGGCAAATAAAATTTTACTTCTTCCACCTTATTTGGCGTGAAAGGCTCGGGTTTTTCAAATGAGTTCCTGAATTTGCCACGCATCACCTCTCCGCGTACCAGCATTTGATAGCCTTCCATTGGATAATCAACACCTGCAGGTGATGGCGTTTTGTAAGTAAATGTGTCAGGAAAAACATCAATTAGTTTTACAACGAAATCTGCGTCGGTAGTAGAAATAGCAGTAAATAAATCGGCGTGCAATGGGCCGGCCAATGTTACGTCTTCATTCAAAATTCCGGTTTGAAACACAAGCACGTCAGGTCGTCTGGCGGCAAAGCGCTGATCATCGGTCATATATTCTCTTGTGCGGTGTAAATGCACATCTTCTGTATAAGGAACAGGTTTATTTGGATCGCTGGTGTATTGTGTAAAGGAATTGGATGCAGATGGTTTGTTCCAGTTCAATGCACCATTGTTCTGCAAGTATAAATTTTTTGTTGCTGCATCGGCAGGCGGCCATTGTGGTAATTGGTGCCACTGATTTTCGCCGCTGAAAAATACGGTTGCTTCTGCCAGTTTGTTGATATCGCCTTTGCCCTTTAAATAGTAATTGAAGAAAGGAAGTTCAAGATTATTTTCATACCACTCGGACGTTTTGCTGCCAAAGCGAATGTTGCCTATATAGCTTCCATCGCCACGACCGCCCCATTGACCATGAAACCAGGGGCCCATCACCAACTTGTTATTGTTTTTTGTTTTTTGCTCAATGGCTTTGTATAAGTTCCATGCACCAAAGCAATCTTCTGCATCAAACAAACCGCCTACTACCAAAGTATTGGTTGTTGCAGGAATATTTTGCACAAAGCTTCTCGTGTTACGAGCCTTCCACCAATCGTCCAGATTAGGATGTGCATACAGGTCTTTCCAAAACTGAACGCTGTCACCAACAAGCGTTGCAAAGTTTTTTAAAGAACCTGTTTGCAGATAAAAATTATAGTTGTCTGCGCCGGGAATATCATAGCCTGATGAGCCCTGCATTGTTGGTTTAGGCCGGGGTTTGCCAAAACCGGAATAAAATGAAAATGCATCCATTAGCATAAAAGCGCCGTTGTGGTGAAAGTCATCGCCCATAAACCAATCGGTAACCGGCGCCTGTGGGCTGACAGCTTTTACGGCAGGATGATTGCTTAGTGCTGCCATAGTTGAATAAAAACCAGGATAGGAAATTCCAAAGACGCCTACACGGCCATTATTGTAAGGAATATTTTTCACCAGCCAATCTACTGCATCATAAGTATCGCTGGCTTCGTCAATTTGTGTTCCCGTTTTACGTGGGTTGAAAGGGCGCACATCAACAAAGTCGCCTTCACTCATATACTTACCCCGAACATCTTGCATCACCATGATATAATTTTCACGCATGTACAAACGATAATAGCTGTTCCAAAAACTTTGCGGAAAGTTATTTTCGCCGTAAGGTGCAACCGAATAAGGCGTGCGACGAATAAGAATAGGGTGTTTTTCTGTTGTGTCTTTTGGAATATAAATAGCTGTAAAAAGTTTGGCGCCATCACGCATGGGAATCTGGCGTTCAATCTTGAAATAATTTTCACGAACCCATAAACTGTCAAGTGTATTGGTTTGCGCTAAACAAACTAAAGCGATGAATGAAAAGACGAAGAGAAAAAAACTTTTTTTCATGGAGTGCAATTGAAGGGCTCGAAGTTATAGGTTTTGCCCTGCACTTTTTTGAACCATGATAGCCCGAATTAAATTACTATAGCTATGGCGCAGCATTACACAAATAATGAAATGGCGTTTCAACACGTAGTTAGTATTTACTTAAATCAGATAAAAGGGAAAGATATAACGAAAGACTAAACGTTATTCTCTTCAAACTTTCTGAAATCGTTTTTTAAGTTTAGATATTCCTGCTTAAAACGTTCAACCTTTTCTTTAAAGCTGTAATGATCTGCAACGTTTACTTCATCAAGATCGGCAGTAGCGTGAGCCTTGGCATAAATAGCCATTCTATTTTCAGCGGTGTTTAATTCATTTTCCAACTGGTTCACTTGGTCTTGATATCGGATGAGCTGGTTTTGAAAAGCATCTGCATCAGGCGACTCCTGCAGGTGTGTATTGTTCCTGATTTTTTCGTCAAAATGATTTTGATAAATGCTGAGTTCTTCACGATAGAATTCCAATTCGTTAGCCCAGAGCCTGTTTTCGAGATGGGCCTGTGTAAAAGAAGTTATTATTTCCATGACTGCTCATTTAAAATTAGATGCGTAGAATTATTCTATTCCAACTATTGTGCCTTGTTGCAGTGTAAACCTTGAGCTATAAGTAATATGTTTCTAAATTTAAGTGCAGAAAAATGGTTTCATAATTGATAGCTAAAAGTTCATAGCTCGTTTTAAATCAACTTTCCAACACACCCATCTTGCCTGTTTCATAATCCATAATAGCCTGCTTAATATCGCCGGGGTAATTCATTACAAAAGGACCATAACTAACCACCGGCTCATTGATAGGCTCTCCGGCCAGGAACAATACGTTCCCGTCTGTAGTTGCTTTCAGTTGTATTTGCTCACTGCTATGATCAAATACAGCCATATTTAATACATCAATTTTTACACCATTCGACTCAAGGGCGCCGGCTAAAACGTAAGCCATTGCGTTGTAACCTGCAGGAATTTCAACAATTGTTGAAGCGCCTGCTTTAAAATTCATCATCATCGCAACAATAGGTGTGAAGGTAGATGCAGGGCCTTTCACGCCTTTGTACGTACCTGCCACTACCTTCAATTGAAAGCCGCTTTCTTTAATGACAGGGATATCATTTTTCTTAATATCCTGGTATTCAGGAGTTGTCATTTTGTGTTCTCGTGGCAGGTTCACCCATAATTGTATCAATTCCATATCACCACCTTCTTTGGCAAAAGCAGTAGATGGCCCTTCGCTATGGATGATGCCGCTGCCTGCTGTCATCCATTGCACATCACCTGCTTCCAAAAAACCTTCGCTGCCTGTGCTATCCTTATGGTGAATTTTACCACTAAACAAAAAAGTTACAGGTTCAAACCCTCTATGTGGATGCGGACTTAGGCGGGCCTTGATCTCACCAGGTGCATGATGTGTAGGGCCCGCATGATGCAATAAAATGAAAGGACTTATACTGTCGATTTTACTATTGGGTAAAGGTTGCTTTACCTGGAAAGGACCAACATTGAAGTGTTGCAATTCTTTGTATACCGTAACGTTTCTGTAGTTCATAAAATATCCCTAGTTCATCGGAACTTCCATTAACAAGATTTCTGCATCATTATCGGCAATAATGGACAGGCTGTCAGTTTCATTAATGCCTAAACCATCGCGACGGTTTAAGACGATATCAGTAATGGTTACATCACCATTTAACACAAACGCATATACGCCGTTTCCTTTTTTCCTGATGCCATAATTTAGTTGTGTGCCTTTGTCTAATTTGCCAAGATGAAACCAAGCATCCTGGTGTATTTGCACGCCATCATCATTAGAGCCAATGGGAGAAACAATTGTCGCTAATTTGTTGTGTTTATCATTATCATTAAACGTTTTTTGATCATACCGGGGCTGCACATTTTTTTGATTAGGGAAAATCCAGATCTGCAAAAACTTCACCTGCTTGTCGCTATTTTTATTTTTTTCAGAATGAATAATGCCTGTGCCTGCGCTCATGGCCTGAACATCGCCTTGCTTAATAACGGCAACGGTACCCATGCTGTCGCCATGTTCTAAATCGCCTTCCAATGGAATAGAAACAATTTCCATATTGTCGTGCGGATGTTTGCCAAAACCCATACCGGGTGCCACGGTATCATCATTCAATACACGCAGTGCGCCAAAATGAACCCGGTTAGGATCATAATAATTGGCGAAAGAAAATGTATGCCATGAATCGAGCCAGCCATGATTGGCATGTCCACGGGTGGCTGCTTTATGAAGGACGGTTGTCATTTTAAAATCTCCTTTGTTGTTTAAGTGTTTTACGCAAAATGATTAGTGCTCAAAGGGAACGAATGATTAAGCTTTTTATGAGTATTGATTCTCATTGGCTTGGTTAATCTTACGAAAAGTAAAGATTTCGGTAAATTATTCAGCTTATTAAATCGATTTAGGCATCTACTTTTTCAGCCACCACTTTTTCCGCAAGCCATAAAAATTCTTTTATAAACAGTTCTACCGGTTTTTGAAAACTTTCATCTATCAGGTTACCATTAGTATCAAATTTTTTCTCTACCTGCGGCGTAACCAACATATAGGGCGAGCCGATTCCAAACAAAGCATAAATCAGCTCCTGCAACTGCAAGGCTGCTCTTACACCACCCAAGCCGCCCGGCGAAGCAGTAGCAATGCCAAATACCTTGTGATGTTGCTTTGGAAAATGGTCTAATAAGTTTTTTAATGCTGCAGAATAACTGCCATTATACTCCGGCGTTACCAATATAAAGGCATTGGCAGCAAACATGCTTTGGGCTACCTGCTTATATTGCGCAGGTGTACTTTCCACAGATGTAAAGATGGTTTGAAGCTGGGGCATTTCAATTTCCCTAAGGTCAATGATCTCTGCATCATGATCAGAATTTTGCCGGATAGCGTTTTGGAGATGCAGCGCTACACGATAGGTAATACTGTTACCCCTTGGGCTTCCTGAAATTATTGCAATTCTCATGTAATTGAATTTATATCTTAATTGATGTTTAAACATCAAATTTGGT
>JBQCJM010000062.1:0-6059 GCA_051952715.1 Flavisolibacter sp.
AAAAAATTAAACGATTTTTGCCCCTTTCCTGAACACACTTAAATATTTAAAAGATCGTGGCGGTTATCATCATTGTTTTTTTCGTTGCTCATTGGTATTTGTCTCTTTTTGCCCAATCTTTTTTTCATCATCGGTATGCTGCACATGGAGCCTTTAGCATGAACAAGGGCTGGGAGCGTTTCTTTTTCATTTTTTCGTATATCACCCAGGGGTCTTCTTACATGAGCCCAAGGGTGTACGGCATTATGCACCGCATCCATCATGCCTACACCGATACCGAACTTGATCCGCATTCCCCTTCTTACGACAAGCATATAATGGCCATGATGTGGCGAACCAGCGCCACTTATGTCGGTATTCTTCGTAACCGAACAACGGTAGAGGCTAAATTCACTAAAAACGTTCCCGAATGGGGTTGGTTTGACCTTTGGGAAAACACCTGGTGGTCCAGAATATTGTGGAGCGGTGTGTACACCTGGTTTTATATTGCTTTTGCGCCCTCTGCCTGGTGGTATTTGTTAATCCCCGTTCACATTGTAATGGGGCCGGTACACGGCGTTATCATTAACTGGTTTGCCCATAAATACGGGGGTATAAATTTTGAAACAGATAACACTTCACGTAACTTATTTAAGGTAGATTTGCTAATGTTGGGTGAGGGTTATCATAACAATCACCACAAATATCCATCCCGCAGCAATTTTGCTATGAAAAAAGGTGAGTTCGATCCTGTTTACCCGTTTGTTGTACTCTTCAATAAATTGAAAATTATCCGGATCAACAATCAAAAGCCTTTATCAGCAGAAGATTGATACAGGATTAATAAAAATTTAAACAATCAGGATCCGGTTTTGTACACGGTTTTCTATCATTAAGCGTTATCAGCATTATTATGAGTACTTATTTTTCGAAAGTGATTAAAGCAGGAGAGAGACAGAGAGAGTTTAATTTCCGCCAGCTTTCCGCCGGTGCCGACATGAAATACCATGTAGACGTTCCCGACGATAAAGGCAACCGTATTATTTTCCAGATGTATAAGGATGTGGAAGGAAGATGGAAAACTTCTGCTTCGGTTTTACCGCTGTGGATTCACAACGCCGAAGAAATACTAAGCGATGTTATTACAGAGCAAATGCTGGAAGAACAGCAATTGGTGAAGAAAAAATAACAACTCTTCTTTCTAATAATATTATTGAAAAGATAGCGCAGGCTATCTTTTTTTATTTAGTAGAAGAAAATATTCAATACGCAATGTTCAATTTTCAATGAGCCATGAAACAAAAGTCCGATGCCAGAACAGCTGTGTGACTGTTGAGCATTGAACATTGCGTGTTGAACATTCCTGCCCATTCATCATTCCTTGTTCCCTGTTCGATATTCTTCACGCCTTCTTCAATATTCATAAGTACATTTACCATTATGCAACTACCCATAGACAACGAGCAGGAAGCCGCCATAGCCATTTTATTTTCAAGCGCCATGCAACATGGTCAAACTATATCCGAACAGCAAATAGAACACCTTTCACGAGCCGTTGTATTGTGCAGCAAATTCAGGGGTTATGAACTCAACGACCTGACAAGAAAAGCCATTTCTTTACAAGCTACCTACCAAAGCCAGGAGATCGTTGAGCATTGCGCTGCTTATATTTCCAGCGACTTTAGGGAAACGCTTTTTGCCATGGTGAGCGAAGTGGTTTTACTGGATGGGGAGATCAGCGATGAAAAAACAAAAACCTTTGCCATGCTGGCCCTGTACCTTGACATTGACATGGAGAGAATGAAAATGATACTGGCCACTTATCTTATCCGCAACAAGTGGAACGTGGAAGTGGTAGATTGATTGGGTACCAACACTATTCACCAGCAACCCGTATGATGATCAGGAAAGCTTGTAAATAAATTCTTCTATTTCTGCCTGCCGGGCATTGGCAAAACCTTTGTCTTTACCGATCCTTACAAAACCACACTTCTCTAAAACTTTTTGTGAACCCAAATTGTCAAAGGCTACCCGTCCGAAAATAGGCCGGGCATTTTCAATTGTCAGAAAGTTTTTAAGTGCAGCGGAGGCAATGCCTTTGCCCCAAAAGTTTTTGTCGATCCAATAGGTGATCTCCGCATCGCCTTCTATTTCAAATTTCGAAATGCTGCCTACTATCACATCGTTAAGTATTATGGTGCGCATGTTAATTACCGGGTTGCTCAACAGCTTTGTGTATTTGTTTAAGTATGCCGGTTTGTCGGTAGGGTCTTTAGGTGTAAAGGCGGCCAGGTGAATAGCTTCTTTGTCAAGCTGAAAGTTAAAGAAACACTCCAGGTCATCGATCACTGTCTGTCGTAATGTTATTTTACTGCCGGTTGTCATTGCTTTGTTTGTAATGGTTGTGACGTTTCGTTTTGATAAAATGAGAAATCAGCAGTGTCGTTTAAGAAAAGTTGAACTTCATTTATTGCATTTAAAATGTTGTACAGCCATGCTTTCACTTTAATGTTCATAAACTAATTGTCTGCATACTGATATACCTCAACCGGCTTAAAGTCAAAGATGAAATCAATGTCACTGTCTTTTTTAAAATCATTTGTCAATACTGAACCGAAGCATAAAGCTGCTTTACTTTATGCTTAGCACAAAGCAGTTTGATGTCTTCGCTATATTGGTCAATTATCGACATAGGTATAAATGATTTCAAATTTATGGAAAAATAGGAGGGTGGCGAACCGCAGACGTGTGACAGCAAGCCTCATGTCATGTTTATTAAAGATCAAGATCACCGGCTGCTTTTGAATTTCCTCAATAATTCATTGATGCTTTCCGAAGTTGTTATAAATCGAAAGGTATCAAGCAAGTTGTCTTTGTCCAATGCCAAACTGGTTGTTTTGATACCTGCTTTGGTAAAAACGGTTTGGAATACATGCACCTTGTTAGCGTCTTTTTGATCAACACCAACATACCTGAAGGATTTCAATTTTCCATACTCTTTCAAATATTCAGCAAAATTGTCGTTTGTCCACAACGCCTTTGTCAATTTCATTTCATCCCAACCGTGTCCAAACATGGCATTGATACTATCGCCCTGGGCAGCGTTAAAGAACTTTTGAAATTTTGCCATTGCATTTTCATAATCAGTCTTTGATTGAGCGGCTACAGCAAAAGGCAGCAGAACAACAAGAAGTGCAAAGAATTTCATACAGCAATTATTAAGAGGTTACAAAAATGACGCTGCTTAAAGTTACATTTTTAGTGATCACGAGTTTCATGCAATTGTACATCTTTTGCTTAGTGTGAAGCATCAACACAATTTGCGCACAACAGTTAGGGCTTGCTTGTGTGCCGGATTTGTAGCTGATAGTAGCACGGCCAATGAAGATTTATTCGTCCTCTTTGCTGACGCAAAACTGAATGTTACTTGCCTTTTTTTTCGTCAAGCAGTTTAAGTCTCTTCTTTGCAATATTCTTTAACTGCTCAAAATTATGCTGTCCAATGTCTGTTGAGGAAAAATAAAGAGCCTCATAAAGGTTTTCTTCCGAAAATAAAAAAATGGAACTTCTATGTTCAGCGTAAAACTTATAGTAATCCCATTTAATTTCGGTTTTATAAGTGTCGGTTATAAAAGTCAGCTTCTCTTCGTCAAATGTCAAGTGACCTTTGATTTCTTTTGCTAAGAAGGATTTTATAGTTGTGTCTCTCCATTTTATTCTTCTCTGTCGCTTAATAATTATTGTCACAAGAATCACAAACCCAAAAAGCCATGCGATAGAGGTAAGGCAGATTGCAACAACTTTAAATGTCACAAGATTGTTGCTATCTGTCAAGGTTGACAATGCAAGTACTGCAAGTGTCCAGCCAATGAAATAAATGAGAACTCTCTTGTAGCCATAGTATGTAACAAAAAACTCTCTTTTTATTAGAAAGTCAATTTGTTGTTTTAAGTCTGCGGCTGTCCTATTAACTAGTATTGGTTCCATTGCTGATTAAATGACAAGTAACACCTAAATATACTCCCTCCATCCTTATTTTAAAAAACAGCTACCAATTGATTGCTTCGCCAATGAAATTACCAGCCTGCTTTCTTCCCCTACGCTTTTCATTTCATTTTGTTTTGTAGATCATCAATTGTGCACTGGCACCCTTATGCGCCGGTGCAGCAATCAGTAACCAGTGAAGCCCCGCAATGAATAAGGAAGTTCTGGCGCCGGGGCGGGTGGTGGTTTTGCCATGGGCCGTGTAGTGGTCAGCATCAATTTGGCGCAATACATTTACATAGCCGCTTCCACAGCTTACATAAATTTCTTTCGCTGCTGCGTTGTAAAAAATATCGTCTGTATCGCCATCTATGGCCACATCCGAAATTATTCTTCCCGTTTCGCTGTTCAGCACCAAAAGCTTTGAAGGATGCCTGCAACCGACAAACAGCCGGTGATTGGCTTCATCCAATGCCATTGGAAAATTGGCGCCGGCAGAAAGGTTTTTCCATTGTGCTATGACTTCGTCCTTGCTTAGATCAATTACCTCAATTTGATTTTCGCCGGGCACATTGACAAACATTTTATTCTGCCCTTTATCTATTTGAAATGATTCAGGATGGCCGGCAAGTTTTATTTCATTAATGAGTGTAAAGGTTGTTGCACCCATCACCGCCATGCCACCACTGCCATAGCCTACATATATTTTTTTGCCCGCTGCATCGTACCGAACATTATCTGCATCACTGCCTACATGCACCGAAGCTGTTTTTTTAAAATCACCTGTATTAAATACATCGCAGTTACCATTATCACCATTAGCCACCACAACAGAGTTGTTGGCAGCAATAAAAGCTACACCCTGTGGCTCGTGCAAATTTTGAATGGAGTGGACGACAGTGTTGTTGGTAAGGTCAACCACTTCAACCGTATTGTTCCCTAACGCTGCCACAAAAACAAAGTTGTTATTACTATCGAAACTTAAATGGTCTATTCTTCCGCTTACATGCGGCAGTGGAATGGTTGCAACCAATTGCAAGTAACTGGTTTGCGGTTGTGCCTGGCAACCCGCTACCAGGCACAGTAAAAGAGCAGCAGCTACAAAAGCTTTTAAATAGTTCATTGCTGAAAATGATGTCAAAGTTAATTTATAATCGGGGCTGCCGGCAGGTTAAGGACAATATGGAAATGCCTGGGCAAAGCGTAAAAAACGAAGACCTGCAAGGTAAATTTACTTGTGGGCAATAAAATTATTACAGCTTTAAAAGCCGGAAATTGCAGCTAACCCTAAGCCATAACTGTAAAAAACTGAACAAGAAGTGTAGAAAACTTAACAAGATTGGCTAAAAACTTCACAAGTTTTGCTAAAACCTTGTTTAGTGTGAGCTGACATTAAATTAATGTAAGCTGACATTAAATTATTGTAAGTTGAAACTGAACAATTTTAAACCCAAACTAAATCATTTTACATTCAAACTTCACAAATTTGAGCGCCAACTTCACAACAATGAAAGCAAAGTGGTGAAGTTGGGCGTTGAAATGATGAAGTTTCGAAGCCAACTTCACCATTTCAGCACCGAACTTTTTGGGTTTTTGATGAAACTTCACAAGTTTTTGATGAAACTAATTTAAAGTAAGCTGACATTAAATTAGTTTTTCGATAAAGTAAATTAGTTTTTACAAAAATTTTGCTTGTTTTAAGGCAAACAAGCCTGCAATAAAGTGGTTTTAAACAAGAGTGAGGCTGAATGAAGTAACAGTGCAGGAAAATTGCGTTTTAGTTAGTATAAAAGTGTTTGCAAACTGTATTTCTACGTTGCTTTCTCACGGGGTTTCCGGCAACAGTTTTTAGCAGTAGTGGTTTTTGCGGTCCATCGAAAAGGAAACACTTTGTTTGCAGTAGTATTTACCTCATCCTAAAACCGTGTTCATTGTCAAAGGAGTGCCGTTTGCACCATCTGCTACTGCAAGAATAACATTGTTGGGGGTGTCTACACTATTGCATAATGTAAACAAGTGAAAACAAAGCAGGGAGTATGATAGTTCTCTCCATTTATATTCTTTTTACCAATTGAAAAGAACTTACACAGTTATTT
>JBQCJM010000063.1:0-6466 GCA_051952715.1 Flavisolibacter sp.
CCTGGTACAACAATTAAGACCGGAGAAAGTGTGACTTTTAACCTAAGCAATATTGCAGCTAATACCTGGTACGCTTTATCTGATAATACAGGTACAAGTTATGCTACAAGTATTTATACCAACAGCACAAGCAATTTATCACTGCCAAGTAAAACGTTCGGTACGGCAGGCGATTATAATTTAAAAATCACCGCGGATAAATTAACCGGTTGCACTGCCAGTTTTGCTACATCGGCTATCAAAGTCAATCCAATTAGTCTCCCGGTAAATTTTTTAAATGTAAATGCAAAGAAGAACGGAAGCGGAACACTCGTTAGCTGGGTAGTGGCTAATGAAACCGATGTGCTTCGCTATGAAGTAGAAAAAAGTTTTGATTGCAGAAACTTTACACCTCTGGCGCAGGTAGATTATAAGCAACCAACCGCCACTACAAATGCTTATGCATACCAGGATAATAATGCTAGTGGAAATATTTGTTATCGCATAAAACAAGTAGACGTAGATGGGCACTACCACTATAGCAGCATTGTACGCATCAATGAAAATGCAATGAGCAAAACCCTGGTTGCTCCTAATCCTGCATACGACCACATAACAATAAATAAAAGCAGCAGCACCAATGAAAGTGTAAAAATTCAATTGCTTGACGCAAACGGAAGATTGGTGCATGAAACAAAATCTACCCTTACGCCTGGCAATAATTCAATTGAAATAAAAGGCCTGCAGCGTTTTGGCAGAGGACAATATGTACTTAAACTTATTGGAAATACTTCAATGGAATATTTCAAGGTGATACTTCAATAAGAGATAAAATATTTCTCCAAACCCCAGCCTTTATAAGACTGGGTTTTTATTTCCAGTGTAATAAAGCAGAATAATAAAGTGTGTATCTAAAAATCAATTTGGTTTATATTGTAAACTAATTTACGTTTGTGTTGCCAAAGCACTTTTATGAAGAAAAATTATCTGCTTTTTATTTTTCTATTGACGGGGATAACAACGATAGCCCAGGTAAAAATAAGCGGCACTGTCAAAGATCATAAAGACAACCCTATTCCCGGCGTAAGCATCACCTTAAAAGATACTTATGATGGTGCGGTTTCGGATTCGTTGGGATCTTTTAGTTTTATTACATCTGAAAAAGGGCCGCATGTTATTGATGTTAGCGGCGTAGGATATGTAGAAGATTCCGTTGCTGTGGATCTAAAAAGCGAATCCCTTGTTTTTCATTTTAAACTCAAAGAGAAATTAGATGAATTAAAAGCTGTTATCGTTACAGCCGGATCGTTTGAAGCAAGTGATCGCAAGCGGGCCGTTACCGTTTTAAACTCCATAGACATTGCTACTACCGCAGGTTCTAACGCTGATATTACAGCGGCTTTGAAAACCCTGCCTGGTGCACAACAAATAGGCAACCAGGAAGGCTTGTTTGTCCGCGGTGGCACTGGTGAAGAAACTAAGCAATTCATTGACGGCACTTTGCTGAACAACCCATATTTTACCAGTGTACCGGACATTGCTTCCCGTGGCCGTTTCTCGCCTTTTCTTTTTAAAGGCACTGTTTTCTCAACAGGTGGTTATTCAGCTTTGTACGGACAAGCTTTATCGTCAGCTGTTATTTTGGAATCAATTGACCTGCCGGAAAAATCATCAGCCACGGCTGCTATTTCACCCATTGTATTAGGCGCCGGTTTGCAGGAGCTTTCTAAAAACAAAAACTATTCATGGGGAATAGATTATAATTACGTAAACGTAGCGGCATATTTCAAAGCGGTAAAGCAAACGCCGGATTATTTTGACATGCCCGAATTTCATTCCGGCGATGCCAACTTTCGCATCAGAACCAAAAATGGCGGCATGGTAAAATACTACACAACCTTTAATTACAACCACCTGGGTTTGCGCCGGGCAGATATTGACAGCAACGCATTAAAAGATGCTTTTGGTATTGTGAACCACAACTGGTATAACAATCTTAGCTGGAGAGAAAATATTGGCAATGGATGGAAGATGAATTTGGGTTTGAGTTATAGCACCAACCGCGATGAATTGAACCAGCAATTGCAGAACGCCGCTAATCAGCAACAAACGATTCAGGGTAAACCATGGGCCGATAAAAATTTTGTAGTAAAAAACCGTCAGGACCTTTCACAAATAAAAGAAGTATTGGAGAAAAAGCTGGGTGGATTAAGCGCCATTCGCTTCGGTGGCGAATATTGGTATGCGAACAACCCCAGCACATTTAAAAGCGATAATGATTTTTACGACACCAGGCTAAAAGATCATTATGCAGCTGCATTTGCAGAAGGCGACGTGTATTTGAGCAATGCTATGGCTTTGAAGTTGGGCACCCGTTACGAGTATTCTACCATCATTAGTAAAGCCAATATTGCACCGCGGTTATCATTGGCTTACAAAACCGGCGCCAATGCACAAGTGTCCTTAGCGTATGGCATATTTTATCAAAAACCAGAGAACACACAATTGCTCTACACCACTGCTTTGGGTTATACAAAGGCAACGCATTATATAGCCAACTATCAAAAAACATCAAACGACCGCATTTTTCGTGTAGAAGGCTTTTATAAAAAATATGAAGACCTCGTAAAAACATATCCGGATTACAACAACAGTGGTACGGGCTTTGCCAAAGGCGTTGAATTGTTTTTGAGGGACAAGAAAACCTTTAAAAATCTTGATTATTGGATCAGTTATTCTTATCTCGATACAAAACGAGATTACCTGAATTATCCCGGCCAACTGGAACCTAATTTTGCTGCACATCATACTGCATCCATTGTTACTAAACGCTTTGTTACCGAGTGGAAAGCAGGTTTTAATCTTACCTACACTTTTGCTACCGGCAGGCCCTATTATGATTTCCGGCTGAACAGCGCAGACAATAAATATGTAGTTGCTGATGAGGGCCGCACCAGGAACTTTAATAATATGGGTTTCAGTGCGGAGTATTTGCCAAATCTTGGTAATAACAAGGCAAAAACTTTTATCGTTCTTTTTGCCAGTGTTACTAATATTTTAGGTTCTAACCAGGTGTATGGCTATAATTATTCCTATAATGGCTTGGTACGGCAGGCTGTAACGCCGCCGGCTAAACGCTTTTATTTTATTGGTTGTTTCTTAAGCTGGGGTATTGACCGCAGCCAGGACGCTATCAACAATAATCTTTAATTAAAAATTTAAATCAACAAATATGAAAAAGTTCCTTCTTGCCTTTACTATTCTTCTATGCGTAGCAGCGCAGGCGCAAAGCGAAAAATATGTTGGGGCCATGAAAAGCAATTTGTCAAAATTTGACAGCGCTAAAACTACGGCCGATTTTGAAAGCATGGCTGCGGCCTTTACACGCATTGGCGATGCAGAAAAAACACAATGGTTGCCTTACTATTGGGCAGGCATGGCGTTGAGTAATATTGGATGGAGAGATCAAAACGTTGATAAAGATGTATTGGCAGGCCGCATTATTGCCTTGTGCGATAAAGCCGATGCCTTGACATCTGACACCGCAGACCAATCAGAGATTTTAAGCCTGCGCAATATGGCAGCCACGCAACAAATGATGGTTGATCCGCAAAGCCGTTATATGAGTTATGGCCAACAGGCGGCAGGTTATTTGCAAAAAGGCATGCAGCTCAATCCAAACAATCCACGTTTATATTATTTGCACGGTATGAGCGTATTCAATACGCCGGAGCAATTCGGTGGCGGCAAAGCGAAAGCAAAACCTGTTTTTCAAAAAGCAGTGGATCTGTATAAGGCAGAGCAAACAAAACCTTTACATCCTCATTGGGGACAAGAGCAAGCTACCCAGATGCTGGCGCAATGCCAGTAATAGTAGATGGATGATGGATGGGTGAGGAATAGCAGACAAAGAAACATTACAGGAGGAAATTAATTAACAGCTGTTATTCTCCGTCCACAATACGCCTGATAATGAAGGAAACAAACAATGCAACGGTCACTATTTAATGAACAATATGGAAACAACAGATCATGAATTTTCGCCGCAGGAAAGCCTGCAATTGATCCAGTCAATGATCGTAAAAACGAAAGCGAAACTGAGTAAAAGCAGCATCTACTTTTTGTTGTGGGGCTGGGCTACCTTCATTATCATTTTGTGCCAGTTTATTTTAAAAGTGCTGTTTCAATACCAGCGCCACTATCTTGTTTGGCTCATTACCATTCCCCTTACAATTATTACAGTGCTTTACACAGCCCGCATTGGCAGAAAGCATGGGGTAAAAACTTATGTAGGCGAAAGCATGAGTTATGTCTGGACTGGTATCTGCATTTGTTTTTTTGTGCTGAGCTTCATTATAAGCAACCTAAATGGAGGCTGGATAAATGCCTGGCCTTTTTTTATTTTATTTTATGGCCTCGGCACCTTTGTTTCCGGAAAGATTTTGCAGTTTAAGCCATTGATTGTGGGCGGAATTTTCAATTGGGTGTTGGCCATAGCTTGTATTTATATTGATTTTGATTACCAGCTATTGCTGGCAGCTGCAGCTATTCTTGCAGGCTATATTATTCCCGGGCATTTATTGCGATCAACTTCGAACTAAGTTTTATGAAAGAAAAGCAATTGTCAGAACACGAAAGCCTGCGCCTTATAACAGAGATGATACAGAAAGCTAAACAAAGCTTTCACGAAGACGGCACCAGTGCTATTTTATGGGGAACCGTTGTGGCTGTTTGTGGCCTGGTAAATTTCGCAGAGCTCTATTGGAATTTTTCAATTGGTTTCGATATTTGGTTGTTGACATTGTTGGCAATCGTTCCGCAAATATTTATTGAGATCAGGGAAAACAAACAGCGCAGGGTAGTTACACACATGGAAGCAGCCATGAATGCCATATGGCTGGTGTATGGCATTAGTATATTTGCGTTGGTTTTTTATATGAATGTAGTACCTTATGCTACCGACAGTATTTTAGCGAACGAAGGCACAAAACTTTTTCAGACTACATCGCAGGGCACACAGCCTTTTCACTATTTTATCGCCAGTGCAGGTTCTTTATTGCTTTTGATTTATGCCATTCCTACACTTGCCACGGGCATTGCCTATAAATTTGGGCCTATGTTTTGGGCTGCGATTTTGTGTTATATCTTTTTCATCATCTCCTGTTTTGTACCCACCGCTTACGATATGCTTTTAAATGGTTTGGCTGGCATTTTTAACTGGCTTATACCCGGGCTTATTTTGAGAAGCAAATTCAAAAGGCAGAAAATGGCCGTTAATGTTTAAAGACCTTGATCCCATATTGCATTCACAATTGCGCCTGGCTGTAATGTCGTTACTAATTAGTGTGAGGGAAGCGGAATTTACTTTTTTAAAAGAAAAAACGGCAGCAACAGCAGGCAACTTAAGTGTGCAAATTCAAAAGCTGAAAGACGCCGGTTATATTGATGTAACAAAACAATTCAAAGACAATTATCCTCAAACTATTTGCAAGATCACTGCACAAGGCATTAAAGCTTTTGAAGCTTATGTAAAATCGCTGCAAGGGTATATTGGAAAGTGAAGGCCGGCTCCGCAGCCAGTTTCACATTGAAGTCAATAAAGCCAATCCCTGGTTTCGGGGAGCAAAGAAACTATGGCAGTAAAGAACAATCGAAGAATGAGAGAATCATCAACCTAAGTTCCCCACCGGAGGACAGGGGCAAAAGTAGGAAGGCTCCTGGAAAGGAGCCCTCGAATCTATAATCCGTACCGAAAGAATTGATATAACGTCTGATAAATTTTGCTATCGTTTAATAAATTTTGTGCGTACGTTCTCTGTATTGTTTGCTAATTCCAGTACGTATGCACCTGTATATAATTTTCCATCTGCAGCAATGGTGATGGTGTTATTTCCCTTGTCCAGATTAACTCTCTCACTATAAACTTTTGTTCCGGCCATGTTATAAATAGTAACGGTAGCCATTGAACTGAATGATGAAGTGTAACTAAAGTTTAAATAAGACTCCACAGGATTGCCTGCTAAGGTTATGGAAGAACCTGTAACAGACCTGTTTTCAATGAACACTACAGAAGAATAAAAACTTTGACTTGCTTTATCTACCAGTTTTATTCTGTAATAACCAGCAGAAGAAGGACGTACGTCATTGAAACTGTAGCTTTCTATCCCTGTTTTATTGCTTGCACGGGCAGTGGCTATTGTAGTAAAGTTTCTTCCGTCTGTGCTTTTTTCAATTTCAAATAATTTACCCGATTCGTTTTCACCTACTGTCCATTTTAATACATTGCCTTGACCTGCCTTTTCGCCCTGGAAAGAAACAAGCTTGATATCCAGGACGCCTACATTAGGGATAAATCGAACACCATCTATGCAACCGGCACTTGTTGTGGTTTGTATAATAATATTGGCTGTGTAAGGGAAAAATACAGTGTTGAAAGGTCCGTCAGTTACAGCGTTTTCTGTTTTACTTTCTACATAAGTATCTCCTG
>JBQCJM010000064.1:0-3334 GCA_051952715.1 Flavisolibacter sp.
TTGATACAATATCCAAACGATAAAGGTTCGGTCGAAGATTACCGAAATTTTATTGAAAAGGTTCATGCTATCGGCGGCCTTGTAGCTATGGCAACCGATCTTTTAGCGCTTACCTTACTAACGCCTCCCGGCGAATTAGGCGCTGACGTAGCATTAGGCTCTGCACAAAGGTTTGGCGTACCATTAGGTTACGGTGGTCCTCATGCAGCTTTTTTTGCAGCTAAAGACGAGTTTAAACGCAGCATTCCCGGCCGCATTATTGGCGTGAGTGTGGATGCACAGGGCAACCGGGCCTTGCGCATGGCTTTACAAACAAGAGAGCAGCATATTAAAAGAGAAAAAGCCACTTCCAACATCTGTACGGCGCAAGCTTTGCTGGCCAATATGGCGGCAATGTATGCTGTGTACCACGGGCCTGATGGTTTGCGCAATATTGCCAAACGTGTGGCTTTGTTAACACAAACTTTGGCTAATGCTTTAGAAGAACGTGGATATGAGTTAGTAAGCGAATATTTTTTTGATACCATTGTTGTTCGTGTAGATGATGTAACTCCTTTTAGAGAAAAAGCCGAAAGACAACAATTGAATTTCCGTTACTATGATAATGGGTTGATAGGAATTTCTTTGGATGAAACTACTACTCCATCAGACCTGTTTGACCTCATCAATTCTTTTGTAAACGATGTTGATCCGGTTGCTTATGAACTGGAACATGCAGATCAAGTGGACGTTATTCCAACGGCACTAACCCGTACATCTGAATTTTTAACGCATCCCGTATTTAATGCACACCACAGCGAAACGCTGATGATGCGTTATATACGTTTGTTAGAGAGCAAAGATTTTTCATTGGTGCATGGCATGATTCCCTTAGGCAGTTGCACCATGAAGCTTAATGCCGCCAGCGAAATGATCCCTTTAAGCTGGACGCACTGGAGTAAGATGCATCCGTTTGCACCGCTAAACCAGGTGGAAGGTTATAGTTTCATTTTGCGTGAGCTAAGTAAATATTTATGCGAGGTCACTGCCTTTGATGCATGCAGTTTGCAACCTAACAGTGGCGCACAGGGCGAATATGCAGGATTGTTAACTATTAAAGCTTTTCACCAGGCTAATGGTGAAGGTCACAGAGATGTAATGCTCATTCCTATTTCGGCACATGGCACCAACCCTGCATCGGCTGTAATGTGCGGAATGAAAGTGGTAGTGGTAAAAGCATTGGAAAATGGATATATCGATGTTGAAGACCTGAAAGCAAAAGCAGCAGAACATGCAGCCAATCTTGCAGGCATCATGATCACTTATCCTTCTACGTATGGAGTGTACGAAGAAACTGTAAGAGAAATTACAGAAATTGTTCACCAACACGGTGGACAGGTATATATGGACGGAGCCAATATGAATGCGCAAGTTGGCCTGACCGCTCCGGGATTAATTGGTGCTGATGTTTGTCACCTGAACCTTCATAAAACATTTGCTATTCCACACGGTGGTGGCGGACCCGGCATGGGACCTATTTGCGTGAAGAAACATTTAGCGAAGCATTTACCAGGACATGTTGAATTGAATAATGAACAAGGAACGAGGAATGCTGAACATGGAATGAATGCCGTTAGTGCTGCACCTTATGGTTCTGCCTCCATTCTTTTGATCTCTTATGCTTACATCAGGATGTTGGGCGCCGATGGTGTTCGTATGGCTACGGAATATGCCATTCTAAATGCCAACTACATGCTGGCCCGCCTGAAAGACCAGTTTGATATTTTATATACCAATCATCACGGCGCTTGTGCGCATGAATTTATTGTTGATCTGCGTCCTTTCAAAAAAGGTGCAGAAGTAGAAGCTGTAGATATAGCCAAGCGTTTAATGGATTATGGCTTTCATGCGCCTACAATGTCTTTCCCTGTACCGGGCACTATTATGATTGAGCCTACGGAAAGCGAAGACAAAAATGAACTGGATCGTTTTTGTGATTCGCTTTTAAGCATCCGTCGTGAGATTGCTTTGATTGAAGAAGGTGCACTGGATAAAAAAGACAACGCATTAAAAAATGCACCGCATACTATGTTTACGGTTTGTGCCGACGAATGGAAGAAACCTTATTCCAGAGAAATGGCGGCCTTCCCATTGGAGGGTATCAAGCAAAATAAATTCTGGCCTTCTGTTTCAAGAGTAAATGATACTTATGGTGACAGAAATTTGATCTGCGTTTGCTTACCTACCGAGATGTATGCAGAGCAGGCATAGTAATTAGTTATAAAAAGAAAGGCTGTTCAGTAGTGACAGCCTTTCTTTTTATAAAATATTCTTTTATGACAAATTACTTGTTTTTGCAGCACATTTACACCTTCTGCAAATATTGGTTGTATACATAACCTTCTTCTCCCTTATCGGTTTTTATTAAGCTCCATTGGTCATTGGCCTGGCTTACAACTGTTACGATTTCATTATGTGCTGCTTTGCCTACTATCGGTTGGTCAGTACCAGGCCCTTTGCGAATGTTTAAATTGCTGGATTCTGTGATCACTTTGGCCTTGCTTCCCGCACCCATATCAGCCACTTTTACATCCAGCACCACATCACCTGAACGAAAATCAGGATCGAGCTTGTTATAAATATTCCAAAGGTTATCTTTTACCTGTCCGTTAGGCGCATCTCCATCAATATAAAGTACATTGTTTTGCTCGCGGACCTGTAAGTTTTGAACACCGGAGCTTTTTGCAGCGTTAATTAACTCTGCATATTTTTCTTGTACTGCCATAACATAGTTTTTATTTGATGGTTAAATTGTTATTTACTTTTTTGGGGCTTAATCCATTAATGGCCTGCATTAGCTTAGGCAATTTATTTCGTTCGATGGTACCTGTCAGCGTTACCTCTCCATTAGCAACGGTTGCAGTTACGCCAGGATAATCTTTTGTAGCATCTCTTACGCCGGTTTCAAGAGTTGCATCAGAGCTTATATCCGGCGTCGTGTTAACCGGGGTTACTGTGATATTGTTGACAACCGATTTTACGCCTTTTACATCTTTGGCGGTTTGTTCAGCCGATGTACGGCAGGCTTCATCGGGACATTGCCCATTTAAAGTGGCTACACCATCGGCAACCGTGGCCGACACACCAGATGCACTCAGTTTGTCATTAATAGAAGTCTGGATGTCGCTGTCTTTTGGCTTGCTTTTGCAAGAGGTGATTTGCATACTTATGGAGAGGATCGCTCCCATAAGTAAAAGCTTTGCATTGCTTTGTTTCATTGTTTCGTATTTAAGGTGAAAATTATCCTGCCTGTGGTTACTTCAGGCAAATCAATCCTATATATTAAAAACCGCCT
>JBQCJM010000065.1:0-11863 GCA_051952715.1 Flavisolibacter sp.
TCTCTTTGCCAGTGGCAGCACTGGTAACTACCGATTATTTAATTGCTCCTTTTTATAATTTCATTGAAAGAAATGACCCAGTGGTTCATCCACCTCCATTAGGTGAACAGGATACTTATTTGCAGAACCGCGTTTTCAGAATATGAGATCAGGTTGTCGTATATAGCCTCAATTAAAATTCTCAAATTTTCTCATTTTCAAATTAACAATCATGAAAACGCTTCAAATATTTTTATTTTCATTTTTATTCGTTTCATTTTCTTCTGTAGCATTGGCGCAAACAAAAACCGAAAAGTTCAATGTATCGGGCGAGTGTGGTTCCTGCAAAAAGAAAATTGAAAAGGCCGCTAAATCAGCCGGCGCCTCTTATGCAGTGTGGAATGTAGATTCTAAAGAACTTGTTGTAAAATATAACAACGCTTCATCTAATAAGGCAAAAATTGAACAGGCTATTGCCGCTGTTGGTTATGATACGCCGGATTATAAAGCAACAGACGAAGCCTATAATGGTTTAGATGGTTGCTGTCAATATGAAAGAACATCAGCCAATACTGCTGCAAAGTCCTGCTGCAATGATGCTAAATGCACCGAAAGCAAATGCATGAAAAACGGTAAATGTGCAAAGGATATGAGCTGTTGCAAAGACAGTGGTTGCACTACAAAAGACTGCTGCAAGAAAGCATCCTGATCTGATTTAGAAACTATAACGAAAGCAAGCCTCTTTAAATGGAGGCTTGTTTCGTTATAAATATCTGTTACAGGTTTTTATTAACCGGTTAGAAATTTTGTGATGGCTTTGCCATTTTTATTTTTCACTGCCTTTATTCACTGGCAGGCGAAATGAAAATCCAACTGCTATATAATTTTTTAACGCAGTGTGAGAGGTAATGCCAAACCCACCTGACAAATCTATTTTTGTATTGTTGGAAAAGTTATAAGCAATACCTCCATCTACGCTATGCTGTGGATGATTGTCAGAATTAAGAAAGCCAAATATTTCAACGTAAGCATACCATTTCTCGCCTACATTGAATCCCGGTGCCAACGTATAAATAAATGATGGTTTTGTTTCTTCTTCACCGTACCATTCCATGCCAAGGTTATAACCCAAAGAAATAATTCCAGACAAAGTGTTTTGCATGGTAAACCTGAAATTAGGTGCCCAATTGGTTTGCTGAAATTTTTTGGATGCGGCTTTAGGTATAGCGGTATGAAAGATGAGCGAAGTTTTTGGTCTTGCTCCTTTTTCTTCGAACAAGGCGAGCTTACCACCAACTTCCACGGGTTGCAAACCTGTGATAATATCATTGCCTTGAGGAATAATAACAGGCGTTTGAAAAGAAATAAATTCTGTGATGAGACGCAGTTCAAAACGTTGTGACAAGCCGTATTTACTTAATACAGTTGGATGTACAAATTCTCTTGCTCCACTTTTATCGTTCTCAATATTAAATCCCGTTTCTACCTGCAACCATTTTTTAGGAACTGTGTAAGGGCTTTCGGTTTGATCGGGGCGGTCAGTTTCTATCTTATCAGTCATTTGCGCATATAGCGAAGAACCGAATAATAGAAAGCAAATGGCAAAGGCAACTATTTTCATATCTAATTATTAGGCTTACTTCAAACAAATTTTAGCCAAGTCTAAATATTAAATGAAAATAAACAATGGCCTAAAGCCTGCCAACTTTATTTTTCAAAAAGGCAAAAGCTGCCGCCTACCCATTCTTTGTCTTTGTTATAGCGAACACCAACCATTTTGCCTTTGCTTAATCGTGCAAGATTATTAGCGGCAACAGGCTTTACAGCGCCAGGTTCCCAGAAATAGAAAAGGCGTATCTCGGCCTTGGCATTTTCATCAGGTGTTTGAATGGCGGAAGCATACTGCACTTTTTTCTGAATGATCCAGTTCTGCGGATTGTTAATTTGCTCAATGTCTTTTTGGGTTACATCAATAATGACGCCTTGGCCTGCAAAAGAAAAAAGAGGTTTAACTACGTAGTTTTCTAAATCATCTGGCAGCTGTTGTAGCTCATTCAAAAAATATGTTTCTGGAACGTATGGATGTTTGATAAAAGGTAAAGTAAACTTGCTTAATCGATAAAACCAGTTAGGATGAGGCACCCACGTTACGTTTAGTTCCTGTTGAAACATTTTCCCCTTTTCTTGTATGTCTGCCGGCTGCTGAAAAAGATCGTCGAAAATAACCCGGTTGTAAATGCGGTGGATGGCAGTTTTCTTTCCGTCTTTCAGGTAAAACAGGTTTTTGCCTTCAACAATCAATTCGGTGAGACAAACAATTTCAATCCCCAATAAAGTTTTTGTGGCATAAAAGTCCACCCTCGTTTTTTGCTGGTGGGGCAAGATCTCCAGCAACACTACATGCTCGGGTTCTGCATCGGCAATGATTATCTTTTGAAGTAGCTCTATGTAACTGTCTTTGGTAAATCCATTCAAATAAGGTGAAAAGTTTTCGGGCCACCAAAAGTTTTTGCGATGTATTTCGGGTTGGATGACCTGCCAGGCAAACAGCGAAGGGAAGCCCTGCATTTCTATCAGCTGCGGCTCCAATTCACCCATTTGATGTTGGCAAATGCCAAAATCAAATGCAATACAATGAGGATGCGCATCTTCATTAGGTACACGCAACTTTACAGGTATGGCTTTTTCGCTTTGTTGTTGATATTGAGATGTGTTGATTATATCAACGATGTGATCGCAGGCTGACAAAGCTTTTTGTATAAAACCTTTTGAAATAAAAACAGGTGTTTCTGCAACCCGAAAATCAAGCTGGCCGGGATAAACATTGTTTAAGTCATTGATGTAGGCTTCATATTTCTCTTTGGTAAATTGAGAATTATATTGCTTGCGAATGGCCGGTATCATCGTTTATATTTTGAGATTAAGATAAGGAATAGTGACGGATGTAAATAAGACTTCAATTGCAAAAACAATTATACTTGTATTGCATGAAACCAAAAAATGTCATCTTTTCTCTTTGTCTTATACTAGTAATGCTGGCACTTGCAGTTTCACGTATTCAGCACGAACCAAAGGTTAAAGAAGCTTTTGACAGGCATCCATCTTCAATTTTTTATACGCCACAGGCTTTATGCCAAATGAGTTGCTTGCTTATTAACAAAGAAAACATTGGAGAAATCATGCAAAAAGGCATCATCAATTTTGGCCAAAGCGACAGAAGTGCAAGGCCTTGTTCTGTATTCGTCTTACAAGGACAAACAAGGGATGGAAATAAACTAAAAGTGACCTTCTCCCAATGCAAAAACACAACGAGCATAATATCCTGTTATGATTTGCAACACAATGTTGAATGCAATTGTTCTGAGAACAGCAAACCAAAATAATTGTTGAAATTTTTTATCTTGTCGGTCAAACTTTCTGCATGAAGAAATTAGCGCCTTTCCTCATTTTAGTGCTGCTGGCATTACTGGTTATCGTTATCAAAAAATGCAAGGGAGAGGATATCGTTGCTCCCAAAAAATCGACAGCTTCTGCAAAAAAAGTTTCTAAAAGAAATCATGGTTTTGACCGTACGCTTTCTTACATTGAATATACTGCCCACGCTAAATGCCGCATGCAATGCCGCCACATTAGCCAGCAGGATATAGAAGATATTATGCGCAGCGGCGACATTAATTACAGCAAAAGCGATGTGAACGAAGCACCTTGTCCGGTGTATGCAGTGCAAGGGTACACCCGTACTAACGAGCATCTGCGTGTTATTTTTGGCCAGTGCGATTACAAAACCAAAGTGATCACTTGTTATAATTTAGATGAAGATTTTGAATGTCATTGCCCCGGCGATGAAAAGAAAACTTATCAATGATGCGATTGCTTTTAAAGCCTTTACAACTGCTTTATGTGCTGTATGCTTTTATTGTTTTTGTAGCGTTAATGATCCCCGTTTTTATATGGTCGCTGCTGGTATTGCCCTTCGGAAGAATCAAAGGCGGCAACCTCACCTATTACGCCTGCATTGTTTGGGCCGATGTTTGGTTTTTTCTGATATTCATCCGGCATAAAAATATCTATACTGAAAATTTAAAAGAAGATCAATCGTACATCTTTGTTGCCAACCACATTTCTTATCTCGATTCTGCTATCATCCCAAAAATATTTCGCCATCCTGTACGGCCTTTGGGTAAAGTGGAAATGAGTAAGGTGCCCATCTTTGGTTTTATTTATAAAAATGTTATTGTTACTGTTGATAGAAGTAGTGCTGCAAACCGCACAAAAAGTGTACAGGTGTTAAAATCAATTTTGCGAAGAGGTATTTCTGTTTTGGTTTTTCCTGAAGGGACATTCAATATAACCCACCAGCCTTTGAAAGATTTTTACGATGGTGCTTTTCGCATTGCTATAGAAACAGGTACGCCAATTAAGCCTGTGTTGTTGTTAGACGCTTTCAACCGCATGCATTACAAGTCTATTTTTACTTTAAATCCCGGTAAAAGCCGCGCCGTTTTTCTGCCCGAGGTTTCAGTGGAAGGATTAACATTGAACGATGTTGCTCTATTAAGAAATAGAGTTTTTAGCCTTATGGAAAATGCTTTGGTTCAATACAAAGCTTCTTGGATTCAACAGCAAATATAATTTTTGAAAACCAACAGCATGGCTACTATCATCTTCTGTTGTGTCACTCCCTTGTACGTTTGGTAATGCCATTCAGCACGGTTGCATATTCCTTCCTTATCGCAAAAATATTTTAAGTTGACGCTGGTTTTGCAGCAATAGTAAATGATACAAACAAATAGTGTAATTCCACATTGCTCAATAAAGAAACAGGTGCACAAGAGTGCGACGCAAGTAAAGCCTATAGTAGTAATGCAGTTAAATACATAAAAAAAACTACAGCTTAAAATTGAACAAATAATAAAAGTTAAGACAGAACTATAATCAAAACACAAAACCTGGAATCAAAAACCCCAAACCCAAAACTCTCTCTTATTTTTACAGCCCAACCATGTTTGCCGAAGTTATTATACCACTTGCCCTGCCGAAGAATTATACCTGGGAAATTCCTGCCAGCCTTGTTGATGGCATACAGGTGGGCTGTCGTGTGGAAGTGAATTTAGGCAAGAACAAAAAATATGCAGGCATTGTTAAGCGCATTCACTCCGATGAGCCGCAAAGCTTCCATGCCAAGCAAATCATTAATCTTTTAGATCCGGAGCCTGTTATTCAGCGGTACCAATTGCAATTGTGGGAGTGGATGGCTGAATATTACATGTGTTCTGAAGGCGAAGTGATGGCGGCTTCGCTGCCTTCGCATTTTAAATTGTCAAGCGAAACGATTTTAATTTATAACGAAGAATTTGGTGACGACTTCTCTGAATTGGATAATGAAGAATATTTAGTTGCTGAAGCCTTGTTATTAAAACATGGGCTGCGGTTGACTGAAGTGCAGCAGATACTGGACGTGACACACGTTTATCCGATTGTTAATCGTTTGATCGGAAAAAAGGTTTGTTTTGTTTGGGAATCATTGAAACAAACCTTTAATGCTAAAAAGGAAAGTTTTGTTTTATTAAATCATGAATATGACAACGAAGACAGGTTGGCTGAACTACTGAACAATTGGGGCCGTGCACCTAAGCAAATGGAGTTGCTACTGAGCTATTTGCACCTGATGAAGACGCAGGGAGAAGTGACAAAAACAGAACTGCTGAAAAAATCAAATGCTTCAGATGCCCAACTGAAAGGGCTTGTTGATAAAGAAGTATTGCGTATAGAAAAAAGAAGTGTTGATCGCATGCACTACGCACCAAAAGACGTGGTGGTGGATTTTGAGCTATCGCCTGCACAGCAGGAAGCTTATGATAAAGTGCAGCAGTGTTTTGATACAAAACAGGTTTGCTTGTTGCATGGTATCACATCAAGCGGCAAAACGCATTTGTATATAAAATTAATAGAACAATATATACGCAAAGGCCAGCAGGTTTTATACATGTTGCCGGAAATTGCATTGACATCGCAGATCATTCGGCGCCTGCAAAAACATTTTGGAGGGTATATTGGTATTTATCACTCCAAGTTCAGCCAGAATGAAAGAGTAGAGATTTGGAATAAAGTAAAAACCGGTGAACTGAAAATTGTGTTGGGTGCCAGGTCTTCTCTTTTTCTTCCTTATCATGATTTGGGCTTGATCATTTGCGATGAGGAACATGATTCATCCTACAAACAGCATGACCCGGCGCCACGCTACAATGCCCGTGATGCAGCCATTTATATGGCTTCACTCACGCATTCAAAAGTGTTATTGGGCAGCGCTACACCTTCTCTTGAAACGTATTACAATGCTAAAACCGATAAATACGGTTTGGTAGAATTGCTGGAACGCTTTGGGGATGTGAAGCTTCCATTGATGGAAGTAGTAGATACCAGAACAATTGCCAAAAAGCCCGGCGAAAAAGTAATGTTATCACCGCAGTTATTAGATGAGATCAAAGAAATCACTGCAAAAGACAAGCAGGTAATTTTATTTCAAAATCGCCGTGGCTATGCACCTTACCAGGTGTGCACAGTTTGTGGCTGGATAGCAGAATGTAAAAATTGTGACGTATCACTTACATACCATAAATTTTCTAACAAATTAAAATGCCATTATTGCGGCAGCATTTATCCCATCACTGCTACCTGCCAGGCCTGCGGCAGCGATAAATTAATACAACGAAGTTTTGGTACAGAAAAAATTGAAGAAGTGTTGGCTACGGATTTGGAAGGCGTGAAAGTTGGCAGGATGGATTTTGATACGGTTAAAAATAAAAATGCACACGATGTATTGATTCAACAATTTGAGCAAAAGAAAATTGAGGTGCTGGTAGGAACGCAAATGGTGGTGAAAGGCCTGGATTTTGACAATGTTGACCTGGTGGGGATTTTAGATGCAGATGCTTTGGTACACTTTGCTGATTTCAGGGTGAATGAGAGAGCCTTTCAACTAATGGAGCAGGTGAGTGGCAGGGCAGGAAGAAGGGATGGCGCAGGCAGAGTGCTGATCCAAACTATAAATCCTAAACACCCCGTATTGTTGCATGTGTTACAGCATGACTACAAGGGCATGTATGAAGAAGAGATTGAAAAAAGGAAACAGTTTTTTTATCCACCATTTTCACGCATCATTCAAATTCAGTTCAGGCATAAGGAAAAAGATGTGGTGACAGACGGTGCTCATGTATTTGCAAGAGCTTTGGATGTACCTTATGGAAAATATATGGTTGGTCCGGCCGAGCCTGTGGTGAACAGGGTGAGAAATATGTTTTTAATGGAACTGTTGTTGAAACTTCCGCGGGACAGCCAATTAATTACAAAATGCAAAAAAGATATTTTGAAAGAATGTACAGAACTGCACAAAGAAACAAGGTTTAAGAAAATTGTAGTTGTGCCCGATGTGGATGCTTTGTAATTTGATAAGTAAAAAATTTAAATGGAAATGCAGGAGAACGTTTCTCTTAAATCATACAATACTTTTGGCATTGATGCCCACGCAAAATATTTTTCAACTTTTAGTAATGTCGCAGCATTAGAAGACCTGCTCAACAACTTCAAACCTCAAACTTCAGACCCCAAACTCATTCTTGGCGGCGGCAGTAATATTTTGCTGACCAAAAATTTTAATGGTTTGGTTTTGAAAAATGAGATCAAGGGAATTGAAGTATTGAAAGAAGATGAGGAAAACGTTTATATACAAGTGGGGGCGGGAGAAAACTGGCACCAGTTTGTGATGTACTGTGTAAAAAATAATTATGCAGGCGTTGAAAATTTATCATTGATCCCAGGCAATGTTGGTGCATCGCCTATGCAAAATATAGGGGCTTATGGCGTGGAAATCAAAGACGTTTTTTACGAGCTGGACGCATTGCATATCCAGGATAAAGCAACTGTGAAATTTTCATTGAATGATTGTGCTTTTGGCTATCGTGAAAGTGTTTTTAAAAATAAATACAAAGAACAGTTTGTCATTACTTCCGTTACATATCGCCTCAATAAAAAACCAAGTTTCAATACAAGCTATGGCGCCATACAACAAGAGTTGGAAAAGATGGGAGTGAAAGCCCTGAACATTGCAGCCATTTCACAAGCCGTTGTCAACATCCGTTCTTCTAAATTACCTGATCCAAAAGAGATTGGAAATGCAGGCAGCTTTTTTAAAAATCCTCAAATAGTAAAACATCAATTGCAAGCGTTGGAACAAACGTATCCTACTATTCCTTCTTTTCCTGTTGATGCAGATTATGTAAAAATTCCTGCAGGCTGGCTGATTGAGCAATGCGGCTGGAAAGGTTACCACAAAGGTGATGCAGGTTGTTATCCTAAACAGGCATTGGTGTTGGTAAATTATGGCAATGCTTCCGGTGAAGACATCTATGCATTGAGCGAAGAAATATTACAATCGGTAAAAAATAAATTTGGTATTGTGCTGGAAAGAGAAGTGAATATGGTTTGAACCAGGGTTTTCAGGATTAAAGGATAATGAGAAAAGGTTCGCTATTTGGGAAAGCTTTTCTTTCATTCAAACGAACGTAAGGGAAAAAAAATTATGAGGGAACGAAGCTCATACCATTCCCTCGTAAATCAATTAATTGAAATCTTCATCTTCCAAATCGTCATAGCCTGTTGAAGATTGAATGTTCAACATGCTTCCCATCAGGTCTTTAAACTCAACCGAAGTTTCCATAATTTTTTTGCTGATCAAAGAATAAGAGGCGAGTCCGTGCAACACAAATTCCATCAGCAGCGCCGCTTCTTTTTCATTGGCATGCGAAAATGTTTTTTTCACCAGTGCATGCAGTCCATCCACTTTGTATAATTGGCTTATTTTTTCCCTGTCGGTTGTTCCAAAAAATAAGTTGATGTGGTTGCCTTTATCAAACCAGGTAATAATAGAACGATAGGGATTATCAACCGGCTGGGGTGTTTCACCTTTGCGTGGCGCCCTTTTTTTAAGCGTATCAGGGTTCGGAAAATATTGCACAAACTGCGAACGGATAGCTTTGTCCAAAAGATTCATGGCTACCTGGTAAGGGCCTTCCTGTTCGCCTTCATATACCAGTTCAATTTTGCCCGTGATGGATGGAATAATGCCCACCAGGTCACTGATCCAGATTTGTGTATTGCTTTCTTTGTTAATAATGGATCTTCTTTCCGCAGCGCTTACCGCATTTTCAAAAGCCGAAATAGTAAGCCTTGCACTCACACCACTTTTCTTGTCTACAAATTCGCTTCCTCTTGCTTCAAAAGCCACTTGTTCAATCAAGCGTTTTACTAAATCACTAATGGCAATTTTTTCTTTTTGCTCTGCAGATACATCGGCTTCCTGCTCTGTAATGGCCAGGGCGTTTTCCAAAGACTTGGGATAGTGTGTCAATATCTGGCTTTCAATACGGTCTTTCAATGGCGTAACAATGGAACCTCGGTTAGTGTAATCTTCAGGATTGGCTGTAAATACAAACAAAATATCCAATGGCAACCGCAATTTGAAACCACGTATCTGCACATCGCCTTCTTCTAAAATATTGAATAAGGCCACTTGTATTCTTGCCTGCAAATCGGGCAGTTCGTTGATCACAAAAATGCTGCGATTAGTTTTAGGAATGATGCCATAGTGAATCACTCTTTCATCAGCAAAGCTCAACCGGAGATTAGCAGCTTTTATAGGATCAATATCTCCAATTAAATCGGCAACGCTTACATCGGGTGTAGCCAGTTTTTCGCCATAGCGTTGACTGCGGTGTATCCACTCAATGGGGGTATCATCGCCTTTTTCTAAAATAATATCCTTTGCAAATTTCGAAATGGGTTGTAGCGGATCGTCATTGATCTCGCTGCCGGTTACAATAGGAACGTATTCATCCAGTAACTCCGTCATTTGCCTGGCCATTCTTGTTTTTGCCTGTCCACGCAGGCCTAAAAACAAAATATTGTGTTTGCTTAACAGGGCTCTTTCCACATCAGGAATTACAGTATCTTCATAGCCGATAATGCCGGTAAAAGTGTTCTCTTTGTTTTGAAGTTTCTTTATAAGGTTCTGGCGGATTTCTTCCTTAATGCTTCTAGACTGATAGCCTGCTTCTTTAAGTTCTCCGATTGTGTTTATGTGTTTAATGTTCATTGTCTGAACCATGATTTGGGTAGATTTTATTGATTTAAAGGAAAAGGATTTTCTACAAATTTTTGATTTTTTAATCTTTTGAATTGAAGGCTTGTACTTCAAAAATTGATAGGCAAGCCAACTTGAATATTGTACGCTTCTAAATAGTTTTTTGCTTGTGCAAGGTGTACATTTTATAATTGAATAATTGCTTTTAATTCGACCATTATTTTTTCTTCAACAAAAAGTCAACTCTTCTTTCTCCAATTTGTTGATGTTTATAATAGACAGGCATACTAAATTCTCTTACAAAGTTTAAGCCTGCATCCTTCATTTCAATTTCCAGGGCTCTTTGGTAAATCACTTCATGGAAACCGTTGCCTAAAGCAGCATGTACTTTCATTGCTGAACCAATGATTTTTTCAGTGATCTCGTTATTTAAACTCTGACATATTTCCTGATTAATCCAATAAATCCAACCAGATACCGGTTCAGACATTAATAAACCGTCTTCCGCTTTCCACTTTCAAAGTCCCTGAATATAAACGCACCTAACCGGTCCAGGCTAGCGAAATATGCCTTACCATTATTTGTCTCTGTAAATTCCTGCACAAAGCGTTGCAAATAAGGATCGGTGGCGATCATAAAAGTGGTGATGGGGATTTTTAATTTCTTGCACTGCGCCGCTAAGTTCAAACATCGGCTGGTTACTTTTCTATCTAACCCAAAACTATTTTTATAATAGCGTTTGCCGATCTTTAAACAGGTAGGCTTGCCATCGGTGATCATGAATATTTGCTTGTTCGGGTTTTTTCTTCTTCGCAAAATATCCATTGCTAATTCCAGTCCGGCAACCGTGTTGGTATGATAAGGCCCTACCTGCAGATAGGGAAGGTCTTTGATTTCTACCGGCCATGCATCATTGCCAAATACCACGATGTCCAAAGTGTCTTTCGGATATTTGGTTGTGATCAATTCACTCAATGCCATAGCCACTTTTTTAGCAGGTGTAATTCTATCTTCCCCGTACAAGATCATCGAGTGGGATATATCAATCATCAGCACGGTAGATGTTTGCGATTTAAAATCTGTTTCCCGTATCTGAAGGTCATCTTCCTGCATGGTAAATGAATCCAGCCCATGATTGATCTGTGCATTGCGAATGGATTCGGTGAAATCAATTTGCTCCAGCATATCGCCAAACTGGAACGGTCTTGTGTCCGGGCTTACTTCATCGCCCAGACCTGGTTTATAGGTTTGGTGATCGCCGCTTTTTGTTTTTTTCAGTTTGCCAAATATCTCTTCCAAACTTCTTTTGCGGATGCCCTGTTCTGTTTTGGGTGTGATCTTTATTTCCGATTTGCCTTCATCGTCTGTGATATAACCTTTGTCTTTCAGTTCGTCAATAAAATCGCCCATGCCATATTCCTCGTTGGTCAGTTCATATTGACGGTCCAGTTGGTTCATCCAGTTTAGTGCTTCGCCTACATCGCCACTGGTATAAGTAAGCAACTGCATAAAAAAGTCAAGCAGTTGCTCAAACTTGCTTTTGTCTTGTTCATTAGGATCGTAGCCTGAAAAATGGAAGCCTTTCATTGTTAGTGTTTTTTTGAGAGAGTGGTGGTTAGTGAGTGGGACTCCTTATTTATTTTTTTGATTTGGCTTCTTCATTGATTTATAGTTTTTGTTTCAATTTTAAAATTCTTTTGGAAATTGTTTTTTCTTATTTGTGGCTTAATATTAAATGTGTTTTAG
>JBQCJM010000066.1:0-3841 GCA_051952715.1 Flavisolibacter sp.
CGTTTCTTCGATGTGCGGGTTCATCTGTTTTGTAAGTTTTGTAAAAATGTCGTGGGTTTAGGGTTTAAAATGATGGCAAAATCTGCGTTAATTTAAAACAAAGCGTCCAGGTGATGATGGACGGAAAACCAGCTTATCTAAGTGGTGCCGATTTAGTCAATTACTTGCGTAGCCTTCCAGCTTCGGCTTTGGATCAGATAGAAATTATGACCAATCCATCGGCTAAATACGATGCTTCGGGAAACTCAGGCATTATTAATATTAAAGCGAAAAAGAACAGGCAGGTTGGTTTTAATGGTAGTGTTACGGTTAACTATCAACAAGGCAAATATTGGAAGAGCAACAATAGCGTCAATTTAAACTACCGCGTAGGTAAGGTAAACCTGTTTGCCAACGGAAGCGTAAACAGGTGGAACAGCTTTCAAAGACTTGACATTTTGCGCAAGTTCAAAGACCCTAACACAAAAAACATAGAAGCCATCTTTGAACAGACTTCCAACATGCGCAACAGCAATACTTTTAGCAACCTCAAACTTGGAGCGGATTATTACCTGACCAATAAAACTACCCTGGGTATTGTTACTTCCGGCTTTATCAATCCCGGCACTTTTACCAGTGACAATACCAGTTATTTAAAAGATCAGAACAACACTTTGGATTCTATAGTACATGCTGAAAGCAGGCAAAAGGAGAACTGGAAAAACGGTAGTGTGAATCTAAACTTCCGTCACCAGTTTGATTCAACCGGCAGAGAATTGACAAGTGATATTGATTACATTACTTACAAATCATCCAGCACACAGAACTTTTTTAATACAACTTATCATGCCGACTGGACACCCAACCATACGGAAACCCTAAGAGGTGACCTGCCTGTGAAAGTTGATATTTATTCAGCCAAAGTTGATTATACGCAGTCCATAGGCAAAGAAGCCAAACTAGAAGCCGGTGTGAAATCAAGCTATGTAAATACTGATAATGACGCCAATTATTTCAACATCATTAACAATGGTGAAGATGTTGATTATTCCAAAACCAATCATTTCCGTTATAAAGAAAACATTAACGCCGCTTATGTAAGCATCAATAAGCAATATAAAAAGATAGGCGTGCAATTGGGATTAAGATACGAGAACACTTCTTATACAGGAAACCAGTTTGGCAACCCCACACGGCCGGATTCTTCCTTCAAAAAAGCTTATGGAAGCCTTTTCCCAACAGCGTTTTTTAGCTATAAAGCAAATGACAATAACCAGTTTGCCTTGTCATTTGGCCGCCGTATAGACAGGCCAGCTTACCAGGATCTGAATCCATTTTTATTCTTCCTTGATAAGTTTACTTACCAGGCCGGTAATCCTTTTCTAAAGCCCCAGTTTACTAATAATTTTGAGTTGAGCCATACCTTCAAAAACTTTCTTACCACAACCATCAACTATAGCCGTACGCTTGATTATATGAATGAAACTTTTGAGCAAGAACAAGATGCAAATGGTGAAAAAGGCTATGCAACCATTGTAAAAAGAGGAAATATTGGCAAACGTGATGCAGCCGGCATTGCAATATCAGCCCAAATTCCCGTTGCTAAATGGTGGAATGCTTCGTTGTACACAAACTATAATTACAATCGCTTCAAAGGACGGCTGAACGGCAATGGAGAATATATTGACGTAGACGCTTCTAACATTTTGTTCAATGTGAACAACCAGTTTAAGTTCAACAAAGGATGGAGCGGAGAGATCAGTGGTTTTTACAGAACAAAAGGTGTGGACGGACAGATCATCATTCAGCCATTAGGACAAGTTTCCGCTGGCATTGGCAAACAGGTGTTGAAAAATAAAGGAACCATTAAATTCAACGTAAGAGACATCTTTTACACCAATAAAGCAACCGGCGATATGACCTTTGAAAATACGATAGCGCATTTTGTAAATACCCGCGACAGCCGCGTAGCTTCTCTTTCCTTCACATATAGATTTGGCAAACCCATTAAAGATGCCAAGCAAAGAAGAAAAAGCGGTGGTGCCGAAGATGAGCAAAACCGTGTAAAAGTAGGCGGCAACTAATTTTTCTCCTCAATATATATTCACCTTTAAATCAAATCCCGCATATAAGCGGGATTTGATTTAAAGGAAAGAAAAACAATACGTAAGCCTTTGCGAAGAATGAAAATTCTTTACCCAAACCTGCAGATTAACAAACTTTCACAGTCGTATCATCTCATAAGTTTATAAAACCGCTTGTGTATTGATAAGGATTTCTTGCCCTTTGAAAAGAATAATGCCACTCCTGTCATAATTCTGTTATAGGCCAATCTAATTTGGTCAACCTTTACACTGCTTCACTAAACCAATTGTTATGAGACAGGTATTTACACTAATCTTTTTTATTCTTGTCGCTGTTTCTGCAACAGCACAAACCGAATCAAAAATTTCAGGCATTGTTAAAGATGAGCAGGGAAAAGCCATTCAATCTGCAACCATTTCTTTATTAAAAGCCAAAGATTCTTCACTTGTAAAAGTCGCTGTTTCTAACAAAGAGGGTAAATATGAATTCAATGGCATAAAGAAAGATCAATACTTTATTTCAGCAAGTTCGGTTGGTTATGCAAAAGTCATTTCTAAGAGTATTGATGCCAAAGGAAATGCAGAAGTTCCAACCATTACATTAATACAAAATTCAAAAGATCTTGGAGCCGTCACTGTTTCGGCTCAAAGGCCATTTGTAGAAACCAAATTAGATAAAACTGTTGTGAACGTTGATGCTTCGCCAACAAGTGCCGGTTCCACAGCCCTGGATATTTTAGAAAAATCGCCGGGCATTATGGTTGACAATGATGGTAACATTAGTTTGAAAGGAAAGCAGGGCGTTATAGTGATGATGGATGGCAAACAAACTTATCTTTCTGCATCAGACCTCGCTAATCTTTTAAAAAATATGCCCGCTTCGGCTTTAGATCAAATTGAGATCATGACCAATCCTTCTTCCAAATATGATGCTTCGGGCAATTCGGGTATTATCAATATCAAAACAAAAAAAGGAAAGAACAATGGCTTTAATGGAAGCTTAATGGTTGGCGCTACTTCCAGTATTTATACCGTTGATGGCAAAACCTATCTATTGCCAAAATCCCAAAACAGCATCAACTTTAATTACAGGAAAAACAAGATCAATTTTTTTGGAAACTATAACCCGAACTTTTTTAAAGGTCGCGGCACATTAACTTTCGAAAACCGGTTTTTAGATGACAATAAAAATATTACCGGCTACAACAATACAGAAACTCCGTTCAAATTTGGGAATAATAATCACACCCTAAAATTAGGACTGGATTGGTATGCCGATAAAAACAATGTATTGGGAATTGTATTGAACGGTTTCACTTTCAAAGGCCATCCAACGCCTGTAACCATTGCCGATTTGAGTGATGCCAACCATAATCTTGAAACCCGTTTAATCTCAAATACTGATAATGATATTAAGTTTCGAAACGCAGGTATAAATCTTAACTGGAAACATACATTCGATACTACAGGCCGCGAACTTACGGCTGATTTTGATTATGTGCTGTACGATAACGTTTCTGATATGGTACTGACCACGGCTTATTATAATAATTTACTGCAACCTACAAGTACTTCTTATTTAAGAGGCCACTTGCCTTCTAATATTGACATCTATACTTTTAAAAGCGATTATACACATCCATTTAAAGGCGGGAAAATTGAGGCTGGTATAAAATTCAGTTATGTAAAAAACGACAATGGCGTGAATTATGAAAAGCTGGTTGGCGATAAATGGGAAGTGGATAATCTTCGCTCCAATCATTTTATTTACGATGAGA
>JBQCJM010000067.1:0-4326 GCA_051952715.1 Flavisolibacter sp.
CAAAAAAGCGGAAGGTCAACTTCCGCGTTTGTTTATGGATCCGGGATTAGCAAACCTCTCTACGACTCCACGACCGTCTCGATAAACTTTCCTGAAGCCTTGTTTTTCAGGATCAGTTTTTTGGCGCCGTAATGGGTCATTTCTTCTTTTATTAAATAATGGTCTTTGTCAAATTCTGCTATATGCTTGTCATTACTAATGCCGGTTTGCCCACGCCAAATTTCTAATTGTACTGGTTCCCATTGCCTGCTTTTAGCAGAGCGGTAAGCCGCATCTAAAACAGCATTCACAACATATCCATCATAGAATGTTTCTTTAGGAGCAGTATTTTTTTCAAGAGCATTGAACATGTTCATGAACATATGATTATAGCCCAATTCATTTAATTCATCGCCTACGGGAAATAGCCAGCCCGTATTGCTTTCTGCCTTCTCGGCCACATAATCGGCGCCTTTACCGGTTGTAAACATTTCAAAACCGGTGCGTAAAAAATTGTTGATCCAAATAGTGCCTTCGGTACCCATTACTTCGTCACGTAAATCCAATCCGCCACGGAATGTCCAGCTTACCTCAAATTGTCCGATGGCCCCGTTTTCATATTTTATTAAAGCAATGGCATGATCTTCTGCATCTATAGGTTTTACCTGGGTATCGGCCCAGCACATTACTTCTATGGGTTTGATGTCTTTACCGATATAGCTACGTGCAATTTCTACGCAATGGCAGCCGAGATCGAGAATGCAGCCGCCTCCTGCCTGCTCCAAATCCCAAAACCATTCGCTATGTGGGCCGGGATGTGTTTCTCTTGACTTGGCCCAAAGTATGCGTCCCAGTGCGCCAGACCTTACGCTTTCATGAGCTTTTAAAAATTTGGGTGTATAAACAAGGTCTTCCAGATAACCATTAAAAATGCCAGCATTTTCTACGGCCTCCAGCATACGTTTAGCTTCGGCGGCATTGCGGCCAAGCGGCTTGGTGGTCATTACTGCTTTTTTATGCTTGCAGCAAAGCATTACGGCCTCTTCGTGTAAATTATTAGGTAGCGCTATACAAACTATGCTAACGTCAGGATGTGCAATGGCTTCCTCCATATTAGTTGTATGGTGAGACACTTCATAGTCAAGTGCAAATTTTTTTGCACTTTCTTCCCTGCGCGAATAAACGGAAACAATTTTGTCTTTACTTCGGTAACCCTGAAGCGAATCGGCATAAAATCTTCCAATAAACCCGGAGCCTAACATGGCAATTTTCTGCATAGCGTTTATTTATAAAGTGCTTAAATTTTTCTATCTTTTTTGATGAGGTTTCTCAGGTTTTAAAACTAACCAATTTTTATTTTCTTCATTCAGGTGTTCATATTTTAATCTTCAGCTGCCATTGAAATTTATTACTGAGGTTGAAGGGTAAAGGTCGAATGCTGTAATAGGAAAGCTGGTCCATATGAATTGTGAATCAGTTACACCTGTTGGTATTGTCGAGATTAATCGGTTTTATTGTTCCTGTGACCCTGAACTTCATTTGTTTTTACTAACTCATGAATGGCGAATGTTGCTGTGTGAACTTTTACTACCTACTTTTTGCCATACCTTATTGTACTTATAACACATTTTGTTTTAGTAAAATATCTCGTTGACAATAATGGAGTTGTATAGGAAAACCTGTGGGAAAGTTTTAGCCAAAATTTTTTTCGTAATTAAAAAAAAGTTAAATTACTCTCTCAATCTTCTAAACTGACATCGCTATGCGGAAATTGAAACTCCTCAAAAAAACTACGTTTGTAGTAGTCTCGCTATTGTTACTACTTAATCAGGTATTCGCTCAAAATCACACTGTGTCTGGAACAGTTGCTGACCAAACAGGTAAGGGTATTCCGGGTGTTACGGTTACGGTAAAAGGTACCAAGACTTCCACACAAACTGATGGGAATGGCACTTACCGGATCAACGCACCAGAAAATGCTACGCTTGTTTTTTCTTCAGTTGGCTTTAGTACCATGGAAATGCAGGTAAATGGTAGAACATCTGTTGACGCCACATTAGCTGCTGCTGAGAACAATTTGTCTGAAGTGGTCGTTATCGGTTATGGTACAGCAAGAAAAAAAGATGTTACAGGGTCTGTTTCGTCTGTTCAGGCAAGAGATTTTAACAAAGGACAGATCAATTCTCCCGAACAGTTATTACAGGGAAAAGTGTCCGGTTTGCAGATAACTAATAGTAGTGGTCAACCTGGTGGTTTAACAATTGTAAAGATCAGAGGTAATAACTCCATTCGTACAGGCAATACTCCTCTTTATGTTGTAGATGGCGTTCCGCTTGATGGAAGATCTCCTCGCCCAGGCTTTTCTGCGCCGGGTGTAGGAACAACGCCGGCAAGCGATCCTCTAACATTTATCAACCCCAATGAAATCGCTTCTGTAGATGTATTAAAAGATGCTTCTGCATCAGCTATTTACGGCTCAAGAGGTGCTAATGGTGTTATTTTAATCACTACCAAAAAAGGATCAGTCGGTGCTCCTAAGCTTGAAGTAAATGCTTCTGTGGGCTTTAGTAATGCCATGAGAAGAATTGATGTTCTTGATGCTGCCGGCTATCGGGCAGCTTTGGACCAATTTAATGCACCATTGTCAGACTCCGGTGCTACCGTAAAGCCCTTCGACGCTATTTTACGCACTGGCATTACACAAAACTATTCTTTAGCATTAAGCGGAGGGTCAGATAACGGACGTTACAGAGCTTCATTTTTCATGGGCAATCAGGATGGTATTATTTTAAAGACCAACTTGAAAAAATATGTAGGAAATTTTAATGGCCAATACAAATTTCTTGATAAAAAGCTAAGCATAGATTTTAGCGCTACAGCTGCCAATGTTGGTGAGCACATTGCCCCCATTTCTCAGGATGCCGGTAGTAATGGTAATATGATATCCCTGGCTTTGATATGGAACCCTACCTTACCGCTTACAAGAAGCAATGGGTTGTATGAACAGGAAAACAAAAGCGGGCAAGTAAATCCGCTTGCATTATCTGATGCTTACAATGATATTACTAACATTACAACTCTTTTAGGCAATGTAAATGCAGCTTATAAATTTACGCCCTGGTTGGAGTATAGATTTTTGTACGGGCTTAATTACGGTACCGGTAACAGAAAAGCCGAAATGCAAGGTTGGATAAGAGCTACCGGTGGAAATGCCGATGGAAAAGGTGCAGCAGCAGTCTTAAACAACACATTGTTTTCACAGACATATACCCATACGCTCAATTTCAACAAAGATCTGTCCGATGCTTTTTCTTTAAATGCGATTGCAGGATATGAGTATTGGAAAACTTCATATTCCGGATCAGGTGCAGACGTTTATGATTTCAACTACAATTTGCAACAGGACAATCGTACTAATATTCATTATTACGACAACATGTCTGCAGGCAATAGGGCGAATTTAAATACTAATTCTTTTAAGGACCCCGATGTAGAAATACAAAGCTATTTTGCAAGGGCTGTATTTAACTACTTGGATAAATACTTGTTGACAGCCACTTTCAGAGCTGACGGCTCAAGTAAGTTTGGTAAAGAAAATAAATATGCTTATTTCCCTTCTTTAGCCGCAGCCTGGAATATTACTAATGAAGACTTTTTTAAAGGCAACTCGACGTTTGATGCATTGAAACTAAGAGTCGGATACGGAGAGACCGGTAACCAGGAGTTTGCTGCTGACGCTGCGCTTGACGTTTATCGCTACAATAGCTATGGCTCTCTTTCTACACAACACTTTGGCAATGATAGTTTACGTTGGGAAACTGTTAAGTCAATTGATGTTGGTCTTGATTTTTCTATTTTAAAAGGCCGGGTTTATGGTGCCATTGATTATTTTTATAAGAAAACAATTGATCCAATATTCCTTCGCGTAGTAGCACAGCCAACAGGAGCAGGAGGTGTAATTTATGATAACCTTAGAGATGCTTATGTAAAAAATAGTGGTGTAGAAGTTTCTGTAGGTGCAGACATTGTGAAAGGGAGCAATTTTAACTGGAGTGTAAATGGCAACGTTACATTTGTAAAAAACAAATTTGTATTTCCACCAGCAGGATCTTCGCCTTTAGCCTTAACAGGTGGGTTGCACGGACAAGGAACCAGCGGAGCATACTCACAAGCAATTGCTAATGGCCAACCGATTGACGTCTATTTCCTTCCTGTTTTCCAGGGATTTGATAAAGACGGAATTGGTATTTATTCTGCAACTCCTCAATATGTTGGAGATCCCAATCCATCCGCTTTCATGGGTTTCAGTACGGACATCGGATATAAGAAGTTCAGTTTGAATTTGGG
>JBQCJM010000068.1:0-13509 GCA_051952715.1 Flavisolibacter sp.
AGCAAATGATCGATGACGATGAACTGATGCTGCAATTGGAGGAGATCATTAATTATTCGGCCGATGAAATGAAAACCACCATCAGCAACGGTGCAGAGATCTATGAATTTGTGGAAGGCAACCTTACCATCTATCCTATTGGTCTTGTTCCGCTTGACACCCAGGAAGGCTATTTCTTTTTAAGTGCGGGCAATACAAAAGCTACAAGGGTGTATTACTACCGGCTTTCTATTTTTGAAAAACATGACGAAAAATTCAGGAGCATCAGAACAGCTTATATTGACATGCAACAGCGCAGTGTGGCCAATACGTACGAGCAAATAAAATACAGCCTCATAAAAAATCGCAGCTACCTTCCCAATCCTGCTGTGTACAGCATTGAAACTGAATTAAATTTTCCGGTTGAGGAAACCTTATTGCCTATAGCAAAACGTAGCCTGGTAAAGTATATTAGTTAATTGAGTTGACAAGTTGATCACGTTGATACTGCTATTCTTTTGTAAGCACAGTACTGGTCACGTCCTGCGTCCTTGTACCGGTTCTTATCAAATGTATCATGTGAAACGCTACGGCCAGGGCTATTAATCCAAAACCTACATAAAACCATTTACTTAGCTTTTCATTTTCATGATAAATTAAAAACGCTAAAAGAATTCCGTAAATAGGTTCCAGCGTCAAGGTAAGGTTCATGGTAAAGGCAGATATTTTTTTTAAGGAGCGGATGTATAAAAAGAAGGTCATGATGGTACACACCCAACTTAAAATAACCAGCCAAATCCAATCAAGTGTTGCTGGTATATAATTTTTCTCCGGGAAAAAACGTTGATACAAAGGAAGCAGCAAGCTCAATCCCACAAAGCCACCTGTCAATTGATATAATGTAATTTGCTCCGGCTGGTAATCATCTACAATCTTTTTGTTGAGCACAGAAACAATTACTGTAAGCAATGCAGCCAGCAAACCAATGATAATGCCTACAGAAAACTGTATATGCGTGTTGTAAATGATAACAATGCCGGCAATGGCAAATAAGCCGAGAAAGATTTCTGTAAGGTCAAACTTCTTCTTCAAAAATAAAGGCTCAATAACCGAAGCCAATAAAGCAGAAGTAGATAAAGTGGTTAATGCAATAGTAATGTTGGCGTACTTGATGCTTCCATAAAAACACACCCAGTGCAATGCCTGTGTTAACCCGATGCAGCCAATGAAAAACACAGAACGCAAAGGAAGTTTGCGTATCTTATTTAAAAAGAAATATAAGATCCATAATGAAACTGTTGTAATTAAAAGCCTATACCAAACCAGCCAGGTTTGATCCAGGGTAATGACTCTGCCAAGAACACCTGTAAATCCCCATAAAAAAACAGCTGCATGCAACTGCAGCAAAGCCTTCCTCATAATGTCAAAGAAAAGAAAATTTCTGAACCTGGATTTGGGAGGATTTTTTGGATTAACTTGAGTCTGATGCCAGAACTAAAATATAAAGACATCACGGAAAGGATTATTGGTGGGGCTATGAAAGTACATGCAGCTTTGGGCAATGGTTTCCAGGAAGTGATTTACCAGAGGGCTTTGGCGATTGAAATGTGTGACATGAATGTTCTTTTTGACAGGGAATTTAATATGCCTGTTTACTACAAAGGCAATAAAATTGGAGAAAGAAGGGTTGACTTTTTAGTGGAAACAAAAATAAGCGTGGAATTAAAAGCAATCATCAATTTAGAACCAGTTTACTTTGCACAAGCAAGAAATTATTTAGAAGTATATAACCTTGAAGTAGGACTTCTCATAAACTTTGGCAGTGCAAGCCTGCAATGTAAGCGACTGCAAAATCCTAAGTTTGTCAATAAATATTCGCTTAATCAATAAATCCTCCCAAATCCACGTTCAGAAAATGGAGCCCATCATCCGCATACAACACCTTTTTAAGAACTATGGCAGCAAGGCTGTTTTAAAAGACATCAATCTCGAAGTTTATCCTGGCCAGGTTATTGGCTACATTGGCCCCAACGGCGCCGGCAAAAGCACCACGGTAAAAATATTATGCGGCCTGCTTACCGACTATGAAGGCGATGTAAGCGTTAAAAACCTTGACCTCAAAAAAGACACGCTGGCAGTAAAAAAGCTCATTGGCTACGTACCCGAAATGGCCGAACTGTACGATGTGCTTACACCTTTGGAATTTTTAAGCTTTATGGGTGCATTGTATGGCTTGCAGGAAGAGTTTTGTGAAGAGCGTATTTATAAAATGATGAGTGCTTTTGGGTTATCGGCTAATGTTGAGCAACGCATGGACAGCTTTAGTAAAGGCATGAAGCAAAAAGTATTGATCGCTTCAGGGCTTTTGCACAACCCCGATATTATTATTCTGGATGAACCACTGAGCGGACTGGATGCCAACAGCGTTATTGTTATTAAAGAGTTGATCAGCAAACTGGCCAAAGACGGCAAGACCATTTTTTATTGCAGCCACATGATGGACGTTGTTGAAAAAGTAAGCGACCGCATTGTGCTGATCGATGAAGGCAGGATCATTGCTAACGGCACTTTTGAAGAATTGAAGCAACAGGAAGGCAATAAAAGCCTTGAACAAATTTTTGCCAACCTTACCGGTAAAGATGCTTTATCAATAACAGCAGATGAATTATTAAAAGCGTTAGAGAGCTAAGAGCTGTTTGAAGTTTGGGGTTTGACATTTGAAGTTCTTCAGTCGGATCATTCACTTCATTATCCAACCTCAAACTTCAAACCTCGAACATTCTACCTTAAACCTATTGCCTCCTCATGAACATCATCAATAAAACTTTTCTAAAACTGGCGCTGCTTCCGGCAGGAGTGTATAAAAAGATGGGCGTTAACATTCCGCAGCTTACATCTATCCTGAACATCAAGCTTACCATGGATGACCGCAGGCCCAATACGTTTCAGCAAACACAGAGAAGAAAAAAAAGCAAGCCTGTTTCCACCGCAACGCTGGGCACCATGATCATGAGTGTTATCCTGGGCTTGTTTTATTTATTTGCCTTTTCCATTGGAAGCAACATGGCTACCAACCTCACATTTTATTTTTCCATGTTCTTCTTTATGCTTTCTGCAACGCTTATATCAGATTTTACTTCGGTGCTGATTGATGTAAGAGATAGTTTCATTATCCTTCCCAAACCTGTTAGCGACCGTACCTTTTTAGTAGCAAGGCTGCTGCATATCTTCATTCATATCTGCAAGATAGTTGTGCCTATGAGCCTGCCGGGCATTGTATATATGGCCATCAATTTAGGTGTGGCGGCAACGATATGGTTTGGCCTGATGGTTTTATTCAACACTTTCTTTGCCATCTTTTTTATTAACGCACTTTATATCGTTATTCTAAAAATAACAACACCGCAAAAGTTCCAGTCCATTATCAGTTATGTGCAGATTGTGTTTGCCGTTCTTATTTATGCCAGTTACCAGATATTTCCCCGGATGATAGACCGTTATCATTTGGAGACACTGGACCTTGCCTCCAAAAAAGGTATCATCTTTTATCCCATTTATTGGTTTGCCAGCACCTGGAATATGCTGTACACACATCATGGCACAGCCACAGAATGGATAGCAGCTGTATTAGGTTTTATATTGCCGGTACTTAGTTTATTTATCGTTGTAAAATATTTAGCGACTTCTTTCAATAATAAGCTGGCCATGATCAGCGGTTCGGGCAGTGCCGATGTACAAAAACCCGCTGCTGTTACTTTCAATAAAAAACGATCTTCTTACGCAACGTTACTCGCTCGCATCTTTACAGGCAGCCATGCCGAAAAGATGGGCTTCCTGTTCACCTGGAAGATGACAGCACGCAGCCGCGATTTTAAGTTGAAAGTATATCCTTCCATCGGTTACCTTGCCGTATATGTTGTCATTATGTTCATGAACAGCAAACACGTAAATATTGAACAGATAAGAGCAGGCGGCATGCAGGGAAAAGTCCTTGTTATTTCGGCACTCTATTTCACCAGCTTCATACTCACCATGGCCATTAATCAAATGATCTATTCAGAAAAGTATAAAGCTTCGTGGATCTATTATATCAGTCCCTTGCAAAAACCCGGTGAGGTGATACTGGGTGGCGCCAAGGCAGCCATCTTTAAGTTCTACATACCGCTTGTATGTTTCATCACCGTTGCAGGTTTGTTTTTACTGGGGCCAAAGGTTTTACCCAATGTTATTCTGGGTTTGTTCAACGAATTATTGATCGCTACCATTATGGTGTATGCAGGCAATAAAATGCTTCCTTTCTCACTGCATCAAAACAACAATGTAAAAGCCGGTTCTTTTCTGCGCAACATGTCCATACTGCTTGTATCTGGCCTTATCGCCGTTGGACATTTCTTTATTTACGATGTAATGTCTGTTGTTATCATCTGTTCTTTTCTTTCTATCGGCGCCACATGGATCATGATGGGAAGTATAAAAAACACCTCGTGGGCGGCAGTTAAAAGCAGTTATACGGAAGATTAATTTTTGAACAAGCTACGAGCCGTGAGCTATGAGCTTCGGGATGAAAGACAATAACAGATCTATTGGTCTCGCAGCTAAAAGCCCGTAGCTTCTTTAACCATAGCAAAACCGCTGCAAATACTAAAACAGCTCTATCTTTACAGCTTATTTGTTTTGAATGTCAATGTCACATAAACGGGTAAGTTTTGCCGGCTTGCTCATCGCACTTGGAATTATTTACGGCGATATTGGGACTTCTCCCCTGTACGTACTCAACGCCATTACCAGTGGCAAGGTTATAACAGAAGAACTAATTGTTGGAGCCCTATCCTGCATCATCTGGACGCTTACCTTGCAAACCACCATCAAGTATGTTATTCTGACCCTGCGGGCCGACAATCGTGGCGAAGGCGGTATATTTTCTCTTTTTGCCTTAGTGCGGCGCAGGCGAAGATGGTTAGTAATAGCAGCCATGATTGGTGGCGCCGCCCTGCTGGCCGATGGTATGATCACGCCACCCATTTCCGTCACTTCGGCCATTGAAGGATTAAAGCAGGTTAAATCTATTGCCAATATCAGCCAGACCACCATTGTATATATCGTGATAGCCATTTTGTCTGTGTTGTTTTTTATACAACAGTTTGGCACTGCTTTTATCGGACGTTTCTTTGGCCCGGTCATGACGTTGTGGTTCGTGATGCTGGCCTTGTTAGGCGTGGTACATTTTGTAGACGATCTCCATGTTTTTAAAGCATTGAATCCTTACTATGCCATTAAGTTGCTGGTAACTTATCCCGGAGGTTTTTACATATTGGGTGGTGTATTCTTATGCACTACCGGGGCCGAAGCTTTGTACAGCGACCTGGGGCACTGCGGTAAATGGAACATCCGCTACTCGTGGGTATTTGTCAAAACCTGTTTGATATTGAATTACCTGGGGCAGGGCGCCTGGCTGCTAAGCAATTATCATGGCAAGTTGATCTCTGCCGATGTTATTGAAAGCGGTTTCAATCCTTTTTATGGTTTAATGCCCCACTGGTTCTTATATTTCGGTATTGCTATTGCCACTGCGGCAACCATCATTGCCAGCCAGGCTTTGATCTCCGGTTCGTTCACATTGATCAGTGAGGCTATGCGTCTAAACCTTTGGCCCAAGCTCAGGATCGTTTATCCTACCGAAGCAAGAGGGCAATTGTTTATTCCTGCCATCAACTTCTTACTGTATGCCGGTTGCATAGGCGTGGTATTACATTTTCAAAAAGCCTCTAACATGGAAGGTGCTTATGGCCTGGCCATTACCCTTTGCATGATCGCCACTTCCATTCTTTTTGCCAATTATCTGGTGCTGCACCGGGTTAACAGGGTTTTGGTGTACCTGTACCTCGCCGTTTATTTTACCATTGAGTTCAGCTTTTTAATTGCCAACCTCGATAAATTTCCACATGGCGGTTATGTAACCATGGTCATGGGCGGACTTTTATTTTTAGTGATGTTCAACTGGTTCAAGGCCCGTAAGATCAAGAACCGGTATGTAGAGTTTGTGCGGCTGGAGCATTACATTCCAAAAATACAGGAGTTAAGCAATGACCGCACGGTGCCAAAATATGCCACGCATTTAGTGTATTTAACCAGTGCCGATAACCCAAAAGAAATTGAGCATAAGATCATTTATTCCATTCTGAATAAAAAACCCAAACGTGCCGACATTTACTGGTTTGTGCATGTAGATACGCTGGATGATCCTTATACTTCGGAATATTCGGTAGAGCATATTATTCCGAACGATATTATCCGTGTGGAATTTCGCCTGGGCTTCAGGGTGCAGCCACGCATTAACCTGCTGTTTAAAAAAGTAGTGGAAGACCTGGTGAAGAACAGGGAGGTGAATGTGATAAGCCGTTACGAAAGCCTGGAGAAAACAAATACCATTGGCGACTTCCAGTTTATAGTAATGGAGAAATACTTAAGCCAGGACAACGACCTGCCCATTTGGGAGCGCATGGTAATGAAAGTGCATTTCTGGCTGAAGACCATCAGCCTGTCGGAAGAAAGAGGTTTTGGCTTAGACCTAAGCAATGTTACTGTTGAAAAGTTCCCATTGATCGTGTCGCCGGTTACCAATGTGCGGTTGAAGCGCATTGATAAAATGGGTGAAGGATTAGGTTAGGATTATTGATTGCTTTGCATGGATGGACAGAGGCATGTATATTTACTGTTAGCATACATTTGAATGAGAATATTCCTGGCTATACTCCTTATGGTCTTTGTTGGTTGCTCTTCTATTGATATAGAGACAATAGAACAGCGACCTAACGGCCTGACTTATTACAAAGGAACTGATCGCCTGGTTAATGGTATAGTAACACGCAGGTTTGAAGATGGTGGGCTTGCGGAAAAGGCAAACTATACATCAGGCAAACAGGTTGGAAAATGGTTTACATACGATTACCAGGGCAATGACTTCACTCATGGCTACGGCATTGAATTAGACCAACAAATAATCAACGATAACAGGAAGATGAACCTTGCCAACGTTACACTTTCTATCAACGTTGAGAAGGACTATCAATACGCTTCAATTGCCCTACCGGACATTACTCCCAACACAGCCTTTGGACAGGTATTACAATTGAGAAATTCAATCTACGATCAATATAGCAAGCAACACCATTTCAAAGATGTTTTTATCTTTTACAGAGCCACAGAGTATAGATTTACGAATGCGCAATATTCAGGAAACATTTGCCTGGACACAACATTGTCAAACGACGGCATAATCATAAACGTACGCTAACAGAGTTGCTGATTACCGGTTGGTAGACTATTGCTCAGCATTTGTTCTTTTACTTTAGTGTATGGCCTTTGGACAAACCATGTAAAGAATAACACCTTATCTCACAAAAGAAAAACTCTCACCAATGAAAGAAGAGCTCATTCAAACATTGCACCCACAGCAGAACAAGACTAATAAAAGAATATCTTTAAAGAAATACAATTTCATACGAGAGAACCTATTGGCTGTTCTATCAGGACGGGCACTAACACACACCGAACTAATGGAAGCATTATATGCAAGGGTAAAAGACAATTTTGAAGGTGGTGTACAATGGTATGGCGAAACAGTAAAACTCGATCTGGAAGCAAGGAAATTAATAGAACGGACCAAAAGCAAACCTGAGAAATACAGGGTAACGGCAACGAACAATCTATAAAAACAATCCTGATCTTCGTTTGTTTACAGAACATTAAGCTTGACCAATCAAATCAACCAACATGAAAAAAGAAAAAGTATATGCACTTCTCTTTGCCAGTGTCTATCCCCTGTATATAAAAAAGGCAGAAGCAAAGGGCCGCACAAAAGAAGAACTGGATACCATTATTTATTGGCTTACCGGGTACAATAAACAAACATTGCAACAACAAATTGACAGGAAGGTTGATTTTGAAACCTTTTTTGCAGAGGCGCCACAGATCAATCCAAACGTTTCCAAAATAACCGGCGTCATTTGCGGATACCGTGTAGAAGAGATTGAAGATAAGCTGATGCAACAGATCCGCTACTTAGACAAGCTGGTAGATGAACTGGCAAAAGGAAAGGCCATGGAAAAGATATTAAGAAGCTAAGCCTGCTTAGTACAGCAGGTAAGCCTTCCCTCCTGTTGCTGCCCACATTTGCTGCTAAGCATGATACATTTCAAATTACACCGCCATCTTTGTAATTACCTCGCTAATGGTTACCTGGCCGTTGGTACCAATGGCTACAATGCGCAGACTGTAAACCTGGCCCGGCACAAGGTTGGTAATTTTGCACCTGGCACGTGTAGTAGTTATTCTGTGCCAGTGCTCTGCCGATGGGTCGGTAGTGTATTGGTGTTGGTAGCCCATAGCACCTTTAAGAGCCGCGGTGGAAAGGATCAATTCGCCCGCCTGGTTACCGTGTACCACTTTAGCAACAGGCGTACCTAATATAATAGGCTTTCTATCCTTGCTTATTAAAAAGCCACAACTGTGTAGCATTGTAAGGTTACCATTCGCAATTTGGTTTACATAGAGAACGAGTTGACGCAGCAGCTTAAGCAACGCCTTCTTGTCGGCTTTCTTCTGTGCCTTTTCCTGGCTGCTGCCAGAAGCAGCTTTGGCCAAACTGGCTATATAAATATTTTGCGCAGCTTGCAATGTCACAAGCGGAGGTGTGGGTGATACAAAGAAAGGGTTGTTGGTAAGGGCCTCCAGCACTGTAATACTAAGGGCAAGCATAGCCTTATCGGACAGCCTTGCATTGGGTAAAATAGCATGCTTCATAAGAATTGGTTTTGGTTAATATAAAGTTCTCAAAAGAGAATGCTAATAGTAGAATAAAGTTACAATACTGAAACAGGGCCTGTCAATGGGGGAACTACGCATTTTAACGCCGTAACTTTCCTAACATCATTTACGTGTAGGCTATAGTGTTACTACCATACAAATGGCTTTATATAAGATGGCAAAGATTGTCCTCACCCTATACAAAAGGCTTAAGTTCCCCAGGCAAGCGTCTTCTCTTCCCCATGCAAGCGCATTTATTTCCCTATGCAAGTGCCTTTGTATAGGGAAGAGAAGCCTCTTGCATAGGGAAGAGATTGGCCTTGCATAGGGAAGAGAACTCCTTTGTATAGGGAATAGAAAGGCGTTGTATAGGGAAATGACAGCATTTGCATAGGGAACAGGATGCCCTTGCATACCTACGTGATGACGTTTGCATAGGAAAATGATAGTCTTTGCATAGGTATAAGAAGCCCTTTGCATGGTTATAGAATTGGCTTTGCACAGGCACATGAAGGCAGCTACGTCGGTAAGGGAAGGCCTTCATATAACCATAGGCAGACCATTTAAAGGTGTATGAAGACTACATAACAAGGAAGGGAACAGCGTTTTGCAAGATGGGAATGCCACATGGGTTGGACTGTCCTGACCACGATCAAAGTTTCAGCCGCAGGCACAAGCCAATCAGAACATGCAACTACGTAAAATGCCCGGATTATAATTTCTCAATTTCAAATATTATTTTAGTGCTTACTAACAGCTTTTACATACCATGAGAACTATTTTGATATTGTTATTATTTGCGCTTATGATGGCGGGTTGCAGCACATCAAAGCAAGGATGCCCCGGCAGCACCTACCAGGGACCAAAATATAAAGCTTCCAAATTCAGTTGGTATTAAGGCGTTGCTTCTTTGGGAATAAATGCTACAGTGAATGATGTTATCAGCATTATTGTTTGCAACTTGCTTATAGTGGTTAGCAAAGATGCTTCCTTCCTCAGCTAGACAAAGAATCATTCATTAGTCTTTCCGAATACTCCGATAATTGGAAAGGTTATAAAAGAAAAGTCTTTCCCTTGTCGCCCTGAGGCACGAAGGGTCTTTGAACTGTTCTTTGAGAAATGATTGTAAGTTGTTTACTGTTTGCAATAGTCATTATTGTGCAGTGCAAAGATCCCTCGTGCCTCGGGAAGACAAGTGAGAAACTTTATTGCATAGAAGCACTCCCATAATTGTAAAGGCGTTATCAATAAACACACTTTCTTCATCATCCCTGATGTTTACCAATACCATCAGCGGGCATGTCATTTTTTCTCTTTAATTTTTACCTCTTTTACACCCTTTAACTTTACATCATGCTTAGCAAGGAAAACTTTGAAAGAACTATCAATGGCAAACCCGTTTCGCTGTACACACTAAAGAATGGACTGAACACTACCCTGTATGTTACCAATTACGGTTGCCGCATAGCTGGCCTGCAAGTAATGGATAAAAACAACAATGCTGTAAGCGTGGTAATGGGTTACGACACCATCGACGGCTATTTAAACACAAAAGAAGTATATCATGGCGCTACCGTTGGCCGCTATGCCAACAGGATAGCAAAGGGAAGGTTTCAATTAGACCACCACGAGTATGAACTGGCCATTAATAACGGGCCTAATCATCTGCACGGGGGGCCACAGGGCTTTCATTCAAAGGTTTGGGATGTGGATGAAGTAATGGATAACAGCATTACCCTCTCCTACCTTTCTGTTGATGGTGAAGAAGGTTATCCCGGTAATTTAAAAGTGACCGTAACCTTTACCTTGTCTGCACAAAATGAAGTAGTGATAGATTATAGAGCAATCACCGACAAACCAACGGTATTGAACCTTACCAATCATGCGTATTTTAATTTGAATGGTGTAGGCAGCGGAAACGTTTTTGACCACCTGGTGCAGATCAATGCCAACCATATTACGCCTGTAGATGAAAACCTTATTCCTACAGGTATTTTAATGCCGGTGGCAGATACGCCTTTTGATTTTACCACTGCACAAACCATAGGCAAAAGGATCAATGACAAGGATGTGCAACTACAACGCGGCAATGGCTACGATCATAATTACGTGCTGAACGGAGATCTGCACAAGGTGGGCTTTGCGGCAAAAGCTATTGGTGATAAAACAGGTATTGTGCTGGAAACATTTACCGACCAGCCGGGCATGCAGTTGTACACAGGCAAGCATACTTTGTTTTGTTTTGAAACGCAACACTTCCCCGACTCGCCGCACCATTCCAACTTTCCAACAACGGTATTAAACCCCGAGGAGGCTTTTGAATCAACGACGGTGTATAGGTTTAGTTGAGGAAGTTGATAGGTTGACCGAGTTGATAGGTTGAAGAGCATGGATTAGGAAATGATTGAAATGACCCAAAGAACGGTTGTTTGCCATGCCGAGGCACGAGGCATCTTTGGGTTATATAATAGTGAATGATATAAAGAGTGAAATAGTTAACCACATTTGCTGTAGAGCAGTCCAAAGATCCCTGCCCAGCCTGTGCTGACGAAGGAAGCATCGCAAAGACAAACAAGTGATTGCCGGTTTCAATTATCCCGAAGATTGAAGTGCCGATAAACCTCTTGCTTGTCTTCCCGACGCAGGAGGGATCTTTGGACTGCACTTTAAGAACTGGTACTAATAGTATTACTCTTTACAATGGTCGTTTACAATACAATTCAAAGATGCCTCGTGCCTCGGCATGACAAGCAAGAGGCGTTATGCTTTTGAACCTTTCAACTAATCAACCACTCAACCTATCAACCCTTCAACTACACTCCATCTCACTCGTTCCGTCTTCCGTTTGCGCAATGTAGGATGTAAGCTCTAAGTTCATTGCCTGCCGGTACGATTTGGACAGTTGTTCTACCAGGTTATCTATGGCATCGTCCTTTACGATATTAATGGTGCAGCCGCCAAAGCCGCCGCCCATCATGCGGGCACCCAACACATTGGGATCATGGCGAACAGCATCAACCAGGAAATCAAGTTCTTTACAACTTACTTCGTATTCTTTGCTCAGGCCATCATGTGTTTGAAACATCTTCTGCCCCAGGGCTTCAATGTGTCCATTCTTTAAATCTTCGCAGGCGGCCAACAGGCGCAGGCTTTCTTCTACCACGTATTTGCAGCGGCGGTACACCAGTTCGTTCTTTGGCTTTACAAATTCTTCAAGCATCACGAGGCTCACGTCACGCAAACTGTTTACATTAGGATAATGTTCTTTCACCAGCGCCACGCCTTCTTCGCATTGCTGCCGCCGGGTATTGTACTCCGATGAAGAAAGCGAATGCTTTACATTGGTATTGAGCAGCACAATTTTATAGCCTTCCAGTTGCAGCGGCACATATTCATATTCCAGGCTCTGGCAATCTAACTTTATTACATGATCCTTTTTGCCAAACAAGCTGGCAAACATGTCCATGATGCCCACCCTTACTTTGGCAAATTCATGTTCGGCTTTTTGAGCCATAAAGGCAAGGTCTTTCCTGGAAAGTCCCAGGCCAAACAATTCATTCAAGGCAAAGCCTGTGGCACATTCCACGGCGGCAGAAGAAGAAAGGCCGGAACCAATGGGCACATCGCCATCTATATTCAAATTAAAACCGCTGATGGCATGTCCTTGTTTATTCATCTGGTCTACCATGCCCAGGATATAATTCGGCCACACACCCTGGGCTTTAGAAGAAGGGTCTGTGGGCTTTACTTCTGCAACGCTGGTTTCAAACGACTCGTTGAATTCTTCCGAGTGCAATACGATCTTATCGTCGGTCCTTTTTGCAATGCCAATATATATGGCTTTATCAATAGCTGCCGGTAATACAAAACCATTATTATAATCGGTATGTTCGCCAATGATATTTACCCTGCCCGGCGACCGGAACAGCCTTGGTTCTTCGTTAAACCGGTTCCTGAACTTTTCGCTAACCTGCTGCAACATTTCCTTATTGATTGCCATAATAATGATGAAGATCAAATAATTTTAAATAGATAATATCGTTGTAAAAATAAGACCCTTATCATTCACCCTGCATATTTCCTATTTCAACGACAAATACTAAATTTTAGCGAAATGCCATTTGCATCCTTTATACTTTGCTATTATTTTGAGTCTTAATTCCGATACAGAAAAAACCGGAATAATCTAATAACCTATACTATATGTTAGCCACCAAAGTTACCGTGCCTTTTTTAGAGCATGACCCCGAACTGGCCCACCGCTGGCCGGAAGCAAAAGCAGCAGAATGGATGGAAAGAAACGGATGGTTAGTGGGATGCAATTATGTTCCCGGCAATGCCATCAATCAATTAGAAATGTGGCAGGCCGAGACCTTCGATCCTGCACGCATTGACAAAGAACTGGGCTGGGCTGCCGCCATTGGTTTCAACACTGTAAGAGTTTTTCTTCATCATCTATTATGGCAGGAAAATCCTGAAGGGTTTTTATCACGCATTGACCAGTTTCTCGCCATTGCACACAAGCATGGCATCAGGTCTATGCTGGTTTTGTTTGATGCGGTTTGGAATCCTTTTCCCAAACTGGGCCCTCAGCCGCAACCCAAGCATAATGTACACAACTCGGGCTGGGTGCAAAGCCCCGGTTATGATGTGTTGAACGATCCTTCGCAATACGACAGCCTGCATAGCTATGTACATGGTATTGTTTCTCATTTTGCCAATGAT
>JBQCJM010000069.1:0-4477 GCA_051952715.1 Flavisolibacter sp.
GTATTGGATGAGCCATCTATTGGTTTGCACCAAAGAGATAACCACCGTTTAATAACAGCTTTGCAAAACCTGCGTGACATTGGCAACAGTGTAATTGTTGTTGAACATGATAAAGATATTATGCTGGCAGCTGATCATTTAATTGATGTGGGTCCCAAGGCGGGTTTTCATGGCGGAAGGATTATGGCGCAAGGCACACCTAAAGCGGTTCTGCAGAAGAATACTTTGACAGCACATTTTTTAAATGGCGAAAGAGAAATTGCTGTACCTAATGAAAGAAGAAAAGGCAATGGAAAATTTATTGAAATAAAAGGTGCCAACGGCAACAACCTTAAAAACGTTTCTGTAAAGTTTCCTTTGGGCAAATTAATTGTTGTTAGTGGCGTTAGCGGCAGTGGTAAATCAACATTGATCAATGAAACTTTATATCCTCTGCTTTCCCGGCATTGTTACAATTCAAAAATTACTCCGCTTGAGTATAAAAAAATAACAGGCTTAGAAAATATTGATAAGGTTATAGAAATAGACCAGTCACCTATTGGCCGTACGCCAAGAAGCAACCCTGCCACTTACTGCGGTTTCTTTACGGAGATCAGAACTTTATTTGCTTCCATACCAGAGGCCAAAATCCGTGGTTACAATGCAGGTCGCTTTTCTTTTAACGTAAAAAGTGGACGGTGCGAAGTATGTGAAGGCAGCGGCTTACGCACTATTGAAATGAACTTCTTGCCCGATGTATATGTGCACTGCGAAAAGTGTAACGGCAAACGTTATAACAGGGAAACTTTAGAAATTCGCTACAAAGGCAAATCTATTGCAGATGTATTGGACATGACGGTAGAAGAAGCTGTTGAATTTTTTCAGAACGTCCCTTTTCTATATAGAAAAATAAAAGTGCTGGAAGATGTGGGGCTTGGATATATAACGCTTGGCCAATCGGCTGTAACACTTAGCGGCGGCGAAGCGCAGCGTGTAAAGCTGGCCACAGAACTGGCAAAACGTGACACCGGTAAAACTTTTTATATTTTAGACGAGCCAACAACAGGTTTGCATTTCGAAGACATTCATCATTTGCTGGAAGTGGTCAATAAATTAGTGGACAGGGGTAATACTGTTTTGATCATTGAACACAATATGGATGTTATAAAAGTTGCTGATCACATTATTGACATTGGCCCTGAGGGTGGCGCGGCCGGCGGGCAGGTTTTATTTGAGGGAACGCCGGAAGACCTGTTGAAAGTGAAAGAAAGCCATACGGCACGTTTCTTAAAAGATGAGTTGTAATAATTGCCTACACTTTTAGGTTTATTTACTGTGTCTTCCTTTAGCATTTAATGTGTTTCGAGCATTATTTAAATAATACGTAGCCTCATTTCAAAAATGAATACATTGATGAATGGGGCTTATTTATTTAATAAAACAAAGCTGCACTGTTGCTAAAACAAAATTGTGCAGCTTTTGTTTTTCTTTTATGGTTGAATATCATTTTTCTTACTTTCCAATTGTGCAGGCTTCAGTACATAAACAATAACTGCACCTGCTATGCCTGCCAAAAAGCTAAGCCAAAGTCCAAACCCTGTACCAACAAAACCAGAGACACGGGCGAATTGTATCAATGTAAAAATAGCCGCTCCTGCAAAGCATCCTGCTGCGATCAATCTCATTTGCCCTTCAAAAGCTTTTGTCTTATCGTCTAAAAAGCAACAGGCGATTCCTCCCAGGAACCCTAAAAATGCAATGATGCCAAGGTCATGCATGCCATTTATCGAACCAAAAAATCCTAACGACCACCATGGAAGAAAACAACTGATTACGCCAACTATTCCGGCAATTAATGCATACAGTTTTTGTTTGTGAAAATTCATTTGTTCCATAATAAAATTGGTTTAGGTTGATGCCTACTCTTGTGGCTTTTCGGCAAACGCCCCTTGACTTTTGTGGGTGTCCAGGAATTTCCCGGTAATCAGAGGGAGTTATTTTCAGTGGGTTATCTAAATATACAAAAAAGCTTTTGAGAAAAAGTTTAATGCTTGTTTACTTAATTTTTAATGGTGCTGTTGAGATTGAGTTTAGAGGAAAGGTGCAGTTTGTATAGCTTTTACAGAGCAAAAAAATGTCGGTTGCCAAAATCCTACGATCAGCGGGTAAAAAGAGCGTCCTGTAGAAACAAGACGCTGTTGATTAGGACATTGCTTCCCATTGTTATGGCTTTAAGGTCGGGAAGCTCTGCAAAAAGTTGTTAGAAAAAAAGTGCCCCGCTTAGAAAAGCAGGGCTTCACCCTTAACCATACGAAACCAAGTTCTTAAATTATGTAGAAATCTTTCGATCTATATATCTATCAGAAGGCGGTATAAAGATAATAAGCCCACAATTTGAGATCGTATTTGTTTCGATGAAAGCCCTAAAAAAATCGGTAATGTAAGTTAGGTATTCGTTTGTGTAAATGGCGTGAAAGCTTTGCTAAATGCTTGTTACGACTGGAGAAACCGTTCTACTTCTTCTGTTACATCCATGCATTTTTTTTGAACGAAATGATACAGCTCTGCCATATCAGAATTATCTTCAGTTTCGCCCTGCTTTTCTAATTTATCCAATACCGGATGAAGTTCATCGGCCAATCCTACATAGCCAACAGTTGATTTGAGGCTATGCGCTGTACGCCTGATGCCGGTAAAATCATTTTCTTCGATAGCCTTATTTAACTGCGCTAATTCTTCGGGCACCTGCATCACAAATTGCTGTAATATCCTGTTTTCGAAATCTTTATCATTACCCGACAGCTGGTGCAGGTAATCAAGATTGAGATGATGTATATTCCCGTTATTATTGGCAGCAGAATTTAATTGTGCATGCCGGGCAATGATATTGTACAATACCGTTTCTTTAATAGGTTTTGAAACGTAATCGTTCATACCTAATTGCAAACATTTTTCCTTTTCACCTGGCATGGCATGCGCTGTCATAGCGATGATGGGAATATCTTCTTTTAATTCGTTTCGAATAATTCCTGTAGCTGTGTAACCATCCATTTCCGGCATTTGTATATCCATTAATACAATGGAGTAGCCGTTTTTATTTAACTCTTCAATAGCTTCTTTTCCATTGTCTACTATAGTGTAATCAATTGACCAGCTTTTCATTAAGTGGGCAATTAAATGCTGGTTCATCAAATTATCTTCCGCAATTAAAGCCTTAATTTTTTGAAGCGACATTGGCTGGGTTTCGGCAGCCATAGCTTCAGAAAATAGCTGTTCCATGTCGGGTAATTTGTAATCCAGCTCTATAATAAATTCAGTGCCCTTATGTAATTCACTTTTTAAATAAAGTTTTCCGTTTTGCAAATTCACCAATTGTTTTACAATAGCCAATCCCAGCCCTGTGCCGCCAAACCTTCTTGTCGTTTCGGCTTCGGCCTGCTGAAATCTTTCAAAAATAGTTCGCTGCTTTTCCGGTGCAATGCCAATACCTGTGTCGGCGATCACTATTTGTATACTGGCATTGGTATCAGAAGTTTTTAAAAGGTGCACTGCTATAGCAATCTTACCTTCTTCTGTAAACTTAACAGCGTTGCTTACAATATTTACAATGATTTGAGTTAGACGAACGGCATCTCCCTGTAAAATGTCAGGCACTTCTTTGTCAATATTTACTTCAAAGCCAAGTCTTTTTTCTTTGATCTTTTCTATAAACATAGCACCTACCGAACTGATTAAGCTATGCAGGCTAAAACGAACTTCTTCTAAATGCATCATGCCTGCTTCTATTTTTGACAGATCAAGAATGTCATTTACAAGTGCCAATAAATTTTCACCGGCAGAGTGAATATTTTGTACATATTCTCTCTGTTCAACGTTTAATGGTGTTCTGCGTAACAGGCTGGTGAACCCAAGTATGGAATTCATGGGTGTACGAATTTCATGGCTCATGTTCGCTAAAAATTGCTCCTTCATATCTGCTACCTCACGGTTACGCTTGTCCGATTCATTTAAAAGCGCAATCATTCTTTGTTGCTGTCGTCCCTGGCTTAATACATACCAAAAAGCCAGTATCACAGCCAGCAAAGCAATTATTGTAACTACCACGCCCCACAATCTTGCTTTTATCCCCGTGGTCTCATTAGAAGCTGTTATTTCTCTCAATTTCGATTGCCTGATATAATCCAGCTTTGCTATGATGGTAATGATGCTGTCTCTTAAAAGTTGTCCCTGGTTAGTGTTAATGACAGCTTCAGCAGAATCTTTTCCTTTGCTGTAAAACATTTTTAATATCTGCCTGTTGAAGCGAATTTTTTCCTTCACTAAAAAATCAAGCTCGTTGATTTCACTGGCAGGGACCTGGCCTTTAAAAATATTTTTAAGAGAAGTTAGCTGGGCACTAATTACCTGTATTTTATTTTCCGTATTTTTTAGAAGATCATCATTAGATGTAATAACTGCACCACGAATATCGCTTTCAACCGTAAGAATATTTGATTCT
>JBQCJM010000070.1:0-4860 GCA_051952715.1 Flavisolibacter sp.
ATTGGTTTTGTAATATGAAATTAAAGTCGAGCAATTGCTTGCCATGAGAAGCTGACATCTCCATTGTATTGGCTGTAATTTCTTCTCCAAAAAAAAGATGTACTTCTTTACCAAACTTTTTGAAAGAGCTATAATTCAACGCAACCGGTAATACTTTCAATGGAATATTTTTCTGCCATGCTGTAGTTGCCAATCTTGCAGTTCCTTTTTTTAGTGGCCGTAAATGCCATTCATTCTCACATCTTCCTTCACTAAAGATGAGTACAATCCCATTTTCTTCAAACGTTTTTTGGCAAGCCGCAAAAGTAGTATAGTTATGACCGAGGTTTTCAACGCCTTCACTGGTGCGATAAACCGGCAGTAGTTGAATACTGCGTAAAAATTTATTGATCCATTTGTTTTTAAAAGCATCGCCACGGGCTAAGGAGTGAACAGGTTGATCAAAAAGTGTAGTTACTATAACACCATCAAGGAAAGAGTTAGGATGATTGGCCGCTAATAACAATGGGCCATTACTGTTTAAAACTTCCGGTTTGTTGATAACAATTCTGGAGCAATAAATTCTAATGGCTAGCCGGGCATATATCTTAAGCAGCGCATAAAACACAAAGGGAAAATAAGGGAAAAGATTGATAGAAGCTCATAGTTAATGGTCCGTACTTCATAGCCAAAGTTTAAATTGTAAAAGATGCTCACTGGAATTAGCCGTTGAAGTGTGCGACGCAACAGGCGATGCTAAAAGTATTGTCGCTTGTAACATAAATACCAAACGAATAAAAACTGATTTGAATAAAGAAACGCAAACTCTAAACCACAAACTCCAAACTTCCCTTTATCTTCGCAGCGCCTATAAATAATCCTTATGCTTCCCATATACAAACGCATTCTTCTTAAGCTTTCCGGTGAATCTTTAATGGGTGATAAAAGTTTTGGTTTCGATACAGCCGTATTGAGCCAGTATGCGCAGGATATTAAGTCCATTGTGGAACTGGGTGTGCAGGTAGCGGTAGTTATTGGCGGCGGTAATATTTATCGCGGCATGAACGAAGCAGAAACCGGTATTGAAAGAGCACACGGCGATTATATGGGCATGCTGGCAACAGTTATCAACGGAATGGCTTTGCAGGCAGCACTCGAAAAAGTTGGTGTTTACACCCGTTTGCAAAGTGCTATTAAAATGGAACAAATTGCCGAACCGTATATCCGCCGCCGGGCTATACGTCACGTAGAAAAGGGAAGAGTGGTGATCTTTGGTGCCGGCACCGGCAACCCGTATTTTACTACTGATACAGCAGGTTCTTTAAGAGCAATTGAAATAAAGGCCGATGTAATCATGAAAGGAACAAGGGTTGATGGTATTTATACAGCCGATCCTGAAAAAGATCCTTCAGCTACTAAATTCAACACCATTACTTTCCAGGAATGTATTACACGCAAATTGAACGTAATGGATATGACAGCGTTCACACTTTGCATGGAAAATGAGTTGCCTATCGTGGTGTTTGATATGAACAAACCCGGAAATTTACGTAGGGTTGTTACGGGAGAAAAAGTGGGTACACTGGTTACCGTATAAGTTTTGTTGTTTCATTTCTTGCAATTAAAAAAAAATGAGTAGTTTGTTCACCGAAAACTTACTGAACTAACTGCATGTACCTCGTAGCCATTCATCTTAGCATTTTGGAAATTGCTGTACTCTTAGCTGGTGCCTTTGTATTAGCTCTCGCCGTTTATTTTTTTATTGACAGCCAGCGGATACTAAAAAAAACATTGCAAAAAACCAACCAGGCATTCTTTTCTCAAAAAACAGTTTTTGTTGAACCTGCACCAATTAAGCCTGCTGAACATAAAATATTGAAACCTCTTAAAGAAGAAAAACAACAAAGACCTGTTGTGCAGGAATATGAAAGACCTCACCTTGTAGCTGCAAAAACTAAAACCGCCTCTAAAGAAGAATCTGTAGAAAGCCTGAAAGAAACCATTTTGCAGCAACAAAGATTATTGAACGGCTTTTTGCGCCAGGTAGAAGAAATCGAGAACGAAGGCAAGGAAGAACTTACCCTTGAGAATAAGCATTTGCAAAACGAGATTAAAAACCTTGAAGCGCAATTAGATAAAAAAATCATAGAGCTGGATGAGGTAAGACAACAAGCTTCCATGGCTCAGAGAATGGCAGCAAAAATTGAAGAGGTGTACCAGGAATTTGAGCAGTTGCAAACAAAAATGATTTCGCTGGAAAAGCAAGCAAGCAGGGCCAATAGCCTGGCACTTGAACTTGAAGACACACGCCAGTCATTTGAGCAAATACACAAAGACCTGCAGCGAAAAGGCGAAAAGCTGGAAGAAACTTTTTTAGAGAATCAACGCTTGCAACAACAATTGAATACACTCGAAGATAAATTGGCTGAAGCCAATCTGCAAAGACAACAACTTCAAAAAAAGGTACAATTTCTTCAAGACCTCAATACTGATCTTCAGAACGTGTCGGACACCAACAAAAAACTGCAAACAGAATTGCGCCGTATTGGCGAACTGGAAAGCATGCTGGACATGATTGCTGAAGAAAGAGATTATTTACTAAAGAAAGGAACGAACAAATAATACGGCTGCTACCTTTGCGCAATAAATGATTGTATGAATCCTTCCATTGCTGATTTGCGCCAGGAATATTCCTCTCAAAGTTTATTGGAAACAGATGTTGCCACGCATCCTATAGAACAATTTACCAAATGGTGGCAACAGGCTGTACAAAGCCAAATTATAGAACCCAATGCCATGACGCTGGCTACATCTTCAGGTGATGGCATGCCCTCTGCCCGAATAGTTTTACTAAAAGGCTTTGACGAAAACGGCTTTGTGTTTTTTACCAATTACAATAGCTATAAAGGCATGCAACTGCAGGAAAACCCAAAAGCATGTTTGGTATTTTTTTGGAAAGAATTGGAAAGACAGGTGCGCATTGTGGGCCTGGTAAAAAAACTTGCGGCAACAGATAGCGATGAATATTTTCACTCCCGCCCAACAGGCAGCCAGATAGGTGCTATTACTTCTCCGCAAAGCCAGGTAATTGAAAACAGAAGCTGGCTTGATGATCATTACTTGCAGGTTGAGCAACAATTTAAAGACAAGGAGATTCAGCGGCCGTCTTATTGGGGAGGATATATAGTACAGCCTGTAGTCATTGAATTTTGGCAAGGACGTCCCAGCCGCCTGCACGACCGCATTCAATATAGCTTGGGTGAAAATGGTAACTGGAAGATAGAGCGGTTGGCTCCGTAAGAGAAGGGTGGTTGATCGGTTGAAAAGTTGACAAGGAAACCTATCAACTAATCAACCTGTCAACTAATTAACTTTCTTTCTTCTCAGCCGGCTTATTGCCTGTTGTCTTTTTTTCGCTTGCTGGTCTTGCTTTACCGAAAGATCCTTTAAAAATCTTTCCTTTTTTGGTTTTTTTATCACCTCTTCCCATGATTGTATTTTTTGTTGTGCAAATGTCGTAAAAAAATATCCACCTGCATCAGGGCGGTGGACAAAGAAAAGCCTCCCAATTGTGGGAGGCCTCAATGCATTTAAGCAGTAATTACAATTTGGCAGAAAGCTCTTTACCAGCTTTGAAGCGGGCAACTTTTCTTGCTTTGATTTTAATTACTTCACCAGTTTGAGGATTGCGGCCATTACGGGCAGCACGTTTAGAAACAGAAAAAGTTCCGAAACCTACTAATGTAACTTTGCCACCACCTTTTAAGGTTTTGGTTACAGCTTCAACAAAAGAATCTAAAGCAGCGTTAGCTTGCGTTTTTGTAACACCTGCATCATCTGCAATCTTGTTGATCAATTCAGCTTTGTTCATAGTTGATATTTTAAAAGTTTTGACTGCAACAAAAATAGAAGGTTTTTTTATCCAACAAAATAATTTTAAGCATTTTATCAAATTTGTTATTCAGGCTGAAATCCTTATGGTACAAGGGTTTTAAGGATTTTTACGTAGGAATAGTAACATATGCAATTTCCCCTCGTTTGCTGAAACCCTTGCTGGAACAAGCTTTCAGGCTGGGTGAGCTGAAATGCAGTAGGGGCAAGGTTTTCAGAGGAATATACAACAAAACGAACAATAAAAAACTTTAAAAAAATATTTTGTACACAACTATTTCACAACCTCCATAATACTGTTGAAAGCAATGATTTGTTGTCCCCAAAGGTCGAAGGTTTTCTGACGCATGGTAGCAGCGTATTTTTCCATATACCTGTTATAATCTGCTTTCGATTCAGCATAATATTGTACTGCATAAGTGGGCCCTTCGCTATCATCCACTTCAAGCAGGCGAACCACCTTATAATCAGTAAAACATTTTGTTGCAAGTATTTCAGGTATATGTTCATTAAGCAGCCATTGCAACCACGCATCGGCAATAGTTGCTTCTACTTTTGTGGTTATGTTGTAAATGATTCCCCCTGCCTCCCTAAAGGGGAGACTTAGGTCGTTGTTTTTTTTATTCATACAATCTTCCTTCTTGTTGAGTGCATTCTTCTTTTCTTTTCCTAACTGAATATTGAGAATTGTACATTGAAAATTGAGTATTGTTTTCTTCTTTGATTTTTTAGGGCAAATTAATTTCTAAAAATATAGGGCAGTGATCGCTGTGCTTTACATCAGGAAAGATTTCTGCATCTTTTAAATAGGGTTTCAAAGGTTTGGTAACGCTGATATAATCTATTCTCCAGCCTTTGTTGGCTAAGCGAACAGACGGAAAGCGCTGGCTCCACCAACTGTACCGGTGCGGCTCTGTATGAAATTCCCTGAACGTATCTACCCAGCCATTGCTGTAAAGTTTATCCATCCACGCCCTTTCTTCAGGCAAA
>JBQCJM010000071.1:0-23346 GCA_051952715.1 Flavisolibacter sp.
AGTACATCATTCAACAATTCAAAGCTTTTAAAATTTACTGTTTCTTACAATCAGTATTTAAAAATTTTTCCTCCCGCCATTACCTGTTGGGTTTTTTCATCGAAGGTTGCTTTTTGCCCGGTATGTACAGCGGCATTGGTCATAATGTTGGCAACAGAATGACTATAACCTGCTTCCACCGGGGCGTTGGGCTGCTGGCGGCTGCGTACGCATTCCATCCAATTGCGCATGTGTGCACTGGTTAAGGCATCGCCGCCGGTGTTAGCCGATGCGACCACCTGCACTGATTCTTTCACCAGGTCAACATCTGGCAAAAGATTGGATTGCATGTTCATGGCTTCTGCAAAATTTTTCTGCAGGCCGCCTTCGGATGAAACTTTATTGGTAATTAAATTTAACTCACCCCCGTTGGAGTAATACAATTCAGCCGGGTGTTCATCACCATTGTGCATGCGTGATGAAAACACTACCTGAAAGCCAGAAGAAGGATCGTTCAATGGACCATAATCAAAAACGGCTGTTGTTGTATCCCAGTTGCGGCGTCCATCTTTCCACATATAAATGCCGCCGTTGGCTACCACGCTTCGGGGATGGGGCAGGCCTGTGAACCAATGCACCGTATCTATCTGATGACTCATCCACTGTCCGGGCATGCCTGAAGAATAAGGCCAGAACAAACGGTACTCCAAATATTTTCTCGGATCCCATTCTTCAAACGGACGGTTCAGTAAAAAACGCTTCCACTCGGTATCTTCCTTTTTTATTTTTTTAACAAGTTCAGGTCTACGCCAGCGGCCCGGCTGGTTTACGTTCCAGGTAAGTTCAACCATAGTGATCGGGCCAAATTTTCCTTGCTGAATAAAATCAGCAGCGGCTTTATAATTAGGCCCGCTGCGCCTTTGCGAACCTATCTGCACAATGCGGTTCGATGTCTTTACTGCTTTCAGTGCAGCAGTGGCATCGTCCATAGTTTCAGCAAACGGTTTTTCGGTGTATGTATCACGACCTGCTTTTACCGCTTCAATGGTATGCAGTGCATGTTGAAAATCGGCTGTGCTGATGATGACGGCATCAACATCTTTTATCTTGTACAATTCATCATTATTTACGCAAGCTTGTATGTTGTGATCAAATTTTTGTCTCAGGAAATCACGGCCTTCTTCCCTGCGCAGCTTCCAAATGTCAGAAACAGCAATGATGTCGAAGTTGAGCTCCTTGTAGTGATTCATAAAACTGGGCAGCAGCGATTGGCGAAAGCGGTCGGAGAATCCAATTACGCCTATATTTACCCTATCGTTAGCGCCTATGATACGGGCATAACTTTTGGCGCTAAGGCCAAGTGTTCCCAAATAGACTGCTGCAGAAGCTTTGGATGATTGTTTAATAAATTCTCTGCGTGAAGACATATTGAAGTTTTAAAGTAAAAGGTTTAATATGATGGCGGTTGAGAGATAACTGACGGTTGAAGGTTTCTTTACAGTCATCTGTCATCTAACATCTGTCATCTATTTCAATTCTTGTATTTTAATGCTGCGGTAAGAAACAAAATTCCCGTGATCCTGGATTAAAATATGTCCCTTTGCAGCCATGCCGAAGTCAGGCCATTGTGCATATTTGCTCCTTGCCACCAATGCATAGTAATAAGGTGCGCCGCGTTGATACTCCAGCACCTTCCAGCCATTGAGCCAGTGCTCTACACGGTTGTCGGGATACACGACGATCATTCCACGATTCCACTCACCAATTTTTCTCCGGGCCCTTGGTTCTTTCAAAGAAGGAATAAGATCGTATAAAGAAGCCAGTGTTCTGTTGCCCACCACGCCCAGCTTTGCATCCGGATGCCTTTCATCATCGAGAATTTGATATTCCAGCCCAATAGCAGAACCCGTATTATTTTCTTTTTCTGTAACAAAATATTTGACGCCGCTGTTAGCACCTTCTGATAGCTTAAAGTCGAATTGTAAAATGAAAGCACCGTATTCTTTATTGGTAACAATGTCGCCGCCATTCGCCGCTTCTTTTCCGCCGGAAGAAAGCACACTCAATACACCATCTTTTATTTCCCATCCTTTATCGGGAAACTTGTCTTTGTAAGCGCCTCTCCATCCATTCGTCGTTTTCGCATCCCACAACATACTCACGCCATTTCTTTTTTCAGCATCCGACAATATATTTGGAATTAAATTGACAACAAATAAATTACTGAATACTGATGGTTTTAAATTTTCAGTTTGAATCCGTACGTTGCGCCAGCGTATTTGCTTTCCTTCCTCTTCTTTTTTGTTAATAGCATGAACCTGCAAAGCAATAAAACCTTTAGAGGTTATGTCGTCAATTACATAAGCGGCAGGCACGCCGTTGATCCATGTTCTCAGGTTGTTGCCTATACATTCAATGCGTGCCCTGTTCCATTGGTTTTGCCTGAAGGCTGTTTTGGCACCAGGATTCAAATCAAGCGGGTAAAGCCAGTCCCTTCTTGCTTCGTCGTAAATGCCTCCCGTCCATGCACGACGGGAAGGATCAATTTCATATTGATAGCCATGCACTCTGCCGTTTTGGTAATCGCTTTTGCTTTCGCTGCGAAACTGCACGCCTGAGTTCATGGTACTGTCCACTTTAAATTCAAATTCTAAAATAAAATCACCATAATCTTTTTCGGTAACTAAGAATGAATTGGGTTCGTTTATTACAGTGGTGCCAACGATCTCACCATTTTGGACAGTATATTTTGCTTTTCCATTCAATTGTTTCCAACCACTTAAATCTTTCCCGTTAAACAAATTTTTCCAACCCCCTTTTTGCGCAGTGGCCAAAAGAAAAGATGATAATAAAAAAGCAAGCAGTAGATTTTTTTTCATGGTTTCGTACAAAGTTTGTATGTGTTAACGATGTGAATTGATTTGTCTTTAAATTTAATTACAGTTTTTGAATTGAGGCAATTTTGGTTGCATTGCATTTCCGTCGATGAATGAATCTTTTGCAATGATTGGGTAGAAAACATTCTTTGTATCAAAATTATTTAATCGTCATGCGCTACCTGCTTGTGCTTTCTTTTGTGTTTCTGCATTTTTCTTCATGGTCGCAAACACATGATGTAGCCGATTCAGGCTATTATATTTCATTCGACAGTACCAAAATTTATTACGAGGTAAAAGGTAATGGCACACCCGTTTTATTAGTGCATGGCTTTATTGTAGATGGCAATTCATGGAAAGGAACGGCATTGTTTTCTGATTTGCTAACGAATGGCTATAAAGTCATTACACTTGATTTGAGAGGTAATGGCAGATCAGGAAAACCACACAATGAAAATGCCTATGCAAATGATGCAGAAGCTAACGACATTATGGGTTTGCTGCGATACCTCAATATTAAAAGCTATAATGTTTTTGGCTATTCCCGTGGCTCTATCATTGTTTCAAGATTATTAGAACTGGATAAAAATGTGCACTGCGCTGTTTTGGGTGGCATGGGTGACGCTTTTACCAATCCCGAATGGCCAAGAAGAAAAATATTTTACGAAGCCTTATCGGGCAAGCCTGTAAAAGAGTTGGAAGGCCTTGTCAGTTATGTAAAACAAAAAGGACTGGATATGCAGGTGCTTGCATGGTTGCAAAAATATCAACCATCAACTTCACCTTCTGTATTAAAAAAGGTAAAGCAAAATATTTTGGTGATCAGTGGCGATAAGGATATTGACAGCACCAACAAGCCGGAGTCTTTAGTCAAGCTACTGCCACGTTCAAAATTGGTGATTGTGCCCGGAGATCATAATCATGCAAGCAGTACAAAAGAATTTTCGAATGCTGTCATTACTTTTTTAAAAGAAGATTGTAAAATGTAAAACCGTAACCGGGGTAATTGCATAAATTGTGCAAAGCTTTCTCATACTTAATTGAATTTACCCATGAATAAGAAATTAATTATCGCAAGCATTTTTTCTATTTCAATGCTAACAGTTATGGCGCAACAAAAAGCTAAACCTGAAGACACAGAAGTATATTCACCGGTGCCTCCAAAAGTTGATCCCGGCAAAAGCGGCTGCGATGCACCGTCCGATGCCATTGTTTTATTTGATGGAAAAAACCTTGATCAGTGGGTGTCGGCAAAAGACACTACTACACCTGCCAAATGGATCGTACAAAATGGTTTGTTTAAAGTAGACAAAGCAACAGGTGACATTCAAACTAAACAATCTTTTACCGATTATCAATTGCATTTGGAATGGCGTGTACCCGAAAATATTACAGGCAAAGGACAGGCTCGGGGCAATAGCGGTGTATTCCTTGCTTCTGTATTTGATGGAGGTTATGAATTACAGATCATGGACTCTTACAATAACGATACTTATGTAAACGGACAGGCAGGCAGTGTTTATAAGCAATACATTCCTTTGGTCAATCCTATGAGGCCTCCTGGCGAATGGCAGGTGTATGATGTCATTTGGACGGCGCCGCGTTTTACTAAAGATGGCAGCCTGAAGTCGCCTGCACGGGTAACAGCTTTGTTTAACGGTGTGCTGGTTCAAAATAATGTTGAGTTAAAAGGCAGAACAGAGTATATTGGAAAACCCTCTTATGAGGCACATGGCGCAGCACCGATAAAACTACAGGCGCATGGCGATCCAAGCGAACCGATCAGCTTCAGAAATATTTGGGTAAGACCTTTATAATGTTTATTGGCAGTTAATAACCTTAGTTGATAAAAAAACTAAAGTGATTTCGCTTTAGTTGTAGAGATGTAAAATTGCTGCTTATACTTTTATTTAGCACTTACTTCGTGTAATAATTGCACCTTTATTAGTATAACCCAAAACTGTCACACTAATAAAGGTGCACTTCGCTATTATTGTTCGTTAAAATTTTATTTACAGTTACGATTTAGGGAAGAAAAAGATTTATTATCTCTTGTTTGTACTTTTTTGTATAAACAGATTTGTATCTTTGCGGCATAAAAAACTAAGCAAAAGCTAAGAAAGATATGAACGAGGAGCTCACTACCATAGAAAAGACAGTTCTTTCTGATTATAAATACGGTTTCGTTAGTAATATAGAGGCTGATGAGGCGCCAAAAGGATTGAGCGAAGATATTGTACGTTTTATTTCTGCCAAAAAAAATGAGCCTGAATGGATGCTGGAATGGAGGTTAAAGGCCTACCGGCAGTGGCTTAAAATGGAAGAGCCTGCCTGGGCCAACATACATTATCCAAAAATTAATTATCAGGATATTATCTATTATTCTGCGCCGAAGCAAAAAATTAATCCTAAAAATTTAGATGAAGTTGATCCCGAGTTGCGCCGCACTTTTGAAAAGCTCGGCATTTCACTTGAAGAGCAAAAACGCTTAACCGGTGTGGCTGTAGATGCGGTGATAGACAGCGTTTCAATCGGCACTTCCTTTAAGGAGCAGTTGGCTGAACTAGGAATTATTTTTTGTTCCATGAGCGAAGCCATACAGGAACACCCCGACCTGGTTAAAAAATATTTAAGCTCTGTAGTACCCGTTACCGATAATTTTTTTGCGGCACTCAATGCTGCTGTTTTTAGCGATGGCTCTTTCTGTTATATTCCCAAAGGTGTTCGTTGCCCCATGGAATTATCTACTTACTTCCGCATTAATGCAGAAAATACCGGGCAGTTTGAACGAACGTTGATTGTTGCCGAAGAAGGCAGTTATGTAAGTTATCTGGAAGGTTGCACAGCGCCTATGCGTGACGAAAACCAATTACATGCCGCTGTGGTGGAACTGATTGCTATGGACAATGCCGAGATCAAATATTCCACGGTGCAAAACTGGTATCCCGGCGATAAAGAAGGCAATGGCGGTATTTACAATTTTGTAACGAAGCGTGGTATTTGCAAAGGCGTTCATTCAAAAATTTCATGGACGCAGGTGGAAACCGGTTCGGCAATTACCTGGAAATATCCAAGTGTAATTTTAAAAGGCGATAATTCTGTTGGAGAGTTTTATTCCATTGCGGTTACCAATAACCACCAGCAGGCTGATACTGGTACCAAAATGCAGCATCTTGGAAAAAATACCAAGAGCCGCATTGTATCGAAAGGTATTTCTGCCGGCGTTAGCAATAACAGTTACAGGGGTTTGGTGCATGTAGGAAAAAACGCCGCCAATGCCCGCAACTTTTCGCAGTGCGATTCATTGTTGCTGGGCGATAAATGCGGTGCACATACGTTTCCGTACATCGAAGTAAAGAACAATACTGCCGTAGTAGAACACGAAGCCACTACTTCAAAAATTGGTGAAGACCAGATATTTTATTGCAACCAACGTGGTATTGATACCGAGACGGCTGTTGCTTTGATCGTTAACGGTTTTGCCAAAGAAGTAATGAACCAACTGCCCATGGAGTTTGCTGTGGAAGCACAAAAATTACTGGCCGTCAGTCTCGAAGGCAGCGTTGGATAACTTAAATAATTATAGAAGGTACATAAACGAATACATCATGTTAAGAATTGAAAATTTACGTGCAGGCATTGAAGGAAGAGAAATCCTGAAAGGCATTAACCTTGAAATAAAGCCGGGAGAAGTTCATGCCATCATGGGCCCGAATGGCTCTGGAAAAAGTACCCTTGCTTCTGTGCTGGCCGGACGTCCGGAATATGAAGTAATTGGAGGTTCGGTTGAATTTTTTGGAAAAGATCTTTTGGAACTGTCACCGGAAAAAAGGGCAGGCGAAGGTTTGTTCCTTGCTTTTCAATACCCGGTGGAAATCGGCGGTCTTAGCACCACCAATTTTATCAAAACTTCAGTGAACGAAGTGCGTAAATACCGTGGACAAGAACCGCTGGATGCTGTTTCTTTTCTCAAATTAATGAAAGAGAAAATGGCGTTGGTGAATATTGATAAATCCTTATTGAGCCGTTCGTTGAACGAAGGTTTTTCGGGTGGTGAAAAAAAGCGCAATGAGATTTTTCAGATGGCTATGCTGGAACCTAAATTAGCTATACTGGATGAAACAGATTCAGGATTGGATATCGATGCCATCCGCATTGTTTCCGGCGGCGTAAATGCTTTGCGCAGCAAAGACAATGCTGTTTTGGTCATTACACACTATCAGCGTTTGCTCGATTATATCGTTCCCGACGTGGTGCATGTATTGTATAATGGACAGATCGTGAAATCAGGACCAAAAGAACTGGCCCTGGAACTGGAAGAAAGAGGATACGATTTTATCAAGAACGAAGTAGACGCCGTTCAGCAACTTTAATTAAAGCGCATGGACACAACCAATTTTTTTAAAGAACAATTTGATAAGCTGCAATTGAAAAATGGAAGCAGTGGCCTCGAAGCTATCCGTACAAAAGCCTTCCATCGTTTCAATGAAAAAGGCATTCCCGCAGCCCGCAACGAAGAATGGAAATACACTCGCATTGGGAGCCTGTTTAATAAAGATTATGATTTTCCACTCCATGCAGTAAATATTTCTGCAGAAGACCTGGACAGTGTAAGGCTGCCCGGATATGAGGCCGCCAACGAAATTGTATTTGTGAACGGGATTTTTTCACAAGCACATTCAACTATCCGTTCGGCTGATTTGGTTATACTGCCGCTGGAAACTGCAGCAAAAGGTGAGTATAAAGAGATAGTGGAAACGCACCTGGGACATAGCAGTCATTATTTGAACGACGGCATCAACGCATTGAATACAGCTTTTGTACACGGTGGTGTTTTTGTTCACGTAAAAAAAGGAAAACTTACAGAGCACCCCGTTTATATCTATCATATTTCCGATGCCCGTTCCTCCAACATATTTTCTCAGCCACGCAGTCTGATGCACCTGGCGGAAAATGCACAGTTAGAGTTAGTGGAAACACATGTCACTTTTGGTTCAGGACAAAGCTTTGCCAATGGCGTTGTGGAAATTGTGGTAGAGAAAGATGCTGTGCTGGAATATTATAAAATTCAAAACGACGCCCCGCATACCAACCAGGTAAGCACTACGCATATCAGGCAGATCGGTAAAAGTTATACGCATACGGTAACCATTTCTTTGAACGGAAATATTGTCCGTAATAACCTGAACGTAGTGCTGGAAGCAGAACATTGCGAATCGCATTTATACGGACTGTATTTCTTAAATGGCAATACGCATGTAGATAATCATACAGTGGTAGATAATGTAAAGCCCAATTGCTTCAGCAATGAATTATACAAAGGCATCATCAATGACAATGCTACCGGCGTATTCAACGGAAAAATATTTGTGCAGCCGCAGGCACAAAAAACAAATGCCTATCAGTCCAACAAAAATATTTTGCTTTCAGATGGCGCCAGTGTGAACACAAAACCTCAATTGGAAATTTTTGCCGATGATGTAAAATGCTCACATGGCTGTACCATTGGCAGGCTTGATGAGGAAGGTTTGTTCTATTTGCAATCGAGAGGCATTCATGAAGACGTTGCCCGTTCTTTGTTAGTGCATGCCTTTGCCGTGGATGTTTTGGAACACATTAAACCTGCTGCTATTCGCAATTATGTTGACCAGTTGATCTCAGAACGATTAGATTTTGATATAGCATGATGTCCTCTCCAACCATACAAAGAAGCTTTGATGTTGCTGCCATTCGCCGGCAGTTTCCGGCACTGAGCCGCGAAGTAAAAGGCAAGCCATTAGTGTATTTCGACAATGCTGCTACCACGCAAAAGCCCCAGGTGGTCATTGATGCATTGGTGAATTATTATTCAAATTATAATGCAAATATTCACCGTGGCATTCACACCCTGGCTGAAGAAGCAACAGCAGCTTATGAAGCCACCCGTGACACGGTGCAGCGATTCATTAATGCACCAACAAGAGAGCAGATCATTTTTACAAAAGGCACTACAGAATGTATCAACCTGGTAGCACAAGCCTGGGGAAGACAGAACATCAAAGCAGGTGATGAGATCATTATCTCCACAATGGAGCATCACTCCAACATTGTTCCATGGCATATTTTATGTGAAGAAAAAAGCGCTGTGCTGAGGGTGATTCCGGTTAATGAACATGGAGAAATTATTTTTGATGAATTTAAAAAACTACTGACCGAAAAAACAAAGCTCGTTTCAATCGTTCATGTTTCAAACGTATTGGGCACTATTAACCCTGTAAAGCAGGTTATTGCAGAAGCACATAAAGCTGGTGCTATTGTTATGGTAGATGGCGCACAATCAAGTGTTCACCTCGATATTGATGTGCAGGAAATAGATTGCGATTTCTTTGCTTTCTCTTCTCATAAAGTGTATGGGCCTACAGGTGTTGGTGTGTTGTATGGTAAAACACATTTGCTTGAAAGCATGCCGGTGTACCAGGGTGGGGGAGAAATGATCAAAGAAGTTTGCTTTGATAAAGTTAGCTACAACGATCTCCCATATAAATACGAAGCAGGTACGCCTAATATAGCCGATACTGTTGCCTTTAAAGCAGCACTGGATTTTACAAAGCAAACCGGCAAAGAAGCCATTCGTCAGCACGAAAATGAATTGCTGGCCTATGCCACAGAGCAATTAGAACAAATTCCCGGTTTAAAAATTATTGGAAAGGCAAAACAAAAGATTAGCGTCATTTCTTTTGTTATAGATAAGGTTCACCCGCAGGACCTTGGCATTTTGTTAGATAACAAAGGCATAGCCGTACGTACAGGACATCACTGTGCACAACCATTGATGGATTGCTTTTGCATACCTGGTACCACAAGGGCTTCCTTTGCCATGTATAACACGAAAGAAGAAGTGGATGCTTTGATAAGCGGCTTGCAAAAAGCCATAAAAATGTTGTTGTAAACATGGAGAAAACAATAGCAGCGATAGAAGATGAAATTGTGGAAGAGTTTTCCCTGTTTGATACATGGGATGAAAGATATGAGTACATCATTGATCTTGGAAAAAGATTGCCGCTACTGGATGAACAGTATAAAAAAGACGAGAATAAAGTAAGAGGTTGCCAGTCAACCGTATGGTTGGTGGCAGATTATAAGGATGGAAAGATTTTATACAAGGCAGAGAGTGATGCTGTGATCGTAAAAGGCTTGATCAGCATGTTGATACGGGTTTTATCTAATCATAGCCCTGATGAAATTATTGAAGCCCGGCTTGATTTTATTAATAAGATCGGCATGATGTCTCACCTGGCGCAAACCCGTTCTAATGGCCTGTTGGCTATGGTGAAGCAGATGAAAAATTATGCCCTGGCACATAAGATAAAAAACAATTCAAACGCAAATTGAATCATGGATACAGAATCATTGAGAGATAAAGTAATTGCGTGTTTGCAAACGGTTTTTGATCCTGAAATACCGGTAAATATTTACGAACTGGGGTTAGTGTACGAAGTAACGGTGTTGCCTATCAACAATGTACAGATCGTAATGACGCTTACGGCACCAAGTTGTCCGGCTGCACAATCATTGCCTGTGGAAGTAGATCAGAAAGTGCGGCAGATCGAAGGCGTGAATGATGTACATGTGGCGGTTACCTGGGACCCGCCCTGGGATAAGAGCATGATGTCGGAAGCTGCACAATTGGAGTTGGGATTTTTATAGGCAAAAAGCGAATTAAGATAATAACGGTTAGCTATAAATGTTTTTATACGAAAAGACAATATGAAAATTACTGCGCAGGAAGAATACGGTCTAAGAATTCTGATTCGCATTGCTTGTTGCAAAGACGAAGCAGGCATGAGCATTCCGCAGTTAAGTGAAGCGGAAGGAATAACCATTCCCTACGTGGGCAAGCTGACCCGTGTTTTGCGCATAGCAGGATTTATTAACAGCACACCGGGTTATAAAGGCGGTTATGTATTGGCCATGCCTGCAAGGGAGATCAATATCAACAAAGTGCTGAAAGCTTTGGGCGGCAGTTTATTTGATATTTCGTTTTGCGGAACGCATAAAGGAACATTGAAGCTTTGCACACATTCGGTTGATTGCTCTGCAAGGTCTTTATGGCAAATGGTACAATACAGCATTGACCAGGTACTCGATAAAGTTTCGCTTTACGACCTCGTAAATTCAGAAGAGGAGTCAGCCAAGATACTGGCACAACTTACCGGCATAGAATAATACTCCTTTTCAGTTATTGAATTACTTCCAATATAGCGAAACTCTTATTTAGTCAATCCTTACTACTGCTTATTATTACTGAACGAGTATGGAAAATCTTTCTCGTTAGTTCCTTTCTTATAATTAACAGAGTTGCTCATGTCAAATTGTAAGCTGCCACCTTTCATTATATCAAAATGGCTGATCCAGTTTTTGGTATAAGGATTTCCGTTTAGCCGTGCAGCATTTACATAAATATTTTCATCATTGTTTTTGGATGATTGTATAGTAAATGTTTTGCCATTCTCTAACGATAGTGTAATCTTTTTAAATAATGGCGACCCGATTACATATTGGTCTGTTGCAGGGCAAACAGGATAAAAACCCATAGCTGAAAACACATACCACGCTGATGTTTGGCCGTTGTCTTCATCGCCACAATAACCATCAGGTGTTGGTTTATACAATTGATCCATGGCCCTCCTGATCCAATATTGGCTTTTCCATGGCTGTCCTGCATAATTGTATAAATACAACATGTGTTGAATGGGTTGGTTGCCATGTGCATATTGTCCCATATTCATGATTTGCATCTCCCGTATTTCATGAATAACACCGCCATAATAACTGTCATCAAATACGGGTGGCATTTTAAAAACAGAATCAAGCATAGAGACAAATTGTTGTTTGCCACCCATTAGTTGTATCAATCCGGCTATGTCGTGAAAAACGCTCCAGCTATAATGCCAGCTATTGCCTTCGGTAAACGCGTCGCCCCATTTTAATGGATTGAAAGGCGTCATAAATCTTCCATCATTGTTTTTTCCACGCATCAGTTTTGTTTCACTGTCAAAAAGATGCCGGTAGTTTTGCGAACGTTTTGCATATAGTTCTACTTCTTCCTTTGGTCTTTTTAAAGCTTTTGCTAACTGGTAAATGGTAAAATCGTCATAAGCGTATTCTAATGTGCGGGCTGCGCTTTCATTAATTTTTACATCATAAGGCACATAACCTTTTTCTTTGTAATAGTTAATGCCAGCACGACCTACGGCTTCCATGGGGCCTTCGTTGTTGGCATCTTTGATCAATGCTTCATACAAAGTATTGATGTCGTAACCACGCAAACCTTTTATGTAAGCATCCGCAACAATAGAAGCAGAATTATTGCCCACCATAATATCTCTATAACCTGGACTTGACCATTCTGGTAAAAAGCCGCCTTCCTTGTAGTCACTTATCAGGCCTTGTTGCATTTCTTTATTAATAGATGGATAAACAAGATTTAGAAAAGGGTAGAGGGCTCGGAATGTGTCCCAAAATCCTGTGCCCGCATATAGATAGCCTGGTTCTGTTTTTCCATTATAAGGACTGTAGTGAATGATTTCATTGTTCGCACTTACTTCATAATGCCTTTGCGGAAACTGCAGCATGCGGTAAAGGCATGAATAAAACGTCCTTGTCTGATCAACCGTACCACCTTCTGCTTTAATTCTACTTAAATATTTATTCCAAACATCTTTTGCTTTTTTGCAGGTGATATCAAAATTATCACTGGCAATTTCTCTTTGCAGGTTTATATCGGCTTGGGCTTCGCTAATGAATGAAGAAGCAATCTTTGCATTGATCTTTTCGCCTTTTGCTGTTTTAAATCCTATGATCGCTCCAGCATGGTTTGCCTTCATTTCCAGTTGATCCTTTATCAAAACGCTGTCATGCCAGGTATAGGAAACAGTAAAAGGCTTATCAATATAGATCACAAAATAATTTTTAAAATTATCCGGTACACCACCACTATTACGGGTAGTATAACCAACGATCTTTTTTTCCTCAGGAATTATCTTTATGTAAGAGCCCTTATCAAATGCATCAATCACAATAAATGCACTATCAGTTTTTGGAAAAGTAAAGCGAAATTGTGCGGCTCTTTCTGTAGGTGTTATTTCAGTAGTTACATCATGATCGGCTAAATAAACTTTATAATAATATGGTTTGGCTGTTTCTGCCTTGTGCGAAAACCAGCTTGCTCTTTCAGGCTCTTTAAATTTTAGTTTGCCGGTAACCGGCATAATAGAAAACTGCCCGTAATCATTCATCCATGGCGATGGCTGGTGCGTTTGTTTAAATCCACGTATTTTATCAGCGCTGTATTGATACTGCCATCCGTTGCCCATATTATTGGTTTGAGGACACCAAAAGTTCATGCCCCATGGCACACAAATAGAAGGGTAAGTGTTACCGTTGGAAAGGCTGCCTTTGGAATCGGTGCCCATCAAAGGATTTATCCATTCAACAGGATCGGTAATGCTGGTCGTTTGTTGGGAATAAGCAAAATTGCACAATGATAACAGGAATAAGAGGCAGAGCTTTTTCATGTATGTTATTTAAAATTGCAGTGCAAGTTTACTATAGTATTGGAGAAATTTCGTTTTATAATAAGATAATTGCAAGCTTTGTTTGTGCATCAACATAAAATATTGAACTCATTAAACGGACAAAGCTTTTCGTCGTAGGTTCGCAATGAGCTGAGAATAATTGTAATCGTCACAAGCAGCTAAAATGTAGTTGGATAAAGTCAAAAACAAAACATAATACTAAAAAATGGATTAAGAGAATGCGCATTTTAATTCTTTCAACAATATTTATATTGACAGCCTGCTCTTCGCAAAAAAATGTGCAGCATATTTCAACAGCATTGGTTGAAAATGAGGTTGCAGAAGCTTTGCGCCAACAAATTATGGATGAAGCGGCATGGGCAATGTTGCAAGAACCAATTACAGTCACCGCACAGACTTCTGCCCGCAGCACCGGTGGTACACACGACTTCTTTTCTGAAGGTGACTACTGGTGGCCTGATCCGGCTAACTCTGACAGTCCTTACATACAAAAGGACGGTATGAGTAATCCTGACAATTTTGTAGCGCATCGTCATGCCATGATCCGGTTCAGCAACATCGTAGGTGCTTTGGTTTCTGCCTATAAAATTACAGGCGATGAAAAGTATGTACGACAGGCCTTGAAACATTGCCGTGCATGGTTTATAGACACAGCTACTTTAATGCATCCAAACCTGCTGTACGCACAAGCTATTAAAGGAAGATTTACCGGCAGAGGCATTGGAATTATTGATACGATCCAACTGATGGAGGTGGTACAGGGATTAATGGCAATGCTTCATGCAAAAGCCATGGATCAAAATGTTTTAGCTGCCATTAAAAATTGGTTTGAGCAATATTTGCAATGGCTTACCACGCATAAATATGGTAGAGACGAAATGAATGCAGCTAATAATCACGGTACTTGCTGGGCCATGCAGGTGGCTTGTTTCGCAAGGTTTACCGGCAATAAAAAGCTGATGGATTTTTGCAGCGATCGTTATAAAAATATCCTTCTTCCGACACAAATGGCAAGTGATGGAAGTTTTCCAAAAGAGACAGCAAGGACCAAGCCTTTTGGTTATTCCATTTTTAATTTAGATGCCATGACAACCTTATGCCAGATTCTTTCCACCAAAGAAAATGATTTATGGAATTATCAAACTGCAGATGGAAAATCTATCAAAAAAGGAATTGAATTTTTGTATCCTTTCATTGTTGACAAAGCCAAATGGCCGTTTCGGCACGATGTGATGTATTGGGAAAACTGGCCGGTAGCGCAGCCTTTTTTAGTGTTCGGGGCTATTGCATATAACAATAATGATTGGATGAATACATGGAAACAGTTGGACCATTCACCTATTGAAGAAGAAGTGATCCGCAACCTGCCTGTGAGGCATCCGTTGGTCTGGTTGAATTAGACTTTGTAAAAGCTGGAATTCTTATGGAAAGAACCACCATTATTTACCAGTTTTGTTTTCACTTGCTTCACGGCGCTTTTTATCTTCTTCCCTATAGGCCTGTGCTTTTTTTACATGCTCTTCAAATGTTGCGCTGAACAAGTGTCCGTTAAGTTTGCTATTGGCCACGAAATAAAAATAATTGGTTGGCGGTGCACTTAATACCGCATCAATTGTTTTTTTTGAAGGTGTACAAATGGGGCCGGGTGGAAGTCCTTTGTTTTTATAAGTATTGTAGGGTGAAGCTGTGTTCAAAATATCACCATGAATCCATTTGATGGAAAAATCTTTTACGGCAAATTTTAATGTAGGGTCGGCTTGCAAAGGCATGCCTTTGTTGTAGCGATTCAGGTAAACGCTGGCGATGGTGTCCTTTTCAGAATTGTTAGTTGTTTCTTCTTCAACAATAGAAGCTAAGGTATAAGCCTGTTGCGGCGTTAAGCCAAGCATTGCTGCTTTTTTCTTTCGTTCATCCGTCCAAAAACTTTTTGATTCGTCGTATAGTTTTTTAAAGATAGTTTGCGGTGTTGCTGTCCAGAAATAAGTATAGGTATCAGGCAAAATAATGGTCATAGCTAGCGTTGTATCTACGCCAAATTTTTGCAGGGAGTCATTGTTGTTTAAATAACTAATGATCTGCAATGAATCTGTTTCAAACTTATTACCGATTAGTCGTGCCAGATCTTCTTTGGTACGCAGTTTAGTGATAACGAGATTTACAGGCGATTGCCGGCCATTGTGCAACATGCGGACAATCGATAATAAACTTGTTCCTTTTTTTATTTCGTATTTGCCGGGTTTAATATTCTTCCACAGGTTCATTCTATTGGCCAGCCAGTTAAATGTAGTATTGTTGGTAATGACCTTGCTTTTATTCAAAGAATCCAATACAGCATCTTTCGTTGCTGCATTGCTGCGTATGTATAAAAATTCTTTGGAGGAGGGAAAGCCTGTTGCCGGTCCTAAAAATAGCCAGGCCGCAACGCCTGCGCCTACAACAAGTATGATCAAAACGATTACAATAAGTTTTTTCATCAGTGGATTTCTTTTATAAATCAGTCGCGAACGATCAAATGAGCAATCAGTAATGAGCCATCCCACTTATTATTCTTTACTGATTACACAAAGCTCAAAGTAAATAAAAAACCCTGTCTTTAAGGACAGGGTTTTTACAACTATTGTAAGCTAATTATTTCGGTGTGTTTTGTTGTGCAGGGAAAGTACCTGTGTTAGCTGGCTGTTGCTGCTGTGTTGCCGGTTGTTGTACGGGAACCGGACCATTACTTACATTGTCGATACGGTCGCGAACTTGTTGGCCGCCTGCAATGAAAAATGTAGAAACCAGGCAAAGGATTGCAATTACTGCTGCAAATATCCAGGTACCTTTTTCCAGCACGTCATTCGTTTGTTTTACACCCATAAACTGTGTGCTGAACCCGCCTATGCTACCGGCCAAACCGCCACCTTTGGGGTTTTGCACTAATACGATAAGGCTTAAAATAACTGAGGCCAAAATAATCAGGATAAGAAATAAGACGGTCATATCAGGAACGCTTTAGATTTTCAATTTTCGTTGCAAAATAAGCCTTTTTAGAGGGATTGAGCAAACTTAATTGTTCATAAATCTTTAAAGCTTTTTGATGATTTCCCTGTTTGATCCAAACCTCGGCCATAGCTTCTGTAAAAACGCTTGAATCATGAATGGAATCATTAGCCAGGTGTTGCACTTTGGTTTCGGTGCCGGCATCTATGCCCTGGGGCATTTGAGTTGGTGCAATCCGCTTCATGGTTTTCAACCATTCGGTAAAGCTTTTTAGCTGTTTGCCAAATTTATCTTTAGGTATTTCTTCCTGCGAAAGCTTGATGCCTTGTGAAGCAAAATAATCTACAGTATGATAAGGCTCAAATGTGAAGCCGGTTGCAGGCTCTGAATTCGGAGTTTGGGGTTCGGAGTTTTGGGCTTGTGGTTCCTCTCTTTGAGGTTCTGTAATTTCAGTCTGCCGTTCATCAATTGGTGTTTCGGCCTGTTGAATAATCTGCGGTTCACTTTCAACTACCACGTTTGCGTTGTCGCCAGTTGGTTGTTCAATAATCTCAATTGGCAGGGCTTCATGCGATGGTTGCGGTGTTTCACTCTCTTGTTCGTTGTGTTTTATTTCTTGTTCTTCATAACTCACCTCTTCTTCCGGAACTTCTGTATAAAACCTATCCGAATCAATAAAATATTGAAACGATAAAGGATCGTTATAGTATAGAATTGATTTTTGAAGTTGTGCCGGATAATCTTCTGATTCTTCCTGCTTTAATTTTTCCAGCAATAAAAATTGCGCAGGAGCAAAATAGGGAAAGCGCTGCGCCAGGTTTTTAACTTCCTGCAAATCGCATTCTTCAATAGTAGCCTTGCCAAGCAATCGTTGAGCCAGGGCATGTATTCTTTCGCTCATGCCGGCAATTTACTACCAATTCGAAAAAATCCGGTTGAAAATTTCATCAGTAAGGTTGCGGATCATTTCATCCAGCAATCCCGATTCAGCCTGCTGCAAGGTTTTATTAGAGCTGAAGTCAAAGCTGCGGCTTACGTCATATTCGTCCGTTTTCCCTGACAATTGATCTAGTTTGCTGATGTGCACAGCTACGGTAAGCCGGTTGATGGAAGCCTGTTGGCGGCCATCGTTTGTAGTAACGCCTGAAGTGCTAACCGAATAGTCTCTCACTTCTCCGCTAATCACCCAATTGGCGTTGTCGTTAGTAGTGCTTGTCAACCTTGTTTGGCTGGTAATCTTTTGCTTTAACTTGTCCGTTAGGTTCGGGCTTAATTGCGGGTTGACATAAGGCGCCCTGTTCTCAATGAAATTTACTTTCACTGTTTTAATGCTGTCAGGTATCGTTCCCACGTCATTAAAACTATAAATGCCGCATGACGAGAATGAAAAGTTCAATACCAAAAATGCAAGCCCGGTAAAAACTGCAATAGCTATGTTAGATTTTAATTGCATGATAAATTAGATGGTGTACTGTAGGTTGAAAATGATATATATTGAGCCAGGCTGCATTACTACTATTAAACTTCTCTTGCGTCGCACTCTTGTACTTTCAGTAATTCTATTCAGCAACCCCGCAAACTGTTGTTAAATCTACTGGTCAATATCATATTCCTTCAGCTTGCGATAAAGCGTTCTTTCACTAATACCCAGATCCATAGCTGCATCTTTTCTTTTCCCACGGTGTTTTTTCAGTGCTTTAATAATCAGCTCTTTTTCCTTATCCATAATGTTCAGGCTTTCTTCCACTTCTTCATGCTCATGGATATCATTGTTATGCATAATAACCGGTTGTGTGGTCGAAGGAACATTTGAAGTTACTAAAACAGGCTGTGGTATTTCGTGAGTTTGCAATTCTTTAACCTCGTTCAAAAAAGACGGATTCTGATGCACTACTGCAGGATTTTGCATCACTTCAAAAAAAAGCCGCTTTAGTTCTGTTACGTCTCTTTTCATATCAAAAAAGAGCTTGTACAATATTTCTCTTTCATTATTAAACTCGTGCGACTCGCCACTGACATGTGCCAGCACAGGCAACCGGTTGGCAGTGTTATGTTCAGGCAAAAATTTATTTAACTCTTTTGCCGTTACCTGTTTGTCGGTTGACAAAACAGAAATTTGCTCTGCAATATTTTTCAATTCACGAACATTGCCTGGAAAAGGATAATTCATCAACCGTAGCCTTGCTTCATCATCTAATTGCACCGGCATTGCTTTATATCGTTCTGCAAAATCAACAACAAATTTTCTGAACAATAACGGGATGTCTTCTTTACGGTCTCTCAATGCCGGAACACGAATAGGAACTGTGTTCAAACGGTAGTATAGATCTTCCCTGAACTTGTTATGTTGCATCAACTGCAGCAAGTCTTTATTGGTAGCTGCAATTACACGTACATCAGTTTTTTGCGTTTTGGAAGAACCAACACGAATGAACTCGCCGCTTTCTAATACACGAAGCAAACGTGCCTGCGTTCCTAAAGGCATTTCTCCAATTTCGTCTAAAAAAATAGTACCGCCATTTACCGTTTCAAAATATCCTTTACGGCTTTCTACAGCACCAGTAAACGATCCTTTTTCATGCCCGAACAATTCCGAATCAATGGTTCCTTCAGGAATGGCGCCGCAGTTTACGGCAATAAAAGGGTTATGCTTTCGTGCAGAAAGCGAATGTATGATATGAGAAAAGGCTTCCTTTCCCACGCCGCTTTCTCCGGCTATTAAAACCGTAAGATCAGTGTTGGCCACCTGCGTTGCTACCTGCAAAGCATAGTTAAGTGCCGGGGAATTGCCTATGATGCCAAACCTGTTTTTGATGCTTTGTAAATCCATTCCAAAATATTAAACTAATTCGCCTAAAAGTGTTGCCTGTGTGCATGCTGTTATTTTTACCTGCACATAATCGCCGGGTTGATGGTCAATGTTTCCTTTAGTAAACACCACAACCTTATTCTGAGAGTTTCTTCCCATCCAGTCTTTGTCGCTTTTTTTAGAAGTGCTTTCAATCAATACCTTAAATATTTTGCCTACGTCTTTTTTATTACTTTCCAGCGATAGCCTGTTTTGTATTTCCACGATCTCCTGCAATCTTCTTTTCTTGGTCTCTAAAGAAACGTCATCCTGGTACCGGCGTTGTGCCAACGTTCCAGGGCGTTCGCTGTAGAAGAACATATAGCTCATGTCATACTTTGCAAATTCAAACATGCTCAATGTATCCTGGTGATCTTCTTCGGTTTCTGTACAAAAACCTGCAATCACATCTGAACTAATGCCACAATCGGGAAGTATTTCGCGAATACGGTCAACTTTTGCCATATACCACTCGCGGGTGTAACTTCTGTTCATTAACTGCAATACTCTTGTAGAGCCGCTTTGCAAAGGCAGATGGATGTACTTACAAATATTTTCATATTTAGCCATTGTATGCAAAACGTCATCGGTAATATCTTTGGGATGCGAAGTGGAAAACCTGACACGAAGATCAGGGGAGATAAGCGCTACCATTTCCAAAAGATTGGCAAAAGTCACCGGCTTGCCATCAGCTTCAGGTGCAAAGTAATAGCTATCCACATTCTGCCCCAACAGCGTTACCTCTTTATAGCCATTATCAAAAAGATCCTGGCATTCTTTTAAAATACTCGCTGCATCGCGACTGCGTTCGCGGCCACGGGTAAATGGCACCACGCAAAATGAGCACATATTATTGCAGCCACGCATAATGCTTACAAAAGCGGTAATACCATTGCTGTTTAAGCGAACGGGAGAGATGTCGGCATAGGTTTCTTCGCGGCTTAATAAAACGTTCACTGCTTTTTGTCCGCCGCCGGCTCCTGATATCAGCTGTGGCAATGTTCTATAAGCATCGGGCCCAACAACAATATCTACCAGTTTTTCTTCTTCCAAAAATTTTGATTTCAGTCTTTCTGCCATGCAGCCTAAAACACCTACCAGTGTAGCAGGTTTCTTTTTCTTAAGCTTTTTAAATTCAGTCAGGCGTTTACGAACTGTTTGTTCAGCCTTTTCGCGAATGGAGCAGGTATTTAATAAAATAAGATCGGCCTCTTCAAAATTGCGGGTGGCGCCAAAACCTTCGCCCGATAAAATGGAAGCTACAATTTCGCTGTCACTGAAATTCATTTGGCAGCCATAGCTTTCAATATAAAAACGGCGCTGGTACAGGTTCGGATCGTTTTCGAAAGGAGCATAAGCTTCTCCCTGTCTTGCTTCATCATGAACCTTTGTGGTAGTTACATCAAACATAATCCAAAAAATTGCCAGCAAAGATAATTAAAACAACCCGCAGCCCGTGACAGGATGACAGATTTTAGAAAGGTTTAAAGAATTGCAGCGAAGCAAGTTTCAAATTACGTCTTATAGCAATACTCGTTTTTTTCTAACTTGTAATCCGATCAGTCAGCTTGTTGGTTTCTATTATCTTTGGCTGTAATGAAGAGTTTATTCTCTATTCTCATCCTTTTAACCTGTTTTAAAGCCTTATCGCAAAAAGATAATTCCGGTATTATTGTCGGTACGGTATTAAACGATGAGTCGAAAGCTCTCGAAGGCGCCACCGTTCAATTAATCAATTTCAATGACACTATCCATTTCAAAACTTTACTGACGGACAAGGATGGTGCTTTTTCTTTCGAACATATTGCCTTTGGGTATTACAAATTGCGCATCTCATTTACAGGCTTTCAGCCTGTTAGCTTAGATAGTATTCATCTTAGAGCTGAGCGTTTCGATTTTAATTTGAACGACATTATTTTAAAGCCAAATACCAATACTAATCTTGAAGAAGTTATTATTTATGTGGAGAAACCCCTCGTTGAAAGCAAGGATGGTAATGTTACTTTCAATGCAGGTGAATCGGCCTTAAGCGCCGGAAGCAATGCCAGTGACCTGCTGACCAATGTTCCTCTTGTTACTAAAGATGCCTCAGGACAGTTGTTGGTAAGAGGAAAAGAGCCTAAAATTTTAATTGACGATAAACCGGTTGAACTCAACCTTCAACAGTTGCAGGATTTGTTAGAATCTATGCCGGGAAGCTCTATTGAAAAAATAGAAGTAATGACCAACCCGCCACCTCAGTATGCCAACGAGGAAGGCGGCGTTATTAATATTGTAACTAAGAAAGGTGCTGTAGGTGTGCGGGAAAGACTTTCGCTGTATGGCGGAACAAGAGGAGAAAGAGGCACCAACGGAAGCTTTAGTTACAGGAGGCAGGGTTTTTCGGTTAATGTTAATGCAGGTGCCGGCTATAGTAACTACGAGGGAAATGCTTATTCTAAAAGATTAAACACAGACTCTTCGCAATTTAATACTGCCAGCAGTTATAATAATAAAAGTTTACGACCAAACTTTCGAGCCAATATTAATTATGATCTCAACAAAAGTCATTCGCTGAACTTAGTGCTGCAGTACAATCAAAATAATTTTGACAATGTAAGTGGCGTGGAATATAAAAACACGAGTCCGCAGAATATCATTACAAGGTTGAGTAACAGAACGGTTAATAGTAAGGGAGAAAGTTATAGTCCTAATATCACTCTCAGTTATACGTTTAGAACAAAAAGAGCAGGGGAAACATTCAGGTTGATCAGCAATATTAATTCTTCGGACAACGAAACAAGAAGAAGTTTTTTTGAACAGTTTTTTAATCCTGATTACAGCTTTAGCGGAAAAGATTCGACCCAGCAGCAAACCACCAACAACAATACAAAAGGCAATAACATCAGGCTTAATTACGATCTGCCATTATTGAGCTATAAAACTTTTTTTTCTTTGGGGGGCTATCGTAATGCATACAGGTCAGATATTGAATCCAATGCTTTTTATAAAAGACATGCTGATGGAGAGTGGACAGGATTGGAAGCCTTGACCAATCATTTTATTTACCACCAGTATATCACCAATGTAAGAGGTTCGGTGAAACAAATGTTCGGTGAAAGTTTTAGTGCTACAGCCGGTCTTTCTTTGGAGCAAACCAAAGTACAGTTCGATTTATTTAAAACTACATCTACACAAAAAAATAATTACTGGAACTATCTTCCGTTTGCGATGTTGAATAAAAAATGGAACGATGTTTTAAACTTAAGTTTTTCCTATCGCCGCACTATGCGCAGACCGGGTGTAAATGAACAAAACCCTATAGTGGATTCTTCAGACCAGTTCAACATCCGCTATGGAAATCCAGAATTAAAACCTTCGCTTTCGCACAATTTTGATTTGGTTTTAGGCCGGTCAAAAAATGGTTTTTATGCAAACATTGGACTAGGATTTAATAGCGTGGAAGATGTGTTCAGCCGCCTGCGCATAACGCCTACAGAAATTACGTGGCAAAAGATCAGCGGCCTAAAGGAATATGAGATCAGCAGTTGGAGTGGTTTTTCAGCAAGCCGGAAAGTGAAAATAAATTTCAGTGCCAGTTACATTTACAATGCTTACAGCGCCTTTGATAAAGAAACAAGAAATTTCAGAGATGGCGGATCTTTCACGTCTAATCTTAATACCAATTTTACGTGGAAAGACCTGTATAATGCAACGGGAAGTTTTACATTCAATCGTTTTGCCAATCCGCAGGGAACGGCTAAAAGTAGCTTAAGCATGAACTTGGGTTTGCAGGCAAAACTGTTGCAAAAAAAACTGACCGCTACCTTGAACATCATCGATCCTTTTAAGCAACAGCAAAACCGCAGCTATACTTACGGAACAAGCTTTACACAGGAAAACTACAGCACAACACAAACACGGAATTTCCGGTTGTCGCTTGGCTACACATTCGGCGGATATAAAAAGAAAAAAACAGATCGTTCAGTACAAAAAGCACTGGACAAAATGTTGCCGGCCTTTAAGAGTTAGCTTTGATCTGCAAACGACCGGCCAGCCACGAGTTTTTTACAGGAATGATCCAGTTGTTTTCCAATTCTTCTTT
>JBQCJM010000072.1:0-5835 GCA_051952715.1 Flavisolibacter sp.
GAAGATGTGCCGGATGTAATTACTGCTATCATTTCTTTTCAACGAAAGCTTCCTGCCGGTTTGCTGAAGTTCGGGCCCTTTTCGAAAGCCATGATGAGTTTCTGCTACTTAAGCTGTAAGCATAAGATTCAGAAATAACGGTGGCAATCTAAGTCGATGTAGTTTCAACTATATGCCTTGTTTCTTTTGTGGCTCAGGTCTTCTTTACCACATAGGCAGATAGAAAACACAGAATTCTCGTGGAAGCGTAAAAACTTAAAACTTTTTGAAAAGCTTCCCTGCCCACAACGCTCCATACTGCTTGGTATAAAAGATCGCTGCAAAAACATACCAGCGCCAATCGGGATAAAATTTCTTCATGAACTGCGCATGGTTCTTTATGCTGGTGGTGCGAATGCGGATCCATTTGTCTTTCGATACACTGCCGCGGTGCACATGCATTACTTTGGCCTGTGGCAAAAAGTGGATTTCATAACCTAGTTGCTTAAAATCCCAGCACCAAAGTACATCCTCGCAGTACATAAAAAAATCGTCGGAAAGCTGGTGGCCTTTCAGCTGGTTGATAATGGTTCGTGGAAAAAGCATAAAGGCGCCCCACACCCAATCGCATTTGGCAAAACTTTGATGATCGAAATAATGGTGCAGCATTACCTGCTCCCGCTTTTTCTTTGGCCATAACTTATAAAGCGGAAAAATTTCAAGCAGTTCCCAGCCAATGGTTCGAAAACGGCGGCAGTTATACTGAATGCGGCCATCCGGGTAAACCAGTTGTGCTGTAGTCATGGCCACTTCCGGGTGTTGCTGCATGTAATCGTAACAAATCTTTGGAGCATTGTTGATCAATTCCGTATCACTGTTCAGCAGTAAAAGATAGTCGCCTTTTGCTTTTGAAATACCCAGGTTGTTGCCGCCGGTAAATCCACTGTTTACAGGACTGACAATTAAATTAATATCAGGAAATTTTTCCAGGAACAGGTGAGGATCGCATTCTGTAGACGCGTTGTCTACCAGCACAACTTCATAGCTCATGTCATGCAACTTATCTTTCAGCGATTGAATGCAATTGCAGGTCAACTGAAAGGTGTTGTAATTAATGATAATAATTGAAAGTTGCATATGGATCAATACACTTTATAGAAGAATGGCTTGTTGCTGACAATTTTAGGAACATATTTTAAAAGGACGGCTATATTTTGAATATAACCCTGTACATTGTTCCAATTATATCTTGCCTTACCGCCTTTGATTATTTTTTCGATCAGCAAACAAAAGACAAAAAGCGGAATTTCCGCGATAAAAAAAGCACAAATAATCAAAAACCAACCTAGCCCGAATTGCTTGCGTATTTGCAGCATTTTGGAAATCATGATCTGCCTGCCTTTCTTATTCCAGAGGTTCTTGCTGTTCTCATTTTCTTCCGTGCCATAATAATCGCTACTGGTGCCGCCGCCTAAATGAATGACCCGGGGCTCGTCAAACAAATACAACCTGCCTTGTTTGCGCAGCCTTGCACACCATTCAATTTCTTCGGCGTACATAAAAAAGTCATCATCTAAAAGTCCGGACTTATCCAAAACCTCTTTTCGCACTAAAATAAATGCCCCGACTATCCAATCCACCTCAACTTTTTTCGATACGGTTTGCACACTCGGCACACGGGTTTTTAATTTATAGCCCCAATACCGCACAAAACGACCGAGATAGGGCAGGGGCAGCAAAATATTCAAACCACCTTTTACAAAATGAGCGCCGGATATTTGATGGCTCATGTCCGGATTGAGCAATTGTAAACCACAGCCTACAGCATCGGTTTGTTCAAAAAGGTCAATGGTCCTATCTAATGCTTTATCTAAAACAATGGTGTCGGCATTAAGCAGGAGAATGTATTTGCCTCTGGCAATTTTAATGCCTTCATTGTTGGCCCTTGCAAAACCAGCATTGTAGCCCGTTTGATGCCAGATGATTTGAGGGAAGGTTCGAAGAATCCTGTCCTTGCTGTCGTCACCTGAATCGTTATCCACTACAATAATCTCAAAGCTGTGTTCCGCGGTTTCTTTGTAGATGCTTTCTACGCAATTCAATACATGCTGCGCCGATTTATAGTTGATGATGATAATAGAAAGATCCATTCCGACAGATTAGTTGACTAAGTGTTTTTGTTTTAGGTAGATCGCAAACTTTTTTATGATGTTGCTCCAGCTGTAATCGGTATAAAATTTTTCCGGCATGTCAAAATTATAATTAAGTGATTGTACAATGTTATCTGTAAAAGAATCAAAATTGTTGTTGCTGCTTACAAGTATTTTTTCCTTGAGATAAGAAGGCAATTCTTTAGCTGCTGCCTCAAAGCAAACCACATTCAAATTATAATTGAGCGCATCAAATAATTTTGTTTGCACACCATGAACATTTACCACAGGATTGATAAACACATCGGCGCCGGTAAAATATGGTGTAATGTTTTCAACAAACCCTGCCTGAATGATGTTATCGTTTTTTAACTCCTTTAAGTAGGTAAAAGCCGGAAAGTTATTACGGCCACAAATTAAAATTTTAAAAGACGGCAATTTTTGACGCAGTACAGGTTCTATTTGGAAATAAATCTTTTCCAGGGCATCAGCATTAGGCCGATAATCTAAAGTGCCTGCAAACAGAATAATTTTTTCTTCTTCTGCAATACCATGTTTGTCCAATAAAAACCGCCGGGCCTCTTTTTTATTATGCGGCCTGGCATCTTCAATTCCATACGGCAGCACATAACAATTGGCTTCTTTCAACGCCAGGTGCTGAATAGCAAGTTTTTTTTCACTTTCAGTTTTGAAAAGTACAAGTCCGGCTTTTTGTAAACTCCATTTTTCAAGTTGAAATAAGACAGTCCATCTCTTTTTTTTCAGACTTTTAAACCGCTGCCATTCCATGTTATGCGTATGGATGATCAGCTTTGCTTTTTGCTTTAGCCACGGAGCCAGCAGTCCATAATAAGGCTGTTCCAGTATAATGAAGGAGTAATCTTCTTTATTATACTGCTTCAATATTTTTTTCCAGGCAAATGGATTGAAGAACTGGGTTTTTGAAACGGGCAGTTCAGGAATGATACGACAACCTGCATCTGTAACAACTTCGTTATTCGCTGAGCATAAACAATCGATTTGAAAATGATCCGACAAATATTTATTGAACAAGGCAATGCCTTTTTGTCCACCAAAATGCGGTGGATAAATTTTAAACCAAACGAGGCTTAATATCTTTTGCATGCTTAATGTGCCTATGCTTTTTCCGGCAAACTTTCACGTCTTTTCTTCCATATCCACCTGGCAATGCAAACAATCAATACAATATTGAGAATAAGCCCTGCCCACCATGCAAGTTTGTAACTGGCTGTGTAAGAAGTAGGTTCAAAACGAAAAACAACTTCGTGTTTGCCGGCCGGTACAGGAATGCCTCTCAATAAATAATCTACTTTGTAGTAATCTGTTTGTTTTCCATCAATGTAGGCATTCCATCCTGCCGGATAATAAATTTCGCTAAAAACTGCAAACTGTGGTGAAAGTGCATTAGTCGTATAAACTATTGTGTCGTTATCGTATTTAGTTAATTGAATGGTAGCCGTAGAATCCCATGTAAACTGGGTATTGATGTGCTCTGTTTCTTTATTATAATAAGCAGTGTCTTTCGGATCAAAATGGTCTAACGCTTTCATTTCTGCTGCAGGCCCATTTACAGGCTGCAGTTTTTTGATAAACCATGCAGCGCCCAAAGCACTATCGTTTTTATGTACGCTTGTAATGTTTCCCTGCTGATCGGGTATTAGGAAATAGCGGGTGTCAAGCATATTTAATACATCCATATTTAACGGGCTTTTTGAAAGCTGGCCTTCGATCAAATCCTGGTAGATACGCAACTTGGCAGGATGATAGCCACCAACGGCACGATGAAAATAAGAAGTGCGGTTAGTGGTTGGTGCACTCATAAAACGATCCGGCGTCAATGCATACACCCGGTAATGCGGATCGGTGTCTTTTAAAATCTCCTGGTCAGCAAGCGTAGGTTGAAAATTGTTTTCGGTAAATGCTTCTTCCGAATCAACGTAATTGTTTTCATTAAGATATTGCTTGCCAACAACAAAGAGATCAACAGTATTTACCAATGTTAACACAATGATGAACGCTAATGGAGAAACGATTTTCCTTTTCCATAAAAATAATAGTGCAGTTAAAAACGCGGCAAAGCCAATGAGCCGCAGTAAACCGGCGCCCAGCATAGCCTTGCGGGCCGATTTCATAGCGTTTACAAACATTCTTCCGTTTTCTTCTCCTGCCTGTTTGATGATCTCCTGGTCAATTGAGGAATTGTAATCACTAACCATGTAAACAAGTGCAGCCAACACAATCAATCCGCCCATAGCATACAGAACATATTTTGTGTGCCTTTTTATTTCTTCTTCTGTTTTGTTCGTGAACAAAATTTGCTGCACCGTAAGCATAGCCATAATTGGTACCAGCAATTGCGTAATTACAAGGCTCATGGAAGGCGCCCTGAATTTGTTGTACAAAGGAAGATGGTGGTATAAAAAATCGTTGAAGGAAGGAAAATACTTTCCCCAGGCCATAAATATACTAAGTACAACGCCTGCTAAAAGCCACCAGCGATGATGGGATTTTAAAACAGCCAATCCTATCACAAAAAGCAAACAGCAAATAGCACCTAAATAAGCCGGGCCAGATGTACCTAATTCAATACCTCCCCAATATTTTGGCAACTGGTTGGCCACCTGCTCGGCCGATGCTTCCGGAATTCCTTTTTCGCCAAGTGCATTTATAAACTTTTGATTATCGGCAAGTGTTTCCGAGCTGCTGCCGCCAAAAGCATCGGGCATGGCAAGGGTCAACGCTTCTGCTTTGCCTAAACTGTAGCTAAAGGCATAATCATAATCAAGACCTGTAGTTTTCTTTTCTACCACCTGGCCGTTAGGTGTTGTTTCAATGGTACCACCTCCACGCATGGTGTATTTCGAATAATCGTAGGTTGGAAAAAAACTAACGGCCGCATAAGCAACGCCAATTACAGCACCTAAGATGGCTAAGGAAAGAGCAATGGCAGTGTGCTTCCATTGTTTTCTCTTAACCCATGCTGCGAGGTAGCTAATTGTCATGAAAGCAATAACAATAAAAAGATAGTAGTTGATCTGTGGATGGTTAGCTGTTATTTCCATGGTGGCAAAAAGCGCTGTAATGGCAAAACCAAGCCAGTATCTTTTTTCGTAAAGCCACACGATGCCTGCTAGCAAGGCAGGTGCGTAAGCCATGGCCATCATTTTTGTATCATGTCCTGCGCTGATAATAACCGGGTCGTAAGTAGCATACGCATAAGAAAGGGCAGCAAAAATGCCGATGTAGGGATTGATGCGAAAAGCAATGGATAAAATATAAAAGCAAACGCAGGCAACAAAGAAAAAGCTAAACGGTTTGGGCAGGCCAAAATTGCGAACCCAGTCCTGGTAGAAAAAGTTTCTTGGCCCTTCTACGGCAATCTGGTAGTTGGGCATGCCGCTGAACAAATGTGTATTCCAAAGCGGCAGGTGTCCATGCAGTTTTTGATACTCAAGCGCATTATGCGCCATAGCTTTGGCGCCAACTATATCGTGTTGTTGCAATACTTGTCCTTCCAGTGCAGGTTTGCAGAAAAGCAGCGCGGCTATCAAAAAAATAACTAAAGCAATCAAATGAGGGAGTAGCCGTTGAAACAACCCTTTGTTCATATACCGGTTTTTAGTGCCGACAAAATAATGGTATTTTGCACGAATTAAGAACTTAATTGAGGTTTTGTTAGCAGATG
>JBQCJM010000073.1:0-9403 GCA_051952715.1 Flavisolibacter sp.
CGCAAATGAATTTACCGATCGACGCATAGTAGTTAAAGGTTGCGGAGATATAACGATTGAAGGTTTTGCTTACGCCGAGATCACAAAAATTTTAAAACCTGTGGCTAAAAGCATAATGTATGGTGAGCCCTGCAGCACGGTGCCCATCTATAAAAAGAAATAAATGAAACAAAGTATAAAGCTATTTTTCATGGCAGCCATTGTTCTGGTAGCATCCTGCAACAACAATGCTACCAACACGGAAAATACAACCGATACAACGGAAGTAGTAGATGAAACAGCAATTGCACAACAGCAATTAGCTGCAGCTTTTCCGGAAGAATACCAGTTTTTCAAAAGTCAGGATTCATCTTTTACGTCGCAAAAATTTATTGAAACAGAAACCGATACTGTTCATAACGAACCCGCATTGGCAGTTAGCGAATCACTGCAAAAGTATTATCCGTATTTTATTTACAATCCGGACAGTACGTACGCAATTGATCTGTATTCTTACAACATTGTTTTAGTTACCAAAAATGGAAAAACCATTGGCAAAGCCGGTGGGCCCGATACAGAAGTTGGTTTGGTAGATATTAAAAACAACACCCGCCGAAGAATTTATTTTGGCGGTTCTTCTTCTGCTATCCTAAATGCAAAATGGATCAATGACAACGAATTTTTGCTTATGACCGGAGAACTTATAAAGGATTCGTCTTTTAATCCAACTATTTTAAAATATACTTTACCCAGCCATACACTGGTGCGGTTCGTTTATGACGATACTTTAAAGATGAAGCCATCAGAATACAAGGATGCAAGGCTGCAGATACAATAAGCGCAATCATTAAAACCAACCTCTCTTCCGAAAGGCACGCAGCATCCATAAAGGAATTAAAAGCATGGCGGCTACAGAAACTAAAAATCCCCATTTGTTGTGAAGCAAAGGAATGGTTTCGAAATTCATTCCGAAAATGCCACCAATAACAGTAGCAGGTGCCAGCAGGCAGGTAACTACGGCCATTACCTTCATTACTTCGTTCATTTTAAGATTTACATTATTGATATATAAATCCTGCATGCTTATCATTACATCGCGGTAGTTTTCGCTGAGGTCATACGCCTGGATGATATGGTCATGTACATCTTTAAAATACTTGGTAGTTCTTTCGTTGAGCAAATCGCTTTCACTACGTATAATGCCACCGATCAAATCCCGGACAGGTGCAATATTTCTTTTTAAAACGATCATTTCTTTGCGCAGCTGGTTAATTTTTGCCAGCGATCTTGTATTGCTATTGCGGATCACTTCTTCTTCCACCTGCTCTATCCTATCACCCAAATTTTCCATCACAAAAAAATAGCTGTCTACAATCAGGTCAAGCATTGCATAACATAAATAATCGGCGCCTCTTTGCCTCAATTTACTATTGGGCATTTTCAATTTTTCGCGAATAGGATTAAAGACATCACGTTGCGGATCTTCCTGGAAGGTGATGACAAAATTTTGCCCCAACACAATGCTGATCTGCTCCACCTCTACTGTGCCGGCATTTTCATTATAGTAAAGCATGTTGAGCAGGCAGTAAAGAATATTGTCCACTTCATCCATTTTCGGCCGCTGGTTAATGCTTTGTATATCTTCTGCAATCAACGGGTGAATACCGTAATGTTCACTGATCATTTCAACATCTTTTCGCCTGATACCATCAATATTGATCCAGCTTACATGCTTATTTTCTTTGTAAGCAAAACTTTGTTCAATGTTTTTAAGTGTACACTCGTCGAGAGAGTTTTCGTCGTAATCGTACACACGAACAAATACATTTTCCGCATCTTTCCTGCTAAGATTTGTTATTGGGTTACTATTGAGTATTTCTTTGGTACGCTGAGTGCCAAAAACAGAAGTAGGTATAATATAACGGAAATATTTTTCAGCCTTGTTCATGCTGTTTATTTAACGAAAGGTAAAATAAGGCGGATAAAATGCGTGTTGAAGCAATTATTTTTTTACAAGGCTGTTCAAATACTTTGTAAAAGCGATCATTTTTTGATCCATTGAAAGAGCCTTTTTATCGGCATCTTTTAAAAACGCATTCAAAGCGTCTTTTTTATCACCAAATAAAGAAGGCGCATCTTTTAGTTTTTTAATTTCTATGGGAGAACCATTGTAATAAATCCAGTAAATATCTGCCGTTCTAATTGTTTGCTCATAAGTGGCTGAATTGTAGGGCCTGTCTTCTGATAACTTTTTAAGAAAATACTTATAGAGCCCAACTGAATCAGAAAACAATTGCAAATACCAATAATCTTTAGAAGAGACCTTATTTTGCTGAACAAACGGCGCATGCAAAAAAAGATATGAAGTGTCCGGAAATGTAAATGCTATCTGCATAACAGGAAGATCAACAATGAAATCGTTTTTTCGGTCATCGAGGTAATGCACTTCGTTTGAGTAAAGGTCAAGCTTCAGTTGTCCTTTATACTTTGTTCCATCTTTTAAAACCAATATGCCATTCGTCCAATCATCTTTAAAGTATGGCGTACCGGATACCAGCCTGGTGAATTTTGCCTCTACATAAGGCGTTCCGCCATTTACATGAAATAAACCGGTGGCATTCACATTGTCTTTGTCAACATCAACAGTCTTGGCTTGTGCTAAAGTAGCTGCAGGAAGTAAGAGGTACAATAATGCGGCTAAAACAAAGTATTTCATAGCTGTTATAACTTCTCATACAATTTACGCAATTTTTCCCTTGTCATGATCTTTTCCCAATCCTTGCCTAATGCGTTTTCCCATAAAGGTTTCATACCTATAGAAACGTTGATCATTGTTTCAAACTGATCGTCTGTTAGATTCTTGCAAATGCCTTGCGGAATTTCGAAACCTCCTTTTTCCACCATGCGCTTAAATTCCGCAACGCCTTCGGGATAAAACTCCTCAATATGATTCATTACAATGCAATTGCCCACACCATGTTTGGTACCCAGCAAATAACTTAAGCCATAACTTACTGCATGCGCCACACCCACCTGCGAATAAGCGATGCTCATACCACCTGCGTAAGAAGCCATCATTAATTTATCATCACACTCGTCGTCCCAACGATCTTTTTCTAAAAAAATATACCGGCATAAGTCCAGGGCTTTTTCGCCATAAGCTTTGCTGAATTCATTTAGATAAGTACCGGTTAAACTTTCAATGCAGTGGATGTAACAATCCATTCCGGTGTAAAAACGTTGGTTGGCCGGTGCATTAGCCGTTAGTTCGGGATCTAAAACAATTTGGTTAAAAGGCGTAAAATCGGAATTCATTCCCAGCTTGCGGGTTGGTCCTGTCAACACAGTGGTGCGGCTCACCTCTGCACCTGTTCCGCTTAATGTAGGAATGCCAACTTTATACACGCCTGGATGTTTTACCAAATCCCACCCCTGGTAATCTGCCGAGGAGCCCGGATTATTCATCATTAATGAAACCGCTTTTGCTAAATCCATGGTTGATCCGCCGCCAATACCAATAATGCCGCTAACCATTCCGAATTCGTCTTTTAGTTCATCGGCTATCGAATCAACATAAGTTGTTTTAGGCTCATAAGTAACATCGGCAAAAATGATCTTGTCGTTTTTGCGAAGAGGTACACGGTTAATTAGAGGCTTACCTTCAAAAAAATGATCTACTAAAAAAATCATGGGTTCGTCATCGTTGCGGTGCGGCGCAATAATCTCATCTAACTGATTAAAGCTACCACGGCCATACACCACGTAATCTACCATCTTAAAATTTCTGAACTTCATAAGCACAAATTTCGAAAAATAGAATAAGAGTTTTAAAAGAAAGAATTTTTTTGCATCTTCAAGCGCCAAAATTACCTGCACAATGCCACAATTCTCACAAACCGTTTCTTTACCCCAACAAAACACATATGAGCTTCTGACCTTGTCCTATGTTGCCTTTTTATATAATGGATGGACTTTGGAGTATGCTACAGAAAATAGCCTGATTGGATACAGCAAGAAAACATGGAACCAACCACACGATCATATTATTGTGGAAGCAAATGAAGAAACGCTTACCATAACCAGCAAGCTTCCTGAAAACACCACCTGGGACTTGTTGAAAAAAAACAAAAAAAACGTATCCAGGTTTTTAGAGGCTTTTAATTCTGTAAAGGCAAACAATAGTGCAGCACAAATAGAACAGTCACGAATTGAACTACATCAGCTGCAGGCGCAAACAAAAGAGACAATAGAAGAAGAACAAAGACAGTTGTCCGAAGTTAATTCCGTGATGAACCTGTCAACAGGTTCTAAAACCATTACATACACCATTATAGGCGTGAATGTGATGGTTTTTATTGCTATGATTATATCGGGTGTAAACCTTTTTGATCCGTCAACAGAACAATTAGCTAAATGGGGAGGAAACTTTAAGCCGTATACCACAGGTGGCGAATGGTGGCGATTGCTGACAAGTACATTTGTACACGCAGGTATTTTGCATATTCTTTTCAACATGTACGCTTTGTATATGGTAGGAATTTACTTAGAACCCATGTTGGGTAAATGGCGTTACGCTGCAGCATATTTATGCACAGGCTTGCTGGCAAGTATTGCAAGCATTTGGTGGCACGGAGATGCTATTGTTAGCGTTGGCGCATCCGGCTCCATTTTCGGCCTATATGGTGTGTTTCTGGCACTTTTGACCACCAAAATTATTCCCGATAAAATGCGAAAGGCATTGCTTCAAAGCATAGGCATTTTTGTTTTTTACAATCTTGCTTACGGTGCTACTAAAGCAGGTGTAGATAATGCGGCACACATTGGCGGAATACTTAGCGGTTTCGTAATTGGTTATTGCTATTACCTTTCTTTAAAAAATGAACAGCGGCTAAAACCGGTGTTTATTTCGGCTCTTCTTTTAGGAACTACTATTGTCATTAGTAGTTTTTATGTAACCAGCTCGAAAGATGACGCTTCGGCTTACCAAAAGCATATAGAACAATTTGCTGAAATAGAAGAGGTGGCTGTAGGGCCCCTGAAAAATCTTAATGATCCCTCTCTTTTAAAACAAGTATCAACTATAACGCAACCAAAATGGGCAGAAGCAAAAAAAATAATGGACGAAACCGCAGGATATAAGTTAAGTTCCGGCTTGAAAAAAAATCAGGAGCTGCTACGGAAATATATTGATTTGCGAATACAGCAAACCGACCTGATTATACTTGTTTTACAGGGGCATGAAGACGCAAACAAAGAATTAGAAAGCGTTTCATCAGCCATCAACGAAAAAATTAACGAACTGCAACAGCACTAACTTTATTTTTTCTCTGCCGTCCAGTTTAGTTTGTACGTATCACAACCAAGACCATTGATGTTCATTCTGAATGTTCCTTCAGCTTTGCTGCCATTAAAAACCGCATGTAGTTCGTAGCGGGTTGCAGAAGCGCCGCCGCCTTCGGGTTCTACGATGACACCATCAACCTTGTTACCTGTAATTGAAAAACTTTTTTGCGGGCCCATAATGTCTTGTGTCAGGCTTCCATCGCAATACCAATAACCATTGAAAGTTAATTTTTGCAGTTGCTTGCCATCAGCCGATACATCAAAGCTGATATAAGTTTTTTTCATGCCATTGGTAAAAGCGCCTTCCCAGTGTTGGCCTTTTCCGCTTGTTTCTGTCGAAGAGGTTGAAGAAGAAGGTTGATCGGCGGTCTTATTGGCATTGGTGCAGGCCAGAGAAAGCATTGCACATAACAGCATGTAAATTTTCATAAAGCAGTTTTTAGCGCAGCAATTTACAACAACTGTTCGGCACGTTCCAAATCTTCCGGCGTATCTATTTCCACGCCCATAAAATCAGTAATGACCATGCGCAAAGGCACACCATTTTCCAAATAACGAAGGCACTCAATCTTTTCCGCATCTTCTAAGGGGGAAACGGGCCAGGTTGTAAAATCAAGCAAAGCCTGTTTTCGGAAAGCATACACGCCAATATGCTCGAAGTAAGCAATTGGAATATTTTTATTGCGGGGATATGGGATTACACTCCTGCTAAAAAACAAAGCGTCACTATTTTTATCTACGCAAACCTTTACATAATTAGGATCGGCGATTAAATTTTCATCTTCCAATAGCTGCATTAATGAACCCACCTGAACCGACGGATCCAAAAATTGCTGCAATAATTTTTCAAGCGGCTCTTTTTTTACAAAAGGCGTATCTCCCTGCACATTTACAATTACATCCATGTCTAATGCTGCTGCGGCTTCGGCAATTCTGTCACTGCCGCTTTCATGTTCTTTTTGGCTCATCACGGCTTTACCGCCATTTTCTGTAATTTCTTTGTAAATGATGTCACTATCGGTAACAACTACCACATCATCAAACAAGCCCGTTGCCACAGTTGCATCATATGTATGACGGATGACAGACTTGCCTTTCAACTGCGCCATTAATTTTCCACTAAAACGTGTAGCACCATATCGTGCCGGAATCATTGCAATGATCTTCATGAAAGATTGTATTTAACCAACTGGTAAAATGTATGTAAAGCAAACAGCATTAGTTTGCCCGGCAAAAGAAGTACATAAAAGAATACCAGCAAGCGGTTCCAGTCATCGGAAATACGAAAAGGATGGTCAATTAAACCACCCGCCCATCCTACGTTACGGGTGTTGGGTCTTGGAGTAATGAAATAAGCTATGCACCAATAAGCAAGAAAAAACAGCAGCAGGCCTAATTTATTTTCCGATCGTGCAATAAGCCAAAGGCAGCCTGTGAACAAAGCCAGGCCAATAAGCATAAAGAAAAGAACCCACCCTCTTTTAGGCCGGCTTTCAAAAAGCGGTTGTTTGCTGGTATCAATAGTGCCCATGGGGCCGGGATTAAAAGATTCGCCGAACCATTCAAATAGACTCATGGGTTGTTATTTCATTTTTTGAAAAGGTTTGCGCATAAGCATTGCTAAATTTTCATCGTGCTCATTGGGATAATAGCGGTCCAGCCCATAGTGTATTTGTGATGGATCTAACTGCTCATACGTTCCAAACAGCCGATCCCAAACAGAAAACACTGCCCCGTAATTGCTGTCGGTGTAAGGCTGCTGCCAGTGGTGGTGTACCTTGTGCATAGCCGGAGAGACAATGAGATAGCTAAGCGGCTTATCAAGCCAGCGGGGCAAATGAATGTTGGCATGCGTAAATTGGTTACTTAATACCAAAATGGTTTGATAAAGCATTACCGCGTATACTGGCGCTCCCGAGACTGCGATGCCCACCAAAAAGAAAACGCCCCTTAAAATACTTTCAACAGGATGATGGCGTAAACCGGTGGTAACGTCCACATTATTATCCGAGTGATGTACTACATGAAATTTCCAAAGAGGAAAAGTTTTGTGTTGTACAAAATGTACCAGCCAGCCACCAAAGAAATCGAGCACTAAAAACGAAATAATGATGGTCCACAATACAGAAGCTTGCAGCCAATATGCCAGCCCGAAATGATTTTTCCTGCAGGCATCGGAAAGCAAAACAATAAAAAATGCAAAGCCTGTGTGAATGATCAAATGCAAAATGGTAAAGGTGAAGTTAACCGACGCATGCCGCCATTTATTTTTTTTGTATTGAAGCGAAACGAATGGAATGGCGCCTTCAATCATCCATAAAAACAACATACCGCCTACTAAAAACAGCATGCGCTGTGCAGGATGTTGCTCAAGGGTTTGAAAATAATCTATAACGCTTTGCCACATGTATTAAAATTAGGAAGAAAGTTGACTGGTTGACTATGTTGATAAGGTACAGAAACTTCTCAACCAGTCAACTTAATAAGCCTATCGACCATCCTCCGGCAACTCTTTAAAATCGTATCCGCAGTTACGGCATTGATACACCTTAGTTACTTCTACAGAATGGCCGTTTAAAATCATGCTGGCAAGTGCTGCCAGTTTGCATTTATGTTTTTTAGTAATGCTTACCACTTTCAAGGCATGCGCTTTGCAAACGGGACAGGCAATTTCTTTTAAGTAATTATTTTCTGCTCTTTCTATCATATCCCAGGCACGTTCCACCTGGCTGTGGTGTACCATTAGCTTTATGCCGCCTAAAGCGGGACTTAATAAAGGATCAATGGTTATAATGTGTTCGTCTTTTAAATGGCAATTGATGTTTTGGTGCTGTAACATGTTCAGCACAATATTGGCTTCAATATAATTATCAAATGAACGGAGTTCTACATAATCCATATAGGCACCTCCCAACCTTCCCTGGTGGGAAGTAGAACCAACACTGAAGGTTCACTTGTTTAAGAGTTATGAAATTATTTCAATCTTTCTCTCTGCTGAAATAGCGTAGCGACAAGCACAAATTTACAAACCTTGCCTTCTTTTCTCAATAAAAAAGCACTCAATGAAGAGTGCTTGAAAAAGTAAAGTATTATCCAAAAGCTGCCTATATGCCGACTCTCTCTAACAAAATTGAGGGGCGCCGGGTGAAGTTTATTGATTCAACATTAGAGGCATCACCAGCATCAATACATCTTCATTATCGTCTAGTTCGGTTGGCTTTATAATTCCCGCTTTTGTTGGTGTTGATAATTCTAACCGTACCTCGTCGCTGTCGGCTGCGTTCAGCATTTCAATTAAAAAACGGGCATTAAAGGCAATGGTAATGTCTTCGCCATCGTACTGGCATTTCATGCGTTCATTTCCTTCAAAACTAAAATCTACATCCTGCGCAGCCAATTGCAATTCGCTGCCGCTAATGTTCAGCGCAACCTGGTTGGTACTTTTATTACTAAACACACTTACACGGCGCAGTGCACTTTGAAAATCGCTTTTGTTTACCACCATTTTGTAAGGGTTATCTGCCGGAATCACCACTTTATAATCGGGGAAACGGGCATCAATCAAACGACAACTCATTTGTGTGGTACCATGTTTTACAAAAAGATGGTTAGCGTTGTAATTGATGGTGATTTCATCTTCCGTTGCAGGCAAAGCTGTTTTCAAAAGATTTAAAGGCTTGCGTGGCACAATGAAAGAATCACTCTTGGGACAGCTTACATCCGTTCTTTTATAGCGAACAAGACGATGTGCATCTGTAGCTACGCACTGCAAATAATCTTTATTCAGTTCAAAGAAAACGCCGGTCATGGCTGGTCGCAGATCGTCATTGCTCACCGCAAATAAAGTTTTATTAATGGCCGTTACCAAAGCCGAGGCTGTCATGGTAAACGATGTTGTATCGTCAGCAGCAGGCTCCTTCGGAAAGTTGTCGGGGTTCTCTCCCATTACCTTGTATTTACCATTGTCGCTTGTAATTTCAACAGCAAAATTCTTATCAATATTGAAATTAAGGGGCTGGTCAGGGATATTTTTAATCGAATACATCAATATCTTTGCAGGAATAAAAAACATTCCGGTTTA
>JBQCJM010000074.1:0-4767 GCA_051952715.1 Flavisolibacter sp.
CTCAAACCTCAAACCTCAAACCTCAAACCTCAAACCTCAAACCTCAAACCTCAAACCTCAAACCTCAAACCTCAAACCTCGAACCTCAATTCTAAACTCCATAAATTTGCACTCCAATTTTAATTAAAGCATGAGCACTACTCTATCTAAGAATTTTGAGCCGCAAGCCGTTGAAGAGAAATGGTATCAGCACTGGCTGGACAAAGGCTATTTCAATAGCACACCCGATAACAGGCCGCCGTTTACTGTGGTCATTCCGCCACCTAACGTAACCGGTGTACTGCACATGGGCCATACGCTGAACGAAACTGTACAGGATGTGTTGGTGCGTAAGGCCAGAATGAGCGGCTTTAATGCCTGCTGGGTACCCGGCAGCGACCACGCCTCCATTGCTACCGAAGCCAAAGTGGTACAAATGCTGGAAAAAGAAAAAGGCATTTCTAAACACGAATTATCGAGAGAAGATTTTTTAAAACATGCCTTTGAATGGAAAGAAAAATATGGCGGCATCATCTATCATCAAATAAAAAAATTAGGTTGTAGCGTTGATTGGAACCGCGTCACTTTTACAATGGACGATCACTACTACAAAGCAGTGATCGAAGTGTTTGTTGATCTTTATAATAAAGGAATGATCTATCGCGGTGCCAGAATGATCAACTGGGACCCTTCTGCAAAAACTGCATTAAGCGATGAAGAAGTAGAATACAAAGACATTCAGGGAAAGTTGTATTATGTAAAGTATTACGTGAAACCTGAGACGTCAGACGTGAAAGAAGCGTCGTTGTCTCAAGTTTCACCTCTCACATCTCACGACAACTACATTGTTATAGCCACGCAACGTCCCGAAACCATCATGGGAGATACAGCAATTTGTGTAAATCCCGGCGATGAACGTTATCAGTACCTTAAAGGGAAAAAGATCATTGTTCCCTTAGTGAACCGTGAAGTGCCTGTCATCTTCGATGAATACGTTGATCCAGCCTTTGGTACAGGTGCATTGAAAGTAACACCAGCGCATGATATTAATGATTACAATCTTGGATTGAAACATAATCTACCTACCATAGATACGCTGAATGAAGATGGGACCTTGAGTGAGGCTGCTGAAGTATTTGTAGGCATGGACCGCTTTGAGGCCAGGAAAGCCACCATTGAAAAATTAAGAGAAGAAGGCTTATTAGTTAAGGAAGAAGAATACCAAACCCGCCTTGGCTTTTCACAAAGAACGGCTGCAGTTGTTGAGCCCCGCATCTCTACGCAATGGTTTGTAAAAATGCGCAGTCTTGCCGACAAAGCCCTAAATGCTGTTACAAGTGGTGAAGTAAAAATTCATCCTGAAGAACGTTTTTTAGCAACGTATAGATATTGGCTGGAAAATATAAAGGACTGGTGTATCAGTCGCCAGTTATGGTGGGGACAAAGAATACCGGCGTGGTACGATGCGGAAGGAAGATTTGTAGTAGCAGCAACTGAAGAAGAGGCAAAGCAAATGTTCAATGCTCAATATGCAATGAGCAATGTTCAGTTGATACAGGATGAAGATGTTCTCGATACCTGGTTTTCTTCCTGGCTGTGGCCGATAGAAGTTTTTCATGGTATAACACAACCCGGCAATCCTGATATTAACTATTACTACCCTACTTCTGTATTAGTAACCGGGCAGGATATTATTTTCTTTTGGGTGGCAAGAATGATCATGGCGGGTGAAGAGTACATGCATGAAAAACCTTTCAATGATGTGTATTTCACAGGCATGGTGCGAGACAAGCAGGGAAGAAAAATGAGCAAGCAATTAGGAAATTCTCCTGATTTACTTGAACTCATTGATCGCTTTGGCGCCGATGCTGTACGCTTTGGTATTTTGATCTCCTCTCCTGCCGGGAATGACTTGCTGTTTGATGACAGCAGCTGCGACCAGGGACGCAATTTCAATAATAAATTGTGGAATGCCTTGAAGTTGGTGAAAATGTGGGAAGCGAATGGAGTATTAATGATTGACCGGGACCGTGAACAATTTGAGAAAGCTACGTTCGCAAGCAATTGGTTCGAAAAAAGATTAAATGAAGTAAGGCAGCAGGTTGAAATTCTATACAAAGAATTTCGTTTGAGCGAAGCTTTAAAAACAATTTATTCTCTAATCTGGGATGACTTCTGCAGTTGGTATTTAGAATGGATAAAGCCACCTTATGGAGAAAAGATAGATAATCATGTGTTAGAGTGTACACTGGATTTCTTTGAAGAGCTCATGCAATTGCTACATCCGTTTATGCCTTTTGCTACCGAAGAAATTTATCACCAGTTAAGGCCCAGAGAACAAGGGGATGACTTAACCATCAAGACGATTGGAGAAGTAGGCCAACATCACATGAATATTTCTAATCTTGAATCATCTTATGTTTTAAGTACAGGTCAATTGCTGAAAAACACGATCACCACCATTCGCGATGTAAGAGTTAAAAATAACATCAAACCAAAAGAGGCTATTAAACTGCATATACAAACTACGGACAAGAATAGCTTCAATTTAATTGATGCCATTCTCGCAAAACAGGTTAATGCAAGTGAGATATATTTTGTGAATGATGCTATTGGCAATACAATAACTGCAGTGGGTGGCACAGATAAATTTTATATAGAGACCGAAACTGCCGTTGACGCCACAGCACAAAAAGAACAATTGCTTAAAGACCTTGAATACCAAAAAGGATTTCTGATCTCTGTTGAAAAAAAATTAAGCAACGAACGTTTTGTTCAAAACGCAAAACCCGAAGTAGTGGAGATTGAAAGAAAGAAAAAAGCCGATGCAGAGCAAAAGATAAAAGCAATTGAAGAGAGCCTGGCTAATTTGTAAGTTGGAAGTACAATGAAAAATGTTTTAGCAATCAGCAGTTCAAAAGTAGGTAGCAGCGGTTACCTTGAAAAAGCAGCACCTGTAATTGAAGAATTTTTAGGCAATCATAAACGCAATATTGCATTTATTCCGTTTGCTTTTGTAGGTAATGATGCTTCTTCGCTTACAAACAACGTACGGGCAGCATTGGCGCAATTTCCTTACATTATTAACGAGGTAAATAAAAATAATGCTGTAGAATTAATATCTACCGCTGATGTTATTATGGTAAGCGGCGGCAATACATTTAAACTGCTGCACAATTTGTACGAATACAATTTGATCGAATTAATTCAGCAAAAAATAAGCAGCAGCACCCCTTATATTGGCTGGAGTGCCGGCGCTAATCTTACAGGAAAAACTATTTGCACTACTAACGACATGCCCATCGTTGAGCCCAAAAATTTTGCAGCATTAAGCATTTTCCCCTTTCAAATCAATCCGCATTACTATAATATTTCCATTGAAGGTTTTAACGGAGAGACAAGAGACCAGCGCCTTGCGGAATTTCTCACACTCAACACTCCGCAAAAATTGTTTGTCTGCCCGAAGGCACAGCTTTGCAACTTAAAAATAATGTTCTCAGTTTTATAGGAATAACAAATGGCGTGTTGATGTACTGTAAGGATGGGGAGGCTAAGAAAGAAAATCTTAGTCCGCTTAGTGATTGTTCATATTTAATGGAATAAGAGAACGATATTTTCAAATGGGAAGAGGAATGCTCTTTTATTTTGAAAGTATCCAAACGAATCAGGTTTCTGGTTTATTGAATGAGATTTACCGGTAAAATAAATTCAAACCAATTGTTTCCTTTTTTATCCTGCGGAGAAAAACCATTATCCAATAAATGGCTCACCCGAAAACCAAAAGATACAGGTAATTGATTCCACCATTTTGTATCAAAATAGATTTCGCCGCCCACACTTCTCATATTGGCTGTATTGACTTTGTTCCTTGAATACACTTTCGTAAAATCGTAAAAAACGTTTCCTCTTAATCTTTGAAAATACACAATGCTGGCAATGCCAAAATCTGGGTAAGCAATAGGGAAATGATAGTTGCCGCCGATCTTCCACATTCTTGAAAAATATGCATCGTCATAACCCCTTGACGCCGGGAAAAGATTGCTGAATACAACATTGTTGGTATCTGTTTCCTGGAACGAGCCATTCAGTACAATGCTGTGATTGCCGAAAGACGGCAGATACAAAAATGCATTGCCGTAAAACTGGTAACCCTTACCGGATAATAAGTGCCGATACTGAACCAAATTGCTCCATCCTAACTTTGGATAAATGTGCTGCACGGCTCTTGGTAAATAATGCGACCACGAAATAAAATGGCGGAGGTAGCTGCGGTTTTGAACAGCAAAAGAATCTTTGTAAAAGCCCGTTGGCATCAGGCGGTTGAAAACATAATCTGAACCAAAATCAAGGAACTTATATGTTTTCCCTTTGGTAAAGTTTAAAGGAATGCTGTAACCGCCTCTTATTTCAAATTGGTCCAACGTCAATGTACCCTGTGAAAAATCTAAATGACGATTGTACGTGTACTCAGTACCTGCGCCCAATACCGGAAAGAAACCACCGTAAGTCGCATTCCATCCCACGCCATGCGATGATTCGTTTTGGTTATAGCGATAAAAGAACTCGTTGGAAAATGTGCTCAAAACATTATCGCTGTACAAACTAAATGTAAATTCAGGATCGGTATAATCCGGTGCCCAGCTATGAAAGTTAAATAAGCCGGTTGCTTTGCTATAACGCTTTTCTGCAAAGCGCCGTGTAGAAGCATTGTCTAGATTATGCGGCAACGCAACAGGATATAAGCTTGCTCTTTCAGGCCATGTCAGCCTGTTTATTTCACTCAGCGAA
>JBQCJM010000075.1:0-7166 GCA_051952715.1 Flavisolibacter sp.
TGATTTGCAGGTTATTGCTATTGGGCCGGTATACCAGAATTAATGGTGCAATGGGATTGTACAGGCTTTTTTGATTGAAATCCTTCACAACACCCACTACTTTCAAATAATTACCTGAGGTATCACCGGGAAATTTTACCCGCTTGCCCAGCGGATCATCGCCCCAGCCAAATTCTTTTACCATCTTCTCATTCACTACTATACTGTGCAGCGTATCTGGCAGGCCTGAAAAACTCCGGCCCTTTTTTATTTCCATGCCCAGTGTTTTGAAATAATCCTCGTCAACGCCGTACACGTCCACGCCTTGGTCTACAAAACCTTTATTGGTTTCTATAGAAAACAGGTTGAAATTGATATTGCCACCGGGCACTGCCTGTGCCGTACTTGCCGAGAGCACAGAAGGATTGCTACGCACATCATTTTTAAATGTCCCGATCTTACCGCGAATATCGCTATTGGCATTTGCGGTTACTGACAATACCTGTTCTTTGTTAAAGCCAAGATCTTTGCTGCGCAGATACGCTAACTGCCGATACACCACGGCTGTGCAAATGAGCATAATCATGGAAATGGAAAACTGCACTACCACCAATACCCTTCGCAGCGTTACATTACTTGAGCCTTTCGACAAAGCACCTTTCAATACACTTACCGGGTTGAACCGGGAGAGATAAAAACCAGGATAACTGCCGCCAACAATACCAACAAAAGCTACTACACCCAACAATATCATAACTGTACCGGGCTGGAATAGTGAAGCAAACGAAATGTCCTTGCCCGAAAGCCGGTTAAAGGTGGGCAACAGCAGCGCTATAGCACCCACACTCAACACAAGGGCTATAAAAGCCGTTACAATAGACTCAATTAAAAACTGCCCTACCAGTTGGCTTTGCGTGGAGCCGGCTACTTTGCGAATGCCAATTTCTTTTGCTCGTCTTGCAGATCGTGCTGTGGTCAGGTTCATATAATTGATGCAGGCAATCAGCAGCATGAACAGTGCCACGGCCGAAAAAATATAGATGTAGCTCATGCTACCCAATTCTTCCGGCTCGTCGGAAAAGTCTGACCGCAGGTGAATAGCCGTAATAGGCTGCACGGCATAGTGTATCTTAATATTGTACTGCGCAAATATGGAAGCCATATACTTGTCATACATGGGCAACAGTTTTTTCTCAAAGGCTTCCGGTGATGTGTGGGGTTTCAATAACACATAATTGTAAAAGCCAAAGCTGCCCCAGTTGTTGGCAAAATCTTTTGGCAGGGTACTTACGGAAAGCAGCATATTGAAAAGAATGTGTGCACTGCGAGGCGGTTCCTTTAACACGCCGGTAACGGTGAATACTTCGCCGGCGGCATTCTTGAGGGTTTGGCCCACCACGCCTTTTGTCTTTCCAAAAAACTTTTTCGCTGTAGCTTCAGTAAGTACCATGCTGCGGGGCGCTACCAGCGCCGTACGCATATTTCCCTCCATAAAAGGATAATTAAACACACGGAAAACATTGCTGTCCGTATAATAAATTTTCTCTTCGTACAATTTCTGCTCCCCCTGTTGGTACAGTGTTTTATTATCACCAACAAAGCGGACAGCCTCCTCAACTTCGGGATAATCTTTTTTTAGTTGTGGCCCCAGCGGAAACTGGGTGTTGGCCCATTTCATTACCTCCTTGTCTGGCTCTTTAATAAAAGCGTTAATACGGAAAATGCGATCAGCCTTATCAAAGTGGCGGTCATAGCTCAGCTCGTGACGTACGTAAAAAATTAAATAGAGACTGAAGGTAATACCAATGGTCAGGCCTAGGATGTTGAGCAGGCTGTAGCCAGCATCCCGTTTGAAATGACGCATGGCTATTTTAAAATAATTTTTAAACATGGAGCAGTAGATATAAATCAGGTATGAGAGAAGTTTCTTTCTAAATTTAATCTATTCATTTAACTACGAAAGATAGTGTAAGGTTTACTTGCTAATTGGCTATATAGCGGTATGAATGGTGTTGGATCAACAACTAATAAGTTTGAACGTAAAATAGTTGCGTCCACAAAAAAACCTTCATCAAATGATGAAGGTTTTTTGTTTAATTTTTTTCTTGCCTGTTATATGCTTTGTCTTTCGTACAAATCATTTTCACGGTCGCTGCTTCTATTGTCAACCCGTTCGGCACTTACCCTCGACATGCTTCTTCCTCTTTCCTCGTTGCGGCCCGAAGTATAATGCCTCTCTTCCTCCGCCTCATATCTTTTCGGCTCCCTGTTCTCCCTTTCTCTCGTGGCATTTCTGTTGTTACGTGGCATAAAAAAAGTTTAAGTCAGTTTACGAATGTTATACCAAATCAGTTTTGTCTTCTCCGAGCCTTGCAGTTTCGCCTTCGTCCAAATCATCGTTTGGACTGTGTACACTTAAATCAGGGTCTTCTTCTATATCATGAATGGCCTCGTCGTGGGCTTCTTCATTAAGGGCTTTTTGTTCGCTGCTTATTTCACGTGGCAGTGGATGTTCGTGTCGTCCCTGGTTTGTATTGTTTTGACGCTTCATATATGCCCTTTATGAATGTAGCCATAATTTTCATGCCGTAAAAAATTTTCTCTTCATTTATCTTTAAGCACCAATTTTATTTTATGGCATTTGTGGAAGTTAATGGTCTTTTATCCAAAGAAGTCATCAAAGGTTATACAGCCCGTAGCATTCATACAGGAACTATGACTTTTTTATACTGGACTGTAGAAGCCGGTGCAGTTATGCCCGTTCACTCGCATGTGCATGAGCAGGTAGCCAATGTATTGAAAGGAAAATTTGAATTGACCGTAGCAGGAGAAACAAAAATTCTGGAGCCGGGAATAGTGGCTGTCATCCCACCTAATGTGCCTCATGGCGGCAGGGCTATTACCGATTGTGAGTTATTGGATGTGTTTCACCCGGAAAGGGAAGATTATAAATTCAATGCTTTGTAGTTCTGCCTTTAGTCAAAACTTATAAGGTCAATGATTTGTTCTAAATATTTTTGGTCGGTTGTATCGAACTGATCTAACGCATCACTGTCAACATCTAACACAGCAATAACTTCATTTCCCCGGATGACAGGTACTACAATTTCGGATTTGGATAAACTGCTGCAGGCAATATGACCTGGAAATTTTTCTACGTCAGGAACAAGTAAAGTTTTTGCTTCAGCCCAACTGGAACCACATACGCCCCTGCCCTTTTTAATTCTTGTGCAGGCCACGGGCCCCTGGAAAGGTGCCAGCACCAATTCGTTTTCTTTTACCAAATAAAATCCTACCCAAAACCATTTGAATTGTTCCTTCAACGCTGCCACTACATTAGCAAGGTTAGCAATAAGGTCTTTCTCACCTTCAAGCAAGCCTTTTATCTGCGGAATCAAAGCTTCGTATTGTTCCTGCTTCGTTCCTGTTATTATGTTTAAATCTTCAGCCATAAATTTTATACTAAGGTAGTGGTTGCTGGTTTTATTTTTTGTTTGTTGTAAAAACTATGACCAATGTTATAATACTAGTCTATTATTTTTTAATAAAGTTCTGAACGCTGAAGTGAGTGACACAACAGGAGCTCAATAGTAGCAATGCAGCTAAGTACATAAAAAAAGCTGCCCAAAGGACAGCTTGATTTCTATAGGAAAAAAATTAATTTCCTCCGCCACCACCATTTTGACGGCGCTGCATTTGCTGCTTTCTCATTTCATCGAAATAGGCATTTACTTCTTTTACCTGGTCGTCGGTTAAAGGAATGGCTTTGTAGTCTTTATTTTGCGCTTCTTCAATTTCTGAATTCTTTTTCGCCTTATCATCGTCGCTTAATGATTGATCCATCCTGATCTCCCTGCGCTTGCGCTGGTTAGCAAAATAAACTTCGATCACCTTGTCGGCCTGGGCATCGGTAAGTTTTGTTTTCTCCACCAGGCCCGGCTTAATGCGGTCTTTCATGCGCTGCATCATGGCAGCAGGATCGCCGCCACCCTGTTGCTGTGCATTGGCGTTTGTGGTGTACAAGGTTGCAAATATGGCAACCAAAACAAAGAGTTTTTTCATGTTTTGTTGATTTAATGTTTGAAGATAAAATCAAATCATGTTAAGTAAGGTTAAAAGGTGAATGAGAGAAGCATGTAGTTAGTGGCGAGCGGCGAGTAAAACATTCCTTTCAATAATTAAAACCAATAAATCAGGCAAAAGGGTTGAACCTGATACACTTACTACTTACTATTAACCCACTGGCTGATCACTCTACTTCAAACAATAGGAACTGCGTTTTTTGTGTAGCTGAAAAATTGTTATCTGCTATAAACAACAGGCTTTGATGCCCATTGGGCAGCAGTGGCCCGAACGTAACACCTTCTATGTTGTCAATGTACTGCCCCAGCGAATCCATGTTGAATAATAACTTCTTTGCAACCGGAATTATCGAATTGTTTTTCTGCACCGAATTGATGGCTGTTACATCTGTGGCGTGAGACAGATCGGCTAAGTAAATCTTAATAGTATTATTTGGATAGCCGGTAGAGAACGACCTTTCAATTGTCAGTAATTTATTTTTATCAAGCCACATGATGTCGGCAATTCCATTGATCTTAAAGGCATTGGCCGGAGAAGCCGGATGCGCAACAGCATCTATTTTATAAGCATATTGTGCCAGCGGCTTTTTGGTGTCAACATCAAATTGTAATATTCTTATCCATGCGGTAGAATCGGCTGCGCCTGCCCGCGGGCCATCTTCATAAATAGGTTCTTCCACGCTTACGTAAAGCGTTCTGTAATTTTTGTCAAACGCAAGGCCTTCAAAGGTTCCGTTATTTCTTGGTCCGGCTTCGGTTGGCTGCATGTGCATATTGGCGGGCAATAAAAAACTATCAATATAATGCCCGTTCGCATCAGCAATGTGTACAAAAGGATCTTTTAAAACAGCGCCATTATTTTTTATAGTTCTTTCTCCTTCGCTGCTCCAGAACAATTGATTGGTTTTTGAATTGTAACGCATGGCTTCGGGATCGACACCTGCATGTTCATACACAGAATTGTCCGGTTGCAGTAAGGTGGTCATTCCCACAAATGCTACCGTATCAATTCCTTTGTTGCCGATACCAATTTTAGCAGTATAAAAACGTGCAGGATTAATTTTCGAACCATCATCGCAAATGATATAATACAAATTGTTCTTCGCATCATAATCAATTCCCGACAGGCCGCCAACTGTTGTGCCTTTGTATGACAGCCCGTAAGGGACAGTGTACGCTGCCATAAAACGAAGCCTGCTGTTTGCATTGATGGTGACGTTTTTTTGTGTGACACATCCTGCTAAAAATATAACGGCACCAATTACCAAAAGTTTTTTCATAAATAGATTCTGTTGTTCAAAATTGACTTAAGTTTTGTGTGCCTGCAAAATCAATTTTTTGAAAAGAGATCAGCCATTCAAAATTGCGATGTTATATTGCAGTTTGCACAGGCAGCCACCGAATGAAAAAAATCTTCGCTTACTTAAAGGATTATGCAGTACAAACCAACAAACTTGTTTTTGTTCTTTCGGCTTTGTTTGTAGCCATTGCCATTTTTATCAACTATCATTTTGGGCTGAACAAAAAAATAAATTCGCTTGGCGAGATACCACAATACCTTTCGTGGTTTGCTATCTTTCTTATCGCATTTTCTTTTGCTTACCTGCTGCAGGCTTTGTTTTTAAGAAGTAATGTTTTCAGCAACAAAAATTTTCTGTTCCTGTTGTTCATTGCCCCGGCCATTTTTGCGTGGAAGATGTCTTTCAGCTTTGATTTTCATTTTACCGGCGATACCGCATTGAACAATTACTGGAACCACGTAGTGTACTGGCCTTTGCGGCTGGTGGTGGTTACTGCAGCTCTTTATATTGTTTGGCAAACATTTGATAAAGACCAAAACTTTTACGGTGTAGGTGGTGGCCACTTTGATCCAAAGCCGTACTTTATGATGTTGCTGATCATGGTTCCGCTGATTGCGGCTGCCTCTACACAACCCGATTTTTTAGCCGTGTATCCCAAGCTTAAGAACGTGGAGTATTTATCGGGGCAACACAATAATGGTTTGTACAAACTTTTATACGAGCTGTCGTACGGCAGCGATTTTATTTCCATCGAACTTTTCTTTCGCGGCTTTTTGGTGCTTGCGTTTGTAAAATGGGCAGGCAAAGATGCTATTTTGCCTATGGCTGTTTTTTATTGCACCATTCATTTTGGAAAACCGTTGGGCGAGTGTATCAGCTCTTTTTTCGGCGGCTTGTTATTGGGCATTGTTACCTACAACACCAGGAGAATTTTGGGTGGCCTCATCGTTCACCTGGGCATTGCCTGGATGATGGAATTGGGTGGGTATTTATACCCCCTGTCCCCCTAAAGGGGAGAATGCCCTCTGTCTCCCTAAAGGGAGGACTTAGGTTTATCTGACATTTCTTTTTCAATCTTTCTTTCAGTACAAACTTTCTTTGGGCTTTTGTAGCTTTATGGAAAGCTATGAAGTGAAAAGAAAAATGTTTGCCGGTGCCGATCAATTACTCTTTCAAAGAGCACGGGCATTGCGCAGCCAGCAAACATTTGCAGAAGAACTTCTTTGGAATTATTTAAGAACAAAACCTTGTGGTTTTAAATTTAGACGGCAACACCCTTTTTCAAATTACATTTTAGATTTTTATTGTCATGCCTTACGGTTGGCCATTGAAGTGGATGGCTCTATTCATATGCAGGAAGAAGTAAAAAATAATTATGAACAAAGACAAAAGCAATTAGAAGAACAGGGATTGGTGTTTCTTAGATTCACCAACAGTGAAATAAAACTGCATTTAGAAAAAGTTATTCAACAAATTGAAATTTATCTCCGATCTAAAATAGAACTGCAATAAAAAAAAAGTTTCTGCGACCTAAGTCCTCCCTTTAGGGAGACAGAGGGTGAATGAAATACTGCAAGCCTGTAAGCCGGATTCTGTTCTTCTTCATGCAGGCATGAAAAAGTGCTATCATTTATCTGGGATAAGCATTGCTGCTTACCTCTATCTGCCTACCCACCCAACATCGGGCGAGCAGCCCTGTAGCGTTGGTATATTTGGCATTTCAGCACGCAAGGTTTACCCGCTACTGGCATTCCGGCCAATAGCCGTGAGCTTTTACCTCACGTTTTCACCTTTTCTCTTTCCA
>JBQCJM010000076.1:0-4851 GCA_051952715.1 Flavisolibacter sp.
TTCTTCTTTCAATGCCCGAAGTTGGCTGTCCGCCCGGTGTTCGTTTAGCCAGGCAAAACTGAATTTGGCTATGGCCCCTCACGGCTAAAAATTGTGAAGGCGCATTAGTGCTATCAGGGTTGAAGCCTGAGAAATCAAGATTAAGGCGGTCAATTTGTGCCTGTACGTCGGCATCTGTAACCATAAAAGGATTTGGAAGCACAATATGCACTACCACAGGAATGGTAACTATAGATGTAAGCCTGTATGTGGAAAGAACGGAAGTTGATGGCGTTGGTTCTTTTTTTTGGCTGGTACCGTTTCTTGTCAGCAGGTTCATTTGATTTAATTTTTCTGCCCGCTGCATAGTAAAGCATCTTGTTATGGAACGTCCTGTTTTTTGAGCACATATTTCCGTACACAGAAAAACAGCAAGCGTAGCAACAAATACCTGCAAATAGAGATTTTTCAAAACAGGGTGGTTTAATAAAGAAGCCAAAATTCAACCAAACAATAATACTCAATTCTTAGCGATGCAGAAAAATAAAGATAAAGGTAGTGTTGAGCACAAATGTTGCCGCTGAGCGTTAAAACATTTTTAGAAACAATAAACAACTTTATGAAAAAAGCTATCTTTCACTTTTGAACGATTGCTTGTTAAATTCTTTTGCTGTAATAGGTTCAACTGATTTATTTTAACCAATAAATTTTTCAACAAAACTACTGAGGTAATGAATATTAAGTTTCGCCTTATTCTTATGAATTTTTTGCAGTTCTTTGTTTGGGGCTCATGGTTAATTACCATCGGCGCTTTTTGGTTTCAGTACAAGAACTGGGCGCCTGATGATTTTGGAGCCATCTTTTCTGCCATGGGCATTGCTTCTTTGTTCATGCCTTCCATTGCAGGTTATATTGCTGATAAATATATTAACGCCGAAAAGCTTTACGGAATTTTTCATATTTGCGGCGGTATTGTTCTTTTTTGTCTGCCTATGGTGGGTGCGCCTAAATGGTTTTTTTGGGTACTTCTGCTGAACATGATTTTTTATATGCCCACAATTGCATTGTCGAATGCTGTGGCTTATGCAGCATTGAAAAGGAGCGGGGCTAATGTGGTGAAAGTTTTTCCGCCAATACGGGTGTGGGGGACCATTGGTTTTATCGTGGCTTTATGGGTAGTGAGCCTGTTGCATTTTGAAACTTCTCCCAATCAATTTTATGTGGCTTCGGCAGCGGCTATTTTATTGGGGCTTTATTCGTTTACTTTACCACCTTCGCCACCACAGTATAAAAAGAATAAGACTGGTGAGAATACACAATCTGCCTTATCGCTTAATGCCTTTGCGCTATTTAAAAATTATAAAATGGCGATGTTTTTCGTTTTCGCTATGCTGTTAGGTGCGGCGCTGCAGTTGACCAATGCTTATGGCGATACCTTTTTACACGACTTTGCCAGCAACCCGGCTTATAGCGGAACGACAACCGTTAAATACCCGGCCATCATTATGTCCATTTCGCAGATATCTGAAACCTTGTTCATTCTTGCCATTCCTTTCTTTTTACGCCGCTTTGGAATAAAGCAGGTGATGTTAATTAGCATGATTGCATGGGTGCTTCGTTTTGGGTTGTTTGCCTATGGCAACCCTGGCGATGGTTTGTGGATGATCATTTTGTCCTGCATTGTCTATGGCATGGCCTTCGACTTTTTTAATATCTCGGGTTCTTTGTTTGTAGAAACAGAAACGGACCATTCTATAAGAGCCAGTGCACAGGGATTGTTTATGATGATGACCAATGGCGTTGGCGCTGTGTTAGGAAGTTTAATCAGTGGACTTGTGATTAAGCACTATTTTACCAATGCCGACGGCAGTAAAGACTGGCATGGCATCTGGATCAGCTTTGCTTTGTATGCTTTGGTAGTGGCGATTCTTTTCTTAATTCTTTTTAAACACAAGCATAAGGCAAATGAGAATGAGATGAGCGAAGCAGAAGCTTTGGAGATGACACCACATTAATAATCATTATGTAGAATAAAAAAATCCCGACAGCTTCTATCGGGATTTTTTTGTAAAGAGTTAATTAACTCAAATGTGCTTCGATTTTTTTCACAAAATTGCCTTTGGGTTGGGCGCCAACTAATTTATCAACCACCTGTCCGTTTTTAATAAATAAAATAGCAGGAATGGATGTGATGCCATAGTTCATGCTCACCTGCGGATTTTCGTCAACGTTTACTTTACCCACATTTACCTTGCCGGAATATTCTTTTGACAACTCGTCAATAACTGGACCGATAGCACGGCAAGGGCCGCACCATTCTGCCCAAAAATCAACTACGGTTAATTTATCTGAGCTTAAAACTTCAGTTTGAAAATTAGAGTCTGTGAATGCTTGTGCCATATTTCTTGTTTTAAAATAATCAAATGATATTGTGAATCTGCAAATTTAACTCCAACAGTTTAAAAATGCACAGATGGCAGTTAGTAAACGACAGATGACAGAATGATGACTATCGGTTAATGTCTTAAATAGAAAACAAACTGCTGTCCTATTATTTCTAATGGTCATCTATACTGCTGTCACCTGTACTTCAATCTCCGGCCTGGTTTGCAAATAATGGATCAAATCGGTGTTCATTTCCAAACCACTATCCAAGGTAACCAGGTTAGCCCTTAAGTTGGTTTTGGGCTCTGACAGAATTACTCTTAATGACGACTTGCCCGGATATTTTTTAAGGTTGTCCTCCAGAAAATCAATCATGTCTTTTTGCACATTACGTACATCAATCTCCAATTGAACTTGTTTTGTTAACTGCCGTTTAACATTTTCGGCCAAAGCAATACTACTTACCTTGAACTCATATTCAGTTTTATATTGACGTTGCCTGAACGTGCCAACAATCATAACTGCATGGCCATTTTGCAGATAAGCATTGTAGCGAACGTAATCATCTCCAAACAAAACAATTTCAGTTTTGCCTGAATAATCTTCCAAAACAAACGAGCCGAATTTATTTCCTTGCCTCGATATACGGTGATTGGCAGCGGAAACCAAACACAGTAATTTGTAGGTTTTGCCCTGGCTGGCCAACGTTTGCGATTCTTTTATTTCATTAAAATCCTGCACGTTGGTAATGCCGTAATGCTGAATTTCAAATTTGTAGTGATCAAGCGGGTGACCACTTAAATAAATGCCGGTTACTTCTTTTTCTTTATCCAACTGCTCTGTTAACGACCATTGTGGGCAGTTAGGGATTTGTGGTGGCCTGATGTCAAGCACTGCAGGTAAATCGCCAAATAAAGTATTGGTGGTGTTTACTGTTTGTGCCTGCACAATATTTCCAAACTTTACAATTTTTTCAAGGCCTGTTTGTGTTTCTCCGTCCGGAATATTGAAATATTGTGCCCGGTGCAATTGTGGGAAATCATCAAACGCACCAGCATAAATAAGGCTTTCCAGTGTTCTTTTGTTCACAGCTTTTTGATTGACTCTTTTTATAAAGTCAAACGGATCTTTATAAGGACCATCTTTTTTACGTTCGGCAATAATATTTTCGATGGCGTTTTCGCCAACGCCTTTCAGGCCGCCCAGGCCGAAACGAATTTCGCCTGCTTCATTTACTGCAAAACCCTTTTGCGATTCGTTGATATCGGGCCCCAGCACTTTTATGCCCATGCGTTTGCACTCTTCCATAAAGAAAGTGAGCTTTTCAATGGCATTGGCATGATTCAAAACTGCCGACATGTACTCGGCAGGATAGTGGGCTTTTAAATAGGCTGTTTGATATGCTACATAAGCATAACAGGTGGAGTGAGATTTGTTAAAAGCATATTGTGCAAAAGCCTCCCAGTCGGTCCATACTTTTTCAAGAATATCTTTTCTATGACCATTGGATGTAGCGCCTTCAATGAATTTGCTTTTCATTTTATCCAGCGTCTTCCGGTCTTTTTTACCCATGGCCTTACGCAATACATCCGCATCGCCTTTAGAGAAATTGGCGAGTTTTTGCGCCAGCAACATCACCTGTTCCTGGTATACAGTGATACCATAAGTTTCCTGCAGGTATTCTTCCATTTCTTCCAGGTCGTACTTTACTTCTTCGCGGCCATGTTTACGGTCTACATATTGCGGAATATAAGCCATTGGTCCAGGGCGGTACAAGGCGTTCATGGCAATGAGGTCGGCGAATTGGTCAGGCTTTAGTTCTTTCAGATACTTCTGCATCCCCGGACTTTCAAATTGAAAAGTAGCTATGGTATCGCCGCGTTGGTAGAGTTCGTAGGTTTTTTCATTGTCCAATGGAATAGTATCAATATCTATATCCACTCCATGATTTTCTTTGATCATTTTCAGCGCATCGCGAATGATAGAAAGGGTTTTCAAACCCAAAAAGTCCATCTTGATTACGCCAGAATCTTCAATGATGCTTCCTTCAATTTGCGTGATGCAAAGGTCAGTTTCTTTAGATCCAAAAACAGGAATGAGTTCCGTAAGATCTTTCGGCGCAATGATGATGCCTGCGGCATGAATGCCTGTGTTTCGAACTGAACCTTCCAGGCGTTCGGCAATGTGCAGTACATCACTTTGCAGGCCCTTGCTGTTATAGATCTCACGAAGGCGTTTGGCATTTTCCACATCGTCGCTGCTATAATCTTCTTCCAATGGTTTTTCACCTTCCTTAGCCGTAAGCGGTGCATGCAGCATACGTTGGAGCTTGGTGCCCGGCCGGTCGGAAACTAATTTGGCCAATGCATTCGATTCGGGCAAGGGCAAATCCATCACACGGGCCACATCTTTAATACTCATTTTAGCGGCCATAGTACCGTAGGTAACAATTTGCGCTACCTGGTTCTTACCATATTTTTGTACTAC
>JBQCJM010000077.1:0-9107 GCA_051952715.1 Flavisolibacter sp.
AGTTCATTACGGCGTGTACATATATAAAAAATAATTTGTTCAGAAATTTTGAAATATTATAAATTATTTATTTCTTGTTATGTAGTAAAATAAAACTGTATTTGAAATGGAACTACCTACATCATCCGAATCTGCTACACCCGCTTTAGACATTGTCAACGAAAAGCTTTTTGACGGGCAGGAACTGATGCTGACGCTGCACATCAGCATACGCACCTTGCAGTATTGGCGGTCGAAGGGCATACTGCCCTATTACAAGATCGGGAACAAGATTTATTACAGGCAAAAAGATGTGGAAGCCATGGTGCAGCAATACCGGCTGCATAAAAAAGGATAGGCTACCGCAAACAGCTAAGCGTTAAAAAAAAGCTGCTGATCAATTGTTTGGCCTGCACCACCCATGGCCTTACCGGGATGGGCAGGCAAACAGGCCTGCTACCCGTTGTACTGCTTGTCGTTTACATATTCTAAAATGTCGGCCGGCTGGCAATGCAGCGCTTCGCATATGGCTTCCAGTGTGCTAAACCGGATGGCTTTGGCCTTTCCTGTTTTTAAAATAGAGAGATTGGAAAGCGTTAAACCTACTTTTTCAGAAAGTTCATTGAGCGACATCTTTCGCTTTGCCATCATAACATCTAAGTTTACTATTATTGGCATCAGCTATATGGTTAAATCGTTTTCGTTTTGAATTTCTATTCCCTTTTTTACCACCTGTACAATTACAAAAAGTATTACCGCCATAAACAGCCACACATCGGCGCCTGCCATATGCAGGGCTTGCAGGTTGGCTGCTTCAAGCCCTTGTGTGCTGAGCCACAGCGCATATTTAAACCCAAAGTAAGAGAACAACCCAATGCCTAAGGACAAATAAGACAGCTTATAGATGAACCTGCTTAATGCTATATTAAACGGCTGCGCAAGATTGAGCTTTTTATCGGTAAACAGTTTTACAATAATGTAGAACATAATGGCTTTTAGTACGGCCACAATGGTCATTATCAAAGCAATTACAAAAAAATGCCCGTGGTCAAAATGGTACAGTGCCGACAAATACGCCGGGCCTTCCCAAAAATTTTCGACGCCGTGCGGGTTGATGACCAGCGTAATAATGGTATTAACAGCTATGCCGCCGGCTTCAATGCATAAGCCAATAAAGATGATCCAGGAAAGTATTTGCAATACTTTCAAAGTCTGGTTGGTGGTGATTTTTATTTCCATAATTATTTACTGTTTAGAAGAACGGTACAAATATCAGTAAATAATTATTGAAAAGCAATAAATTTATTTTAAAAAAAAAGAAATGTTTTTTAGGCTTATCCATCCATACTACATTATGCCAGGGTTGCGGTGCTGGGCAAAAAAGCAATGAAACAAGGCCTCTCTTGAATGGGGAAAAGCAGCCGCCTAAAGCTTTAACCGGCTTTATTTTGTAGCACGGAGATCATGGCTTCCAGTTCGTTAATGAGTTCTGCATCGGTATCAAACCCGCTGGTTACAAATTGCAGCTTGCCATTTTTATCAATGATATATTTTGTGGGAATGCCATCGGGCTTGTAAGCAGAGAGAATTTTGTAGGCTGCAGCATTGGGCTGTACTGGTTCATCGAGCAGCACGGTAAAAGGATACTTTCTTTTTTCTATAAAGCTTTTCACTTTGGGCAGTGGGTCTTTATCCTTTTCCTGCACCGCAATGAACAGGAAAGTAACCTCGGGGTGCTTTTGCACCATTAGCTGCATGGCGGGAAAAGAGGCAATACAGGGGCGGCACCAGGTAGCCCACAGGTCCAGTACCACTATCCTGCCTGCAAAGTCGGACAGCTTTACCTCTTTGCCATTGATATCTTTCAGGCTAAAACCGGGGGCTGTTTCATCCAGCATTTTTGTTTTCAGATCCTGCATCATGGCCGCCTGCACATTTTTTTGAAGGCTGTCTAAATACTTTCCTAAGTTTTCATCAGTGCCGTTTTCGGCAAGGTAAATGGACTGCAGTTGCCCGGTCATTCCCTTGTTTATTTTTCCCAGCCTTGCCCTTTTTAAAAGCAATTGTTTGGCTTCTTCCCTGTTACCGGTTAGCGTTAATAATTGAGCATACCGTTCTACCGATGCCGGAAGCCCTTTTTCGGGGCTGTCTTCAAAAGCCATTTTCTGATACTGTAAGGCTTCATCATATTTTTTTAAAGCAAACAGCGATTGGGCGTAGGTATCGTAATAAGGGTATTTGGCAAACCCTATAAAGCGGTTCCAGTCCTCTTGTGAAAAGCCATTAGGCCTGGCAGTTGTATCATCTTTAAAGGATTGGTAGAGTGCCAGCGTTTTTTTGGCAATGCGGTTGGCGTATGGGGCATCCACATCATTGTTCAGCATTTGCGTGGCGGCCATATTTAAAAAAGAGGTTTGGTTGAATTTGTTGCGTATAAGGCCAATGTATTTTTCAAACTGCGGGTAGTTGCGTTGCATGGCATAGTTTACCGCTACTGTTCCATACAGCACATCAAAGGTTTCGGCGTCTTTGGTTTTATCCAGCTTATATTGGTTGATGATGCTGTTCATCATCTTCACTGCTTTTGCAGGGTCTTTCTCCTGCGCAAGGTTATGAAGGGCACTATCTAAACCCGTTGCTTCCTGCGCCGGCGCATAAAATCCTACACACAAAAAGAAGGCTGCAAGCAAAAACTTTAGTTCCATAACGAAATGATTGAATACTAAAGGTATTGAATTACTGTAATTGTGCCTGCCGGCAAAAGCATTTGCAGTGTCAACGCCACCACTGGCATCATAGCTTACACCATACAGGCCGCCGGGCTAAGGCTCACACATTATTTTTTCTGTCAAATACCTGTTATTTCTCTTCCCACCATATTATATTTTTCTCTATTTTTATCCTCCAACTAATATCCCATGAAACTGAACCGGCTGCTGCTGCTGAGTACACTCCTGCTTCTCTCTTTCATTTCTTTTGCACAAAATAATTTTTCCATTGCCTTTAGAAGCGGTGCTATAAGGCCCGAGGCCAACATCAGGCAAGGCTTCCTGGACTCGTTCAATAAAAGAAGCTTACGCACTAATAACAAATCTTTGGTGGTGCTGCAGTTTCATAAAATACCCACCGACGGCGAAAGAAAGGTGCTGCAGGCCAACGGCATTGAGTTGCTGGATTATGTATCGGGTACTGCCTACACAGCCACCGTCAGGGGCGAGTTAAAGCCGGGGGGATTGACACAGGCCCACGTAAGGTCGGTTGTTGAACTAAGTCCTCAGCAGAAAATGAATCAGCTGTTAACACAGGGCAGTGTTCCTTACTGGGCAGTAAAGGCTATTGGCACCGTAGATGTGTGGGCCAGGTTCCCCAAAACGTTTTCGGTGAACGAAGTGCTGGAGCAGCTACAGCAACTGAATGTAGATGTGCTCTCTTTATCTTATCAATCGTATCGCATACTGCCGTTGCGCATAGCCACCAACCGCCTGCCGGAGTTGGCTTCGCTTCCCTTTATTGAATACGTGCAGCCTGCGCCCCCACAAGACCAGCCTTTAAACAGCAATAGCCGGATGGCTTCAAGGGCCAATGTATTAAATGCCAGTATTGCCAACGGCGGCCGGGGCCTGAACGGCGAAGGCGTTGTGGTGGGCATAGGCGATAATTCGGACATACAGACCCATGTTGACTTTTCGGGGCGGCTTATTAACCGGGCGGCGGTTGTGGTAACCGGCCATGGAACCCACGTTTCGGGCACATTGGCCGGCGCCGGTAACATTAATGAGCTGTACAGGGGCTATGCGCCAAAAGCCACTATTGTAAGCCAGTCGTTCAACGGCATTCTTATCAACGCACCTACTTATGTGCAGGACTATGGCATGGTGATCACCAACAACTCTTACGGCGATATTATTGAATGCGATTATAACGGCACTTACGATATGGTATCGCAATACCTGGATCAAATGGCTTTTGATTTTCCCAACCTTCAAAATGTTTTTGCTGCAGGCAACAGCGGGGCCTCTACCTGCGCCCCTTTTGCTTTGGGTTACAGAACCGTGTTGGGCGGTTACCAGTCTGCAAAAAATGTGCTTACCGTTGGTAATACCAGCGACACCGGGGCCATTGCTCCTTCTTCCAGCCGGGGACCGGTAAAAGACGGCAGAACCAAGCCTGAAATTGTAGCTATGGGCCAACTGGTAGCTTCTACCTGGCCTACCAATACTTACGCCAACAGCAGCGGTACCAGCATGGCATCGCCTGCGGCATCGGGCGGGCTGGCCTTGTTATACCAGCGTTACCGCCAGCTGAACGGGGGCGCCAACCCAAAGAATGCTTTGATGAAAGCTATTTTGTGTAATGGCGCCGCAGACAAGGGCAACGCCGGACCGGATTATCAATATGGCTTTGGATGGATGAACTTATTGCGCAGTATGGATATGCTGGAAGCCGGTCACTATTTTGCCGGTAACAGTGTTAATGGCAGCACCAATACACATACTATTGCCATACCGGCCAATACAGCGCAATTAAAAGTAATGCTGTATTGGAACGATCCTGCCGCTTCTCTTATCAGCAGTACTACTTTGGTAAACGATCTCGATCTGACGGTTACAGACCCTTCTTTAACTACCACGCTACCTAAGATTTTAGATACGGCCATTGCTAATGTAGGCAACACAGCCACCACCGGCCCTGACCATATCAACAATATGGAGCAGGTGGTGATTAACAATCCTGCCGCAGGCAGTTACAATGTAAAAGTAACCGGGACAGCCATTACACAAAATCCTTCGCAGGAGTATTTCCTGGTGTACGATATCATTCCTGTACAGCTAAAGCTAACAGCCCCTTTCAGCGGCGAAGCACTGGTACCCGGCGAACAAACAAAGATAGACTGGGAGGCTTATGGCTTTAACTCAGGCACCGTTACTATTGATTATTCGGCTGACAATGGCGCTACGTGGAGCAATGTGGCGGCGGGAATAAACATTAACCGTTCGTTTTACGTATGGACGGTGCCTAATGTGGCTACCACCAATGCCCTGGTACGGATAGCAAAAGATGGTGGTAGCGAAAGCAATACCAGTGATCCGTTTACAATAATAGGGCGGCCTACCGTTTCTCTACAAACCACGCAATGCGAAGGTTATATTGGTATTAAATGGACAGCAGCTGCCGATGCTACTGACTACGAGGTAATGGTGCTACAAGGCGAAGACATGAAAACGGTAGCTACTACCACCGCTTTATCTTATACTTTCAATGGCTTATCGAAGGATAGTACCTATTGGGTAACCGTAAGGCCAAGAATTTCGGGTAAGGCAGGCAGAAGATCGGTAGCCATTTCCAGAAAACCCAATACGGGTAACTGCAGTGGCACCATTTCGGATAACGACTTGAAACTGGATGCCATTCTTGCTCCCAAATCTGGAAGAAAAGCTACTTCCACCGCTTTAAATGCCTCGCAGGTAGTGAGCATCCGCATTAAGAACTTAGACGATGTTGCTATCAGCAATTTTACCGTGCAATATGCCATTAACGGCGGCGCCTGGGTTACAGAAAATGTAACCGCTTCCATTGCAGCCGGTGGTACCTACACACATAACTTTGCCACAACGGCCAACCTTTCGGCCCTGGGCACTTACACAATTGCAGCTGTTGTAAAAAATGCGGCAGCCGACCCGGTTAGCAGCAACGATACGGCATGGACCACAGTTAAACATTTGGATAACCAACCAATTGATCTAGGTACTTATTTCACCGATGACCTGGAAGCCGCTGCCATCAACGCTTATCAAAGAGATACAACCGGCCTTGAGGGTATTGACCGTTATGACTTCTCTCCTTCAACAACGTTTGGCAGGGCCCGTACATTCATTAATTCAGGTATTGCCTACTCTCGTTCAAAAGCATTAACCCTGGATGCCGACAGAGTGTATGCTACTGGAAATACCAATTACCTGTATGGTACTTTCAATTTAAGTAATTACAATGCCGCAGCCAACGACATACGTTTAGATTTTCAATACCTGAGCCATAGCCAAACCAACAGCACTGTAAACAGAGTTTGGATAAGGGGTAATGATGCGCAGCCATGGATTGCAGTGTATGACCTGGATAGCAATAAAATTGATGGAGCATACAAAAAAACAGAAAGTATAGAAATTGCAGACTCTTTATTGAATGCAGGACAAAACTTCAGCAGCAGCTTTCAAATCCGTTGGGGGCAGCTGGCGCTATTGCCTGCCACCGACAAAGCATTGGGCGGTGGTTACACTTTCGATGACATTCGCCTGTACCAGGTGCAGAACGATATGCAGATGAAAAGCATTGATGCGCCATCAGCATCTAACTGCGGTTTAACCAGTGCTACGGCCATACAGGTTTCGGTTCGCAATAGTGTAAATGCTACGGTTACAGATATTCCTGTACGTTACCGTATTAACAATGGTGCCTGGGTTACGGAAACCATTCCTTCCATAGCAGCCAATGCCACGTTGCAATACACGTTTTCGACGCCTGCCGATCTTTCTGCCTTTGATAGTTATAACATACAAACCGTGGTTGCCTTAGCAGGCGACAGCTTTAGAGATAATGATACACTGAGTTTTTCTGTTCGTAATTCGCCGGTTATTTCTTCTTATCCTTACCTGCAAAATTTTGAGACTGACAATGGTTATTGGTTCGCCGCTGGTAAAAACAGCACCTGGGAATATGGCACACCTGTTTCAACGCACATTAACCGTGCAGCCAGCGGCGTCAAAGCCTGGAAAACAAGGCTGGCAGGTAATTACAACGACAATGAATATTCTTACCTGTACTCACCTTGTTTTGACATTACAGCTATGACGCAACCAACGCTTAGTTTTAGCGTGGCTATGGATATTGAAGATTGTGGCGCCACTTTATGTGATGCTGCCTGGGCCGAATATTCGGAAGATGGAGTTATATGGAAGAAATTGGGCACAGCGGGCAGCGGCACCAACTGGTATAATAAAGCTACGCCACAGGTATGGAGTCTGCAAAGCAATTACCACTGGCATGTAGCCACCATTGCATTGCCTGCGGGACTTAATCGCCTGCGCCTTCGCTTTGTAATGAATTCTGATGGCGGCGTCAACCGCGAAGGCATGGCTATTGATGATATTCATATTTACGACAACACTTATGGCATTTACGACGGGGCAACTATGGCGGCGCCTGTAACGCTAAATGTTTCAGGCAATAGCTGGATAGATTTTACCAGCAATGGTAAATTGATCGCTTCTGTTCAGCCCAACAATCAAAGCCTTGGCGCCACTGCAGCGCAGGCATATGTTTTTACAGGTGCAGTAAGAAACAATAACAGCCAATATTATCACAACCGCAACATTACCATACAACCTTCTACTACCAGTCCGGGAGATTCTGTTATGGTTCGTTTTTATTTTTTGGATAGCGAAACCAATTCTTTGCTTAGCGCCACAGGTTGCAGCAATTGCACGCCACCAGCCAGTGCTTATGAATTAGGCATCTCAAAATACAGCGACCCGGATGTTTCTTTTGAGAATGGCACAGTATCAGATGATCAGCAGGGAACCTGGACCTTTATTGAACCTGCCAAAGTAACAAAGGTTCCGTTCGACAAAGGTTATTATGCCGAGTTCAAGGTAAAAAGCTTCTCCGAGTTTTGGTTAAACAATGGCGGCTTCGATCGCAGTACGCCATTGCCGGTAAAAATGATGGAATTTACAGCGCAGAAAACTCCCGGTAATGCAGTTGTATTAAACTGGAAAACAGGCGGCGAAGCAGATGTTGCCCGTTATGAAATAGAGGTAGCCCGTGGCAATGATCAATTGCAGGCAGCACAATTTGTAAAAATTGGCGAGGTAGTGAGTGGGGGCAATTCAACTTCAATGCGTACTTATAGTTTCACCGATAGTGAAGCGGAAAAAGTAGGGGCCCAGTACTACCGCTTAAAGATCATTGATGCAGATGGTAGTTTTGTTTATTCTGAAATACGTCCTGTAGTATTTGACGAAGCTGTTCTGTGGCAGGTGTATCCTAATCCTTCCAGGGGCAATTTCAGTTTAATTTACCAGTTGAGTAATGGAGAAAAAATGGAAGCCGCTGTTTATGATGCAAAAGGCCGGCTGGTAAAAGAAGTTTATACCACTGCCAACGGATTTTTGCAAAAGCTAAGCATTGATCTTTCTATGAGTAACTATGCCAGCGGTGTGTATTTACTGCAAATAAAAACTGCCGGTAAAAAGCAATCGTTTAAGCTTACCAAGTTCTAAAGAAAGTACGTGACTGAGCGGTAATGAACAATGAGTTTTTGCCCTGTATAAATTTTTTATAGAAAGGAAAACAATACTATAGGTACGCCATTCATTACGTATTATTCATTCACAAACAACAAGAGCTGTTCCGGCTAAAGCAGAACAGCTCTTAAATATTTTTAACTGATAGAATTACCAGCCTTGTTTGGCCACACCGGCTTTAATAGCAGCCATTGCTTTTTCTTCGTTGCATAAGGTTGTAAGCTTATTGCCTTTGCCATCGTGGCCCTGAACCATATAGGCACCTTTTGCGGTTTTTGTTACTACGGCATCTTGAATAGGAACACCTTTTTCCTTGGTTTTTACATTGTAAGCTGTAAGTCTTGCGTCTGACATATGATTAAAGTTTTTGGTTAGTAATGTTTAAATCTACAGTTTTTTGGGCAAAACAAAGGCCAAAAACTTTGTATAATTCATTGCAGGCCCCGCTTACTCAGGTTTAGATTACCTGAATCTAGCCATTCCAACCAACACGTTTAAAGTATTAACGCCTGAATTAGGGAGTTTTAAACCTGCGTTGGAAATATGCCGAACCCTGAACTGGAAATTTAAAAACAATGGCTTTTTAGAGCTTATCTTTTTGTAGAAACCTACTGCCAGGTTATCCGAAAAAATAAAACCTTTGGCCTGATGGGGCAGGTCGGCCGTGATGAAATGCGGCCCTGAGCCAAGCATTTGATACAAATAAAATTTTGAGGAAAGTTGTTGATAATAACGTAGGCCAATGTTGGTTCCAAATTCAACATCAAGAGGACGAGTTGTTGCTACCAAATTAAACTGCGGTTCGAGATAAAAAGCTAAAAAATCTTT
>JBQCJM010000078.1:0-3108 GCA_051952715.1 Flavisolibacter sp.
CCTTACGTTCTTCGTTAATCTGTATCAAACATTTTTCGTTGTTATAACAGGCATCTACCGCGTTCGCCAACAGGTTTGTAAAAAGCCGGTTCATGTGTGTTTTATCTGCCTTTAAAATAATGCTTCCCTCTACTTTTTGCCAATTGATTTCGGCCTTTGGATGCGCCTTATATAAATCAACCAAAGAACCAATGACCTGGTGCAGGTCAACCAACTCTATCTTTTTATTTCCAATGTTGGCAAACTGCGAGAAGTCGGCTGCAATCTTTGAAAGATGATCTATCTGCTCAATTAATGTATTAGCCACATTGGTTGTAAGTTCTTTTACATTGGTTTGATTATTATCGATTGACTTTTGCAGATATTGTATGCTTAGTTTCATTGGCGTCAATGGGTTTTTTATTTCATGCGCCACCTGCCTTGCCATTTCACGCCACGCTCCTTCCCTTTCGCTTTTAGCCAAAGCCTCTGCACTTTTTTCCAGCTCTTTTACCATCTTATTGTATTGCTTCACCAACTCGCCAATTTCATCATTCTTATTCCAAACAATTTCTTCGTTTGTTTTTCCCAGTGTAATGTCACGCATCTTGTTACCAATAACTGAAAAAGATTGGGTGATCTTATTGGTAATGAACAGTGCAATTGTGCCTGCAATTAAAAATATGAAAGCATTGAGGTTAATGATGGTCACTAAAAAGTTTGATATCTCCTGATTCAGATCCAATTGAGAAGAAAAATAGGGTATGTTGAGGTATTTGGTAACATTGCCGTTTTCATCCCGCACCGCGGCATAAATACTTAAATAATTAAGCGAACTCACAGTTTCTTCCTGCACACGCAACATCTCACGCAAACGGCTTAAATGATAAAAGGCCAAAGAATTCATTTTTGTACTAAGAATGCCTTTCTTATACACACCTTCATCCGATGTTACCTGAAGATTTCCTTCAAGGTCATAAACATTCACGTCTACATTATGAATATCGGCCACCTCATTTACAAGGTTTTCCAAATTTGTATAGGCCAAAGAATCATAATTAACAAGCGAGTCAGTTTGATTATTGGTTCCCAACTTTTTCTGCATTTCTTTCAGCATAATACCTGCCGTAAGACTTAGCTTGTCCTCGTTGTTACGATTATATCTTGCTATAAAAAAAGAAATAGTAGCTGCACCAATAATAAGAAATGATAAAACGCTTACAAAAATTACAGTGCCATGAATTTGAGAGCGGATATTTAAATGTGCAAAAAGATTAAAATTCCCCCGGTCGTTGGCCAACCTTAATAAAATAGAAATGAATTGAAGAAATCCAACCATGAAAAGGAAGGCACAAAAAAGGTATGAAAACAATGTAATGCTTTCCAATAGCGAATCTCGTTTTTTGGCTACTACTACAATTCTTTTATTGCTTGCCTTATACCAAAGCTCATCATAATCTCCTTTTGTTCTTTCTTCATATTCATTACGCGGAATTTGATCCTGGGTGAGTGAAACCTGAAAAGGATATTTGTTGGAAGAAGAGATAAGCAATTCATTATTATAAACCGCATAAGAATAAATGGGCGAATTAGCCGCGTCATTTCTATTCACCTGTCTGAAAAGCTCTGGATACAATGCGTCGGATACACTGTATTGCCGCGGTGTGGAAATAATAAAGAAAGTTCCAATAAAGCGGGAGCTATCTTTTATTTCTCTTTTAGTAAGATAGGTAAAATGATCAAACGAAGTTTCATGATAATAAATGTCAGGCTTGGTGGTGGGTTTACTTTGCAAAGTGAAGATGGTATTCAGCTCTGCAAACGTAGCCGGATCTTCATTGTTGATAGCCTTGTTCAAAGAATCGAAAACATAAATTTTTGTATCGTACCTGTTGCTGTATCCAAGAAAATTTGAACTGATGATGCTGTCACGCAAATTGCGGCTTTCCCGCTCATCTTTGAAACGTTCGAAATTATTACTCAAAAACCTGTTGTCAAGATAAGCAATGGCGATGCTCATCGTATTTTCACTGGAAGGATCAGTAATCTGGTCATATTTTTCCGCTATGCCTTTTCTGGTACGCAGCTCGTTTGCCTTGTTACCCTGTAAAATGATGGCTGCGAGAGATACCGAAAAAACAAATATCCAGAAAAGAACCCCCGCTACAGTAGCGCTAAAGCGGTTAATAATGAACCTTTCCTGGGTGACGAGCAAAGTATAAACGACCAGCCATAAAAGAACCGGCAGGTGAAAAAGAACAATCTCATTTCCAGATCTGAATGTTAAAAACATAAGACCTACAAGAGCAATAAAAAAATAAATGTAGATCTGCTTGTCCTTAAATACAGGATAAATAATCCGAAATAACAATCGCGAAAAATAATAGTAGGTCAAGCACAATAAAGCCAGTACAATCAACCCCACTACGGTATATACATCAAGACTGAAGAAATTTGTAACGTTGAACGATATTTTGGAATTAGCCACCAACCCACGCACAATGTTCGCTAATTGGAAAGTAGAGACTATTAAGATAAAGACAGCGATGGTTCCACCAACATACACCCGCCTGCCTTTTAGGAAAGAAGGCAAGCCAGATGGGGGGCCTATATTATACCAGGCAAACAAAACAACCCAGCATACAATAATTGAATTGATCAGCAAGTCACCAAGCGATTTGTTAAGCCAGTTGCTTGCATAAACCAACGGGTTAAACAATTCAAATTGCCGTAACGAAAACCAGGCCGGAAAAATGTACAGCAAGATTCTAAAAATCAATAGCACCACAGCCAGAAAAATAATTCCATTGGTTGCCCTGCTGCGCCTCACAATGCCTTCCGCCATTAGGTGCACATACACTAACAAAAAAATAAGAGCACACAAGCGAATAATAATTGTAAGCGTATCGGTAACTTCTACATTTGTATGCGCTACCCTTTTAATGTAGAACAAAAATGTACCGTCTGCGGCACGAACTGCAAATGGAGTAGCGGTATCGGAAAGCGATATCTTTTTTATAGCATCTTTATCATGTACAAAACGGGTAGGTAAATAATCTGTTGGCAAATAATATTGATTGATAACCGGTATCAGCGCATAAGCTCCAATGTTATTGCTCATACCTTCCA
>JBQCJM010000079.1:0-3698 GCA_051952715.1 Flavisolibacter sp.
AATTATGCGCAATATTCTCTACCGACAGATCAACGAACTGCGGTATAAACCAGTTATTGGCTAAAAAAGCTTTTTGTTTTACCAGCAGCCAGTCTTCGTCATTGCTTAGCATATAGGTGCCTAACTGAACCAGTAACTCTTTTCTTTCTTGTAATGTCATTCCCGAACTTTAAATTTGTCAGCAAAATTAGTTTTATACCAATCAAACATACACTATGGCAATAAAGATTACAGAAGAATGTATTAATTGTGGAGCTTGTGAGCCTGAATGTCCTAACAATGCAATTTATGAAGGCGGCGTTGAATGGGCAGTTGCCGATGGCACTACGGTAAAAGGAGAATATACATTAGTTGATGGCACGGTAGTAACGGCCGATCAGCGCAATGCACCAATAGCAGTTGATACTTATTACATTGTGCCCAGCAAATGCACGGAATGCCAGGGATTTCACGAAGAACCACAATGTGCCGCCGTGTGCCCGGTTGACTGCTGCGTACCTGATGAGATGTACCGCGAAACCGTTGAGGAATTATTGAGCAAAAAAGAAAGATTGCATTTATAATTTTGTAACTTACAGCATCCGTAAGATGCAGCTTAGTCTGCTTGGAAAAACAGGTGATATTTCCTGTGTAAAAAGGTGAAGAACTAATGATTTCTTCACCTTTCTTATTTGGTACCTGATTAAAGGTTATAAAATGCACTTTACAGTAAGAGATTCATTTTAAAAGGTAACTTTTCTCTTTGCTTCTTTATACACTTAACACCGATTTTAATGGCTTCTTTGTGGTTTGGCATCTGTATTAAAAAATAATTTTCTACTTTCCCGCTTTAATTGATTTTTTTACATGAAGAAAAAAATTGCATTGGTAACAGGTGGCTATTCGGGAGAAGCTACCATTTCATACAGGTCGGCTACTACTATTTATAACCATTTAAGCAAGGACAAGTACGAAGTATACAAAATTGATGTCAATCCTGAAGGTTGGTTTTATGAAGACGAAAAAGGCGCCAAAACAAAAGTGGACAAAAACGATTTTACCCTGCAATTGAACGGACAAAAAATCAACTTCGATGTGGTTTTTATAGGCATGCATGGCACGCCTGGCGAAGATGGAAAACTGCAAGGTTATTTCGATATGATGAACCTACCTTACACTTCGTGCAATGCAGCTACATCAGCGCTTACTTTCAATAAAAGATATACCGTTGCCGTTGCTGCCATGGCAGGCATCCCGGTAGCTAAATCGGTTCATCTTTTTAAACATACAAAATATAATACGGAAGAAATTCTTTCAGCACTGACACCCCCGCTTTTCGTAAAGCCTAATAATGGTGGTTCCAGCATTGGAATGAGCAAGGTCACCGAACCATCGCAGTTGAAAGAGGCTTTGGAAAAAGCTTTCAAAGAAGATGACCAGGTACTGGTAGAGCAAATGATACAGGGAAGAGAGTTTACCGTTGGTGTTTACAAATCAAAAGGAGAAATCACAGTATTGCCAATCACAGAAGTTGTGGCACACAAGGAAAAAGATTTTTTTGATTTTGAAGCCAAGTACGGCGGTAAATCCACTGAAATTACACCTGCTGAAATTATCGCCGACTGGAAAACAAATTTAGAAGCTACTGCCAAAAAGATTTACCAGGTGTTTAATTGCAGGGGCGTAGTACGTATTGACTTTATTTACAATACTGAGGAAAACAAGCCTTATATGCTGGAAATAAACACCATTCCGGGCCAGAGTGATGCCAGTGTTATTCCGCAACAAGTAAGAGCAAAAGGAGTGGATTTGCACGATTTTTATTCGCAGCTGGTAGAAGAGGCTTTAGAAAATCACTAACAAAAACCGCAATTGATTTTTATATCTTGCAAACCCAAATAGGAAAACCTGCATGTTTAAATTCATCACAAGCCGGCCACTTTGGGCAAATATTCTTTTTGCCATTGTTATTGTCATTCTGCTTGTCCTGCTTTTTGTTGTTTCCTTAAACTGGATCACAAAACACGGAGAGTCCAGGACTGTTCCGGCTGTTGTTGGAAAAAATATCAACGATGTTGAGACGCTGCTGAAAGAAAAAGGATTTGATGTGGTAGTGCAGGATTCCAGTTTTTATGATTCTTTGCCCGGGGGGCTTGTATTAAGACAGGTTCCCGAACCGGACGACGTGGTGAAGATCAACAGAACGGTTTATGTAACCATCAATCGTTTTGTGGCACCCGATGTTGAAATGCCTAACCTTTTAGGATCGAGTTATCGGAATGCCGAAATGGTTCTGAAAAATTTGGGACTGCGTGTTGGCGATACTTCTTACCGTTTCGACTTTGCCAAAAACTCTGTGCTGGAGCAATCGTATAAAGGCTCTGAAATCAAAGCCGGTGCTAAAATTAAAGTAGGAAGCGCTATTTCATTGGTATTAGGCAGCGGTTTAGGAGAAGAAGAAATGAAAATTCCCGACCTGATAGGAATGACGTATGAAGAAGCTAAAGCCATGCTGGATGCACAAGGCTTGTCTGGAATTGTAATTGTAGATCCCAATGTGAAAGACACTATAAATTCCTTCGTGTACAGGCAAAGCCCCATGCCCCGTACCCCCGATGGCGTTAAGCAAAGAATTCGCTCCGGCCAGATGGTTGATATCTGGGTTGGGGTAGAGCGGCCTGTCGTTGATACACTTAATCAGCAACCTGTAAACCAACAATTACCACAATGAAAAATATTACAGTAGAAGAATTAAAACAAAAAATAGACAGTGGCGAAAAGATCAATCTTATTGATTGCCGCGAGCCACATGAATATGCCGAAGCCAACCTCGGCGGTAAATTGGTGCCGCTTGGCAAAATTCAAACCATGCAGATAGAAGATATTGAAGACCTGAAAAATGAAGAAGTTATTGTTCACTGTCGCAGCGGCCAGCGCAGCATGATGGCTTGCATGGTGCTCGACCAACTTGGGTTTACAAATACTTACAATGTAGTGGGTGGCATTTTAGACTGGCAGAAAAAATTTGGTGTTGGTAGGTAATTTTGGGTTACTACATAGTATTAGTATTACAAGCTCTATAAAAATAAATCCCGTTTTTCTGACGGGATTTATTTTTATGAATCAACGACTCTTTTTCACGTTGCTACAATTTAATATTCAGGCCAAGCATCCAATTGGTTCCTGCCATTGGAAAATAATAATTCTCCGTAGTTAATTCAGCATTTGAATAGTAGCTGTAAGTATAACCATTCGGTTCGTATTTTTTATTGAACACGTTGTTCACCTGTAAAATCAAATCGGCATTTTTTAACCATTTGTGGGTAAAGTTGTAAACAGCTCTTGCATCCTGCGTATAATAAGCCTTTAATTTCCTGCCTTCATTACTGGTATTATCCATGTATTGTTTGCCTACATATTTGCCTAGAAAATCAACCGACAATTTATGTAAAGGTGTGATTGTTATATCGGCAGCGCCAACAATATTTGGAGAGAAAGAAATATCGGTTTCGTGGTACAAGTTATTTTTTTGCCTGCCGTTGTCGTAATCATCTATGTATTCATTAAAATTCAGGATCTTGTTTTTGCTCAAACTAAGATTGCCGCCTGCCTTCAGCCATTTGTTGATTACGGTTGCACCCTGCAGTTCCACTCCTAAGCGATAGCTTTTGTCAATATTGTTTCTGGTATAAGCACCTACGCCATTGATCTTTCCTGTA
>JBQCJM010000080.1:0-10541 GCA_051952715.1 Flavisolibacter sp.
AGCTCCGTCGCTTCCGGCGCAGGTTGCATCTGATCCTAGCGAGGTGCCAGTTACACCGGCATTGATTTGTATTTCAGGCAACGTACCACATTTAGGGTTAATAGTTGCCGAGTTAATTGTGGCACAAGTACTCTTTGGCGAAGCGTCAGTCCATGCCAGGAACAAATTAATTATTTTAAGTGCATCTCCACAATTATATGTTACATTTCCGAAATTTTGACTGTAAGAAGCTGGGAGAGGGCCGGTAGGGGGAATAGGACCTGAACATTGGCTAATTGAGACTGTATCTCTAGTACCATTAGTATGCGTGCGCACTAATTTTCCCCAAAAAGCGAAAGCTGTTCTGGTAGATCCGGTTTTGTTGTTTATAGCTAATGTTAATGTTCTTGTTATAATAGTTCCCGGAGTGCAGGAGTTACAGGCATCGCCACCTGTTATTGTTGCACTAACCAATTCCAAATCCTTGGAAGTGCACGATGTGGCAGGCGGGAATGTCGTTGTAGTTTGTGCAATTCCTGTCGAAAGGAATAAAATTGTTTGCAGAAACAATATAACTAACTTTTTAAAACTTGTAACATCACAAATTCTCCATCCTGGAGTACTTGTTGCCGGAGAAACATACCCTTTCAGATAGCTATCTCTCTTTTTGGTAAGTGTACTTCTCATAATTGTAGTATTTAAATGATTGGGAAAACTGGTGAATAAAGAATGGACTGGCCGTCAAATCCGACTTTCAACAATAACCAGGATACAGTGGCTTATTTCATAACAATAGTTAATAGCTATTGTTTTTCAACAGATACAAAGTAGAATTTACAGTGAACCGTGGGTTCAGCCGTTATCAGGGGGATGGAATAAGCAGTTAGTCCTAGCCTTAATATTTTTCCGCTTTAGACATTCTAAGTTTGAAAAGGATGATATTTCAGATGTAAACAAAGAATATTGTCTATTTTCAAAAGGTAATAGAACATAGTTCAGCAACACTAAATATCCATTATCGGATAGTTTCTCCAATCTAATTAATGTAACTGTTGGTATTTTTCGATGAGAGTGTAGTGGTTTAGGAGAGGATGTGGTAAATACATTACTAATTTAATACAATTACTTGAATAAAAAACTTAATTAAAAAATTTTTTTTACTTCGTTAGCCATAGCAGTTTTTAAAACTATGAGACAATAAATGAAGCCGGAGACTGCTGCCTTCACAAAAGAATCCTTACTGGGTTATTGCTTTCTCTTCAAATAACTCCGGTTGTATTAAAATATACCGTACAAGGTCAAATTCATTTTTAACGGTTTCGCGTATACGATCAATAGCTTCGTTAATATCTGCTGTATCCAAATCCTCTTTAAATGCAATAACGATCATCAGAACCACCTCTTCCGGCGATTGGTAAGTAGAAAGGATATGCAGCACTTTTACTACGGCCGGATCGGTCTCGATCAATGCTGTCATCTTCTTTTGTGTTTCCGGCGCAATACCTTCGCCCATTAACAGGCTGCGGCTTTCACGGGCCAGTATAAGCGAAACGCATACTAATAACAACCCTACCAACACGGAAGCTACACCATCCAAATACGGATTGCTGAAACGATGACCTGCGTAAACGCACATAAAAACAATTATCAGCCCCAATACAGCCGCGCCATCTTCAAAGAGTACCAAAAATCCTGCGGGGTCCTTACTCTTTTTAATGGCCTGCCACCAACTTTGGTCGCCACGTACCTTATTAAATTCTTTGGCGGCAATCATAAACGAAGTGCCTTCAAAAATTATTGACAAACCTAGTACAACATAATTCCAGGTAGGATCACCCAATGAGTCAGGCTCTTTTATATGCAAATACCCTTGATAAATAGAAATGCCGCCACCCAGCCCAAAAATCAATATTGAAACAATAAAAGACCAGAAATATAATTCTTTGCCATATCCAAAAGGCCGCCTTGCATCAGCTGGCTTTTTGCTTTGTTTAATACCAAAAAGCAGTAACAATTCATTAATAGTATCTACCACTGAGTGAACCCCTTCTGCTATCATGGCGGCACTATTGGTAACGGTACCCGCAATAAATTTTGTAACGGCTATTAAAAGATTAGCCGCCAAAGCGCTGTAAATGGATTTGTTTGACCGGGCCATGTTGAAAAATGAGTAATGAATGATGAGTAACGAGTTCGTGTTACGCACAACCGCTTTATTGTAGCAGTTGCCCCGATACCTGTAAGCGGTCGACTCATTACTGGTGAAGCATCATTCATCCGCTACACCCTGGGCGTGATGGGAACTGTATCATCTGTTTGCCCTCTTTCACCTTCTCTTCTGTCAAAATTTTTGGGTATGCCATTATCGCCGCATTCTTCCTGTCGTTTCTCAACTTCTTCCGAATTAAAAGTGTTAACAGCAGCCATGCCTTGCTCCGGCGCTGTTTCGTTAGTGCTGGCAGGGTTATATATTTTTTCTTTCATCACCACTTGTTTATTATACTATTTAAAAACCTGTGCCAGTTTAACAGTGCAAAGGCAATAAAGGATAACATTGGGCTTTACTGCTGATGAGGTTGCTACTGTCGTTTGAAGGACTGGTTCACAGGGCAACTCATAGTGATAGAAATATTTTTCTTTTTATTGTAACCTTTTGAAGCAATGGCTACCCTAATAAAGAAAAATACACGCATGCTTTACATTGTCATCATTCTCTTTGCCCTGGCTGCTGTTATGGGGGTTGTTATTTTAAAAAATGTTTTGGCAGCTAATCATGCGCCGCGGACAGTAGTGTATACTCATGGAGTGTTTGCGGCCATAGCGCTTGTTTTGCTAATAATTTATGCAGTGCAAAACGGAACAGATGGTGTAATAACAAGTATAGTTTTATTTGTCATAGCCGCATTGGGTGGCTTTTATATGTTCTTTCGTGATTTAAAAGGAAAGTTAGGGCCAGTATGGCTGGCTATTGTTCATGCATTGTTGGCGGTAACGGGCTTTATCATTCTTCTTCTTTTTATATTGTAGATTTTGAATGATTGCTAAAACCAAAAACAGCAATGATCAATGGGCTTACAGCAGCCTTATCGGTAATGTAATTTGGTAGTTAGCATATTATCGGGTAACTTTTTAGACCGATCTGTATGATAGTGAATAACTAAACGCAACTGAAATGGATGATACTTTGCACATACTTCAGGAAACAGCTGAAGAAGAGATCATATCAAAGATTGTAAAAGGTGAAACAGCACTTTTTGAAATTTTGATCCGTCGTAATAATTCTTGCTTGTATAAAGTAGCACGCAGCTATGGCTTTAACCATCACGATGCGCAGGACATGATGCAGGAGGCTTATCTCACAGCCTACGTGCAGCTGCCACGTTTTGAATTCAGGGCTTCTTTTAAAACATGGATCACCAAAATATTGATACATAAATGTCTTTATAAAAAAACGTATGGCTATTACAAAAGAGAAGAGCCCGACACTGACAGTATTAATGCCAACGCAAAGCCTATGCATATTGTTAATAGCACCAGTCCCGAAGCTGCCATGATGCGTAAAGAATTTACGAAAGTAATAGAGCATCATCTGCAATTACTACCGGTTATTTATAAAACAGTTTTTATTCTTAGGGAAGTAGAAGGATTTAAGGTAGAGGAAACGGCAGAATTGCTGGGGATTTCCGCTGTAAACGTAAAGGTAAGGCTTAATCGTGCCAAAGCGCTTTTACAAAAACGACTCGAAAAATATTATTCGGCTGCCGATGTTTTTGAATTTAACCTGATCTATTGTGATACCATGGTAAAGAATGTTTTAGATAAAATAAATAAACTTAAAAAGGATTTATAATGGAAGCTTTGCTTACAAAAAAGCCCGTCTATATCAATAATGTGGCACCTGCAGTTAAGGTAAAAATGTTTATTCACAAAGATCCGGAAACTATTGAAGCAATGGTGAATAACTGGCTTCAGGAGAATAATGTGGAAGTGCAGCACATTGGCCAGTCGCAAAGCGAAAAAAATGGAAATTTTGTTTTTGTACTGAGTTTGTTTTACTCAAAAAAAGGATAACAGGCTCCTGCTTATGTACATAGAACAAAACAAATATTATTACAACTTTACTCTCGGGTAATCTTTATCCAACCAGTCGGCTTTTATATTGTGTGGCAGGTTCAATAGTTTATAATTAGTGAACTTCATTTCCTGCAGAAGACCAATTGCAGGGCGAACATTAGGACAATGTTCAAATGGGCAACAACCGCAATAGATCACAATTTCAGCGTCCCTATTTCTCTTTTGTAATTCATTTTTTAATTGCAAAATATTTTCTTTTTCCTGCGCCGGCCCTGCTGTTACAGAATGTGGTATCAAGGCACCGGGGCCTACGCTGATGATAACAAGCGAAGTGTCATTGTCTTTTAACTTTTGTGCTAATTGTGCAGGTTGTATCAATTGATCTTTTGTCCAGTTTTCAGGAGCTTGTGAAAATGACTGTAATGATATGCTGGTTAGCAGGAACAGGCATAAAAACTTCAAGGCAAACTTTATAAAGGCTTTCATAAAGTAAAAATACAAGGTTGTGGAAAATAATTAGCCGGTAGCATGAAGGTTCAATAGCTGCATGTTCGGTAAGACCGATCATGCCGATCAATAAGGCAACTATGAATATTCAGCCAGCCACTTTATTTTTTGCAGCATCATCTCGCAGTTCTGGCTCATAAGATCATAAAGATTATGCGAGTACAACAAAATTTCCTGCGAAATAATTAGCCTGATGCCCCCTTCTTCCGGCACTAATTCGTATTGGCATACAAGAGGACAATCAGAAAATTGCGGCAACTCGTATAATGTAAATTGAAGCGAAATACCTGGTACTACTTCCTGCACCATGCCTTTGGTTAAGGCTTCTTTCTTGCCATTATTTTCTACTTCCAGCAAAATAGGGCTTCCCTTAATCCAGTCGGATTGCAACTCTTCATTAAATAAAAATTGCTGTGCGTATTCGGAGCAGGTAAGTACTCTCCAAACTTTTGTCGGCAAGGCATGAATAATGACTTCATGCCTGATTAGTTTCTTATGCATGTTGGGTTGGTTACCCCGTAAAACGAACAATTTCGTTTTTATGTTTCTTAATAAAGTGTGAAAGTGAGCAATTTCTTTCATTAATTAGAAACGTTGCCAGGCGATATATTTTTTATCAGGAATTGTCTTTTTCCACAATACTAAAAACTATAGCAAATCCTTATACCTTTGGCTTATGGCTCAACTGAAAGAAAAACTACTGCAAAAATTTAATGAGGAATACAGCCGTCTGAACGAAGAACAAAAACAAGCTGTTGATAAAATATATGGACCTGTGATGGTAGTGGCCGGGCCGGGTACGGGTAAAACACAAATTCTCAGCGTTCGCATTGGAAAAATTTTATTGGAAACCGATGTGCTACCCTCCAACATTCTTTGCCTTACTTATACCGACGCCGGCGTACTGGCCATGCGAAAGCGTTTGCTTGGCATGATTGGCCCCGATGCTTATAGTGTGCACATTCATTCATTCCATTCGTTCTGCAATATGGTGATCCAGCAGAACATGCACCTTTTTCATAAAAAAGACTTGCAACCTATTAATGAGTTGGAGCAGGTACAGTGTTTAATTCAGCTCATTGATTCTTTTGACAATGATAATCCGCTCAAGCGTTTTAAAACCGATGCGTACTTCGAAGCCAGCTATTTGAAAGATCTTTTTGGAACGATGAAGCGGGAAGGGTGGACTACCGACTTTCTTTTAAAGAGAATTGATGAATATGTTGAAGACATTCCTCAAAATTTCGCTAACAAAACAAAACTGAAAAAAGGCGTTATAGAATTAACCGTAAAAGGCAAGGAAGAAATCGAAAAAATGCAAAAGCTGAAAGCTGCTGTAGAGGCGTTTCCGTTATACCAGCAAATACTGAAAGCAAAGCAACGTTACGATTTTGATGACATGATCAATTGGGTGATTGGTGTATTTGAAACCAATAATGATGTGTTGGCCAACTACCAGGAGCAATACCAGTTTTTTTTAGTAGATGAATACCAGGATACCAGCGGTGCTCAAAATAAATTGGTAGAATTATTAGTGAGTTATTGGCAGGAAGAAAGTCCAAATCTTTTTGTGGTGGGTGATGATGACCAAAGTATCTACCGCTTCCAGGGTGCCAATATGGAAAATATGGTGCAGTTAGCAAAGAAGTATGAAAAAGATCTGTTGCGGGTAGTGCTCACACAAAATTATCGTAGTGTGCAACCTATTTTAGATGCAGCACATTCACTCATTCAAAACAATGTGCAGCGGTTGGTAAATGAATATAAAGATCTCAAAAAAATATTAACGGCTGCCAATACTGCTTATAAGGACTTGAAAACAGCACCGGTAATTCGCAGTGTAAATAATGAGTTCGAAGAAAATATTTTAGTTGCTGAAGAAATTAGGCAATTGATTGAAGAAGGAACGGAACCGGGAAGAATTGCCGTTATTTACAAAGAGCACAGAACCGGTGAAGAACTGCAAAAATTTTTGCAATTGCAGAATATTTCATATTACACCAAGAAGTCGTTGAATCTTTTAAAGGAACCTTTTATAAAAAAAATATTGGCCTATTTGGAATATGTAATGGCAGAGAAGGACATTCCTTTCAGTGGTGAATCTGTGCTTTTCGAAATTCTGCATCACAATTTTCATAATATTCCGTCTTTAAAAATTGCCACTATTTGCAATGAATTAAACAACAATCGTCGAACAAAAAGAGAACCGGTTTTTATAAGAGATTATTTAGGAAGGTTGACTGCAACAAGCAAGCAAAAATTATTTACCGGTGATGAAACAACAGACAAACTCGTAAAGCTTCACCAAACATTAGAACAACTGATTACTGGCAGTGAAAACCTGCCTTTGCTCAAATGGTTCGAGTTGTTGTTTAACGAAGCCGATATTATTTCTTACATCATGCAGCAGCCTGACAAGGCATGGCTCATGAAATTATTGAACGGCTTTTTCGATTTTGTGCAGGACGAATGCCGCCGCAATCCGGATTTAAGAATAGAAGACTTAATAAAGCAAATTCATTTGCTTGAAGAAAACGGTATTTCCATTCCTTTGGTACAAACCAGTGGCAATGAAAAGGGTGTAAACTTACTTACCTGTCACGGAAGCAAAGGGTTAGAATATGAGTATGTGTTTTTTATTGGTTGTTATTCCAACGTTTGGGAAAGTAAAAGAAAATTCAGCCAGGGCTATAAATTGCCACCTAATGTTTTTACCAAAGAAACACCTGAAGAAAAGGAAGAAGAGCTGCGCCGCTTGTTTTTTGTAGCAGCCACACGGGCTGAAAAGCATCTATACATTTCTTTTCCTGCATTTACCAATGAAGGAAAAGCATTGGAAGCATCAAGGTTTATTGCAGAAATGAATGCACTTGATTTGAAGGTTGAACCCATCACCATTGACGAAGACACAAAACTGAAATATGCTGTGCTGCGCTATGGCTTGATACAACAGCCGGAATTGCAAAAAGCGGAAAAAGATTTTACGGATCAACTACTGGGCAATTTTAAAATGAATGTAACGGCACTGAATAATTATTTAGAATGCCCAATCAAGTTTTATTATAACAATCTCATTCGTATTCCGGCTGCTGTTAGCGAAAGTGCACAGTTTGGAAGCAGTATGCACGATGCATTGAATTTCTATTACAATAAAATGATGGAGAACGGCCGTGTCTATCCGCCAAAAGAAATTTTGATCAGCCGTTTTCAATGGCATATTCATTATAACCGCGAGGTTTTTACACCGGAAAGCTTATCAAGGTTTACAGAGTATGGTTCACAATGTTTATCATCTTTTTACGATGAATTTTTTGCGCATTCCGGCGATGAATTTGTAAGAACAGAAATTCCGATGGAGGCTATTGTCAACACTATTCCATTAAAAGGCTTTGCAGATAAAATTCAATACTGGGGCAATGAAGTGCTGATCACCGATTTCAAAACCGGAAGTTTAGATAAATCAAACCGGAGATGGGAGTTTGTAGAGCCAGGACATCCACAGAAACCTGAAGGCGGTAACTATTGGAGGCAGGCTGTATTCTATAAAATTTTGTTCGATCGCCAGCCGCAAAAGAACAAGGAATTGAGAGGCATTGAATTTCTTTTCATTGAGCCGAACGATAAAAAGGAATTTGATAAAAGAAAAATCGTCATTACTCCCGGTCACGAAGAAATTGTGCTGGAACAAATTACCGATAGCTGGCAAAAAATACAGGCGCATGATTTTTACACAGGCTGTGGTAAGCCCGAATGTCATTGGTGCAACTTTGTAAAAGATCATAAGCTTTATACAGCTTTACACGAAGCAGTGCCAGAAGAGGAAAATGTTGTGGAGTTTAAAGTGATGTAATTAAGACTTTCTTATAAAAGGACTTTTATTCATTCGTTTGAAAGGTTTTATGTTTGCTCACTAATGAAGCCGGTTTTTTTAGTTACGTTGTTAATTTTGTTTGTTGTTACTGCCACTTTGTTTGGTGGTTCCTGTGCCAATATTATTCCACCTGAAGGCGGCCCAAGAGATTCGATACCGCCGCGGTTATTGAGCGAAGTGCCGCAAGACTCTACCTTAAATTTCAAGGATAAAAAAATCACTTTCACTTTCGATGAATATGTTGACCTGCAGGATGTACAGAACAATTTGATCTTTATGCCTTTGTTCGAAAATAACCCAAGAGTAGATGTAAAAGGCAAAACAATTACAGTCAATTTCCGCGATACACTAGAGCCGAACACTACCTACATTTTAAATTTCGGCAACGCCATTAAAGATATTAACGAAGGCAATGTGCTGAAAAATTTCACCTACACTTTTTCTACCGGAAATGCACTCGATTCTTTAGAGCTGAAAGGTAAAGTGATACTGGCTCAAACCGGTCAAATAGATTCAACACTTACAGTTGTGTTGTATAAAAATTTAAAAGATTCAGCTGTAAGAAGTCAGCGGCCAATGTATGCTGCCAGGCTGGATGCAAACGGAAATTTTCATTTTCATAATTTACCATCCGGCGTTTTTGCCGTTTATGCTATTGGCGAAGCCGGTACTGCCCGTCGCTACATGAACAATACACAAACGTTTGCCTTTTTAGACAGTCCTGTTACAGTAGGGGCGCAGGACTCAGCACTTACTTTATATGCTTACAAAGAAATACAGCCAAAAACAGCTACCGCTTCCAATCCTGCTCTTCCTGCCAATGGACGGGAGAACCGACTTGTTTTTACAACCAATTTAAATGACGAACAGCAGGACCTGAACAGTGATTTGCTCATGAAATTTACCACACCTCTACGCAATTTCGATTCTGCTAAACTGCTTTTGTCAACAGATAGTGTATTTAACCCTGCTTCATACATATCAACCCTCGATTCTACACGCAAAGAGCTACGCCTGCATGTGGATTGGAAAGAAGGGACAAAGTATAACCTGGTTATGGACAGAGATTTTGCAGTGGATACAGCGGGCCGCAGATTGCTGAAATCAGACACCTTATTTTTTACTACAAAGGCCGCAGCTGATTATGGTAATATTACCGTTCACTTAAAAACTGCGGATCTTACAAAGAACCCGGTTCTTCAATTTGTGCAGAACAATGAAGTCGTTTTTTCTGCCCCTGTTAAGTCCGGAACCTTTACGGCCAGCCGTTTTGTTCCCGGAGATTATGAGTTAAGGATCTTGTACGATACGAACGATAATGGCAAGTGGGATCCGGGGCAATTTTTTGGCATTAAAAAACAACCTGAACTGGTTCATCCTATCGAACAAAAAATTACGGTGAAACCTGCATGGGACAACAGCTACGAGAGATAGAAGCGAGCTAAAAAAGATGAAGTTCAAAGTATAAAGAAGAGTTGTTTTCTTAACAAGACTTTTCGCCTCCAACCTTATGTCTTTTGCCTGTTACCTACAGCCTTTTTTGTACCTTTACACACTTATGCAATTCTCTTCTTCATTACTTGAAAATGCGGTTAATGAATTTGCCAAACTGCCCGGCATTGGTAAAAAAACGGCGCTTCGTTTGGTGCTTCATCTGTTAAAAGAAGACACGGAAGAAGTACAGCATTTCAGCGATGTAATGAGCCGCATGCGCACAGAAATAAAATTCTGCCAGCGTTGCCATAATGTATCTTATGCAGACATTTGCTCTATTTTCGCTAACAGTATGCGCAAGCAGGACATCATTTGCGTAGTGGAAAACATCAGGGATGTTATTGCCTTAGAAAGTACACAGCAATTCAATGGTACATATCATGTTTTAGGCGGTGTTATTTCTCCGCTTGATGGCGTTGGCCCTAACCAGTTAAACATTGAAACGCTGGTTCATCGTGTACAAAAAGAGGAAACCGCAGAAATAATTTTTGCATTGAGCCCCACCATACAGGGCGACACAACTATTTACTACATTCAAAAGAAACTTCCTTCAAACACTAAAGTAACTACCATAGCAAGAGGCATTTCTTTTGGTGGTGAACTGGAATATGCCGAC
>JBQCJM010000081.1:0-4150 GCA_051952715.1 Flavisolibacter sp.
CGTGGAACTTATAGAAAGCAGCAAAACACAACATGGTACGAAGATAGGTTCAGTTCTGACTTAGCTTTGAGCGGTACTCAAACAACAGGAAACGAAGCGAGAGCCAAAGGTTATTATGGAACAGGAGAAACCTATTCAAACAGGCAAAACCTTGAGTTTTTGGCTTCTTACTCTAAAAAAATACAAGACTTTCAGTTTAATATTAATGTGGGTTCTGATTTTTTCAGCTGGGTATCTAAGAGTAATACGGCTAGCACAGTTAATGGCTTGAACGTTCCAAATTTATTTACTATTGGTAACTCAAAGGACCAGCCTTCAGTTGGAAATGGTAGAACTGAAGAAAAATATCGTGCAGTTTTAACTAGAGGTGATGTAGGCTATAGAAACTTCTTATTTGCAGACTTTTCTTTGCGTAATGATTGGTTTTCTACACTGCCGTCTGCTAACAATGATGTTTTATCTAAATCGTTTGGAGCTTCTTTTGTATTTAGCGATTTAGTTAAAATTCCAGCATTAACCTATGGTAAGATAAGAGCTTCATGGGGAGAAATTCCGCAGGCATTAGGAACCAGCTCTACTACATTTGGAGCTTATCGCTATCCGGGATTTGCATATGGTGTAGGCCAATATCAATGGAATGGAAACTTTTTAATGGGTACACCTGACCAATTAGTGGATTCAGCTATTCACGGAGCTGTAAAATCTCAAAAGGAGATTGGTTTGGATTTGAGATTCCTTCACAACAGAATAGGTATATCTGCAACCTATTGGGACGGAAGCGAAAAAGACATTCCAAGAGCAGTTTCGATAAATGGTGCTAGTGGATTTACGTCTAAGTTGATTAATACAGGTGAGATCGCCAAGAGAGGTATTGACATTCAATTCAATGCACGACCATTATGGATGGAGAACTTTAAGTGGGAAATCAATGCGACCTGGGGAAGATTACTGGAAAATAAGGTAGTAAAAATTGCTCCAGGTACAGATAGAATTTCTATTCAAGGTGTATGGGGTAGCACTGCCCCGTACTTAGTGCACCAAGTTGGACAAGAGTGGGGTCAGATTTATGGAAATGGAATGAAGCGTATCAATGGACAGCCAGTTCTCGATGACGATGGATTTTATGTAAATGATCCTAATGTTTATTTTGGTAGCGCATTACCAGATTATACAGGCGGTGTTCAGAACAGTTTTCAATTCCTTAAAGACTTTACTTTAAATGTAAACTTTGATTATCAAGTGGGCGGTAAGTTCGTTTCCTTATCTGATATATGGGGTTCTTACTCAGGTCTTACTGCTCGTACAGCTACAGTCAACGACAAAGGCAATCCTATTCGGGATGCAGTTGCAGACGGTGGTGGTGTGCATGTGTCTGGTGTTGATAAAGATGGGAAACCAGTTGATTACTATGTAGAGGCTAAGGATTATTTCCAAAACATGTACAACAATAAAACATTTGATGAGTTCGTATACGATCTCACATTTGTAAAATTGCGTGAACTTTCTATAGGTTATAACATACCTGTAAATAAGATTGGAATCGGTAAATGGGCAAATTCTGCTGTATTTACTTTGGTGGCCAGAAATCCATTCCTGATCTATGCTAAAACAAAAGATATAGACCCCTCTGAGGTGAGCTACATAAGTGGTGAAACCGGACAATTCCCTGGTACTCGCGGTTTCGGTTTTAATCTTAAAGTAGGCTTTTAATTAACCTTAAAAAAACATTAATGAAAAAGAATAAATATTTTGTAATGCTGTTAGTGCCGGCCTTGGCCCTAACAGTAAGCTGTAATAAACTCAAAGATTTTGGTGACACCAACGTCAATCCAGGGGCTACTACAACGCCTATCGTCGGAGCCCTAATGACCAACGTGCAAGCGGGCATCGGGGGTTATGCTTCTCAGACCCGTGGAGGTTTGTACAGTCAATACTTTTCAGAAACGCAATACACAGATGTTTCGTTGTATAGCTTGCCTCAATTGAATTTTAATGGAGAGTATGCAGGCGCCTTGTATGACCTTCAGAACATCATCAACCAAAATGTTAGTAACAATGAGAGCACTGTAGCTAAAATTTTGCAACAGTACATCTTTTGGACAATAACTGACAGGTGGGGTGATGTTCCTTACAGTGAAGCCTTATCAGGCAATCCAACTCCAAAGTTTGACACTCAGGAAGAAATTTACAAGGGCATGATTAGCGCTTTAAAAGCGGCTGTAAATCAATTCGATAATACTTCGGTAATTACAGGAGATCTGATATACAACGGCGACGTTGCATCATGGAAGCGATTTGCCAATTCATTACGTATGTTAATGGCTTTGCAATTATCTAAAGTATACCCAGGTGCCTCAGACTATGCTGCTACCGAGTTCAAAGCAGCGTTAACTGATCCTGGAGGTTATATTGCTACAAATAGCCAAAATGCTGTACTGAAATATCCAGGTGGTAACTTTAAAAATCCCTGGTATAATACTTATGACGGCAGAAAGGACTATGCTGAAAGCAAAACGATGACTGACCTTATGGGAGCTTTAAACGACGGCCGTCAAATTGTATTTGGTGGAGCAACAGAAGATCAAAGCAAATCTAATCCCGCTTGGGATGATCCTTCAAACGTGGGAGTTCCTTATGGCCTTGCAAAAGCAAGCGCCGATGCCTTTACAACTGCAAATCCAACATGGGCACGCATCTTACGTGGCGATTACAGGCAAGAAACCAGCCCATTGGTAATTCTTGGAGCTGCATCTGTAGCTTTAGCAAGAGCAGAAGCTGCTGATTACGGCTGGACAAGCGAAAATTTGCAAACTGTTTACCAGGAAGGTATTAATTTGTCCTTTGAGCAATGGGGCCTTGCTGCACCAGCTGTTTCTTACTTCACACAATCTGGTGTAGCATTAAGCGCTGCGGCAGGATCAGGCGCAAACCTGAAGCCCATTGCCATTCAACGTTTCATTGCCTTTTATCCTAACGGCCTACAAGGATGGGATATTTGGAGAAAAACCGGATATCCAACTTTAACTCCCGCACCGGATGCTACAAACTCCAGTAAGAAAATTCCACGCAGGTATACTTATGGACAAGGGGAATATGGCACAAATGAAGCAGCCACTAACGAAGCCGCTTCAAGAATTGGCGGTGGCGATACACAGGATTCGAGAGTGTGGTGGGATAAACAATAATTCATTAGTTGCAAAACACATAACAAATAAATGCTGAAATATGAAATTTCGAATAATAAAAAACTTAGGTTTCTTCCTTTTATCGTCCTTGCTGCTTACATCATGTATTAAAAATGATGTTGTAGAGCTCAAAGACCAGGGAAGCACATTTTTAAAAATTCTTGAATCACCAAGTAAAGCGTTCTACTTTTCACCTTTCACAGGAGAAAAGTCATTTGATGCCTTAAGTCTGAGAAGAGATGCAAATTCAAATGCCGAGTTGAACAAATCGGTTACAGTTACGATTAAACTGGACCCGGCAGCTATCGCGGCGTATAATGATGATCATTCAACAAATTTTGAACTTCTTCCAGATAGTTTGTTTACCCTTGGTAATTCGTTCAAGAAAACAGGTGATTTAACTTATCAAACTACGTTTGCGCCTGGAGAGTTTGCAAAAGAGTTCACTGTAACTCTTAATGGTTCAAAATGGGATTTAGCGCATGTTTATGCTTTACCTTTTACAATAGAAGATGCAGGAGGATTGAAAATAAGTGCTGACCGTGGAAATCTTTTTGCTCAGATTAGCGTGAAAAACAAATATGACGGCGTATACAGGTTACAAGGGCATCATAACAGGGATCCTTATACCTTCCCATATGATGTTGAAATGTATCTGATTACAAGTGGTCCTAATTCTGTTCGTTTCTACTGGCCAGACGCAGGTGATTACGGACATCCAATTGGGACGGACTCGGGACCTAGTTGGTATGGACCTTCTATTGGGCCTGTAATCGTTTTCGATCCGGCTACAGATTTAGTTACGGATGTATATAATGCCGGCGGGGCTACGCCAATTACTTTATTTACAGGCGCAGGTAGCAGGCTTAGTAAATATGATCCTGCTACCAAATCTATAACGGTAGATTGGAACTATAATAATAATCCATTGAGGGCATTTTTTGATGATTTAACTTACATTGGTC
>JBQCJM010000082.1:0-24468 GCA_051952715.1 Flavisolibacter sp.
CAGCGGTAACTAAGGCAGAAATTGATAAAAAAATCGATGAATCGAAAGCTGCATTGAATGGAGATGTAAAAGCCGTAACGACCCAATGGCCTGCAAATTTTAAGGCGATACAGTCAGGAATTAATACTACATCCCAATCCATTAAGCTCAGGGGAGTGCACAAAATCATATTCAAAGTAGACGATGCTGCTAATGTTTCCATTAACTTGTCTGCAGGATTTATAAAGGCTAAAAATTTCCGGCCGTTGGTGATGACCATTTATCCGTATAACAGCGAATTGACCACAAGGGAAAATGAAGTGTTACTTAGCCAAACGATTGAGCCGAAACAACCCCTCAAAAGCATATCATTAAGTTCTTTAAAACCTGGCGTTTATACAGCAGTGATAGATGATGCCGCCGGAGGTTTTATGGTAAGCTTTAGTGGACCGGTGAACTATGGAATTGTCGCGGACAATGAATTAAAAGTTTGGACGCTTAACCGCAGCAATTTATTTTTTGAAGTAAAAAAAGGCGAAGAAAAAATTGTTGTGCAAACCGATGGTGTGTTGACATTAACCAGCCCCACCGGACGTAATATTGACTTGCAGGGTAAACACCCCGTGACCAATATCATTGAAGTGCAAAAAGGTGAAGAGGGCATTTGGCAGATGAAAAATCAAAGTGGCCGCATTTGGATCCAGGGGCCGCTGCCAATTTTAAGTCCTGATAAAAAGTATTTATTGCGGACAGACCAATAAAAGACTGATATTTTGAAAACTGTTCTCTATCTCTCCTACACCGGCATGACCGACCCTTTAGGCCAATCGCAGGTACTGGCTTATTTAAAAGGTCTTTCCCAAACAGGAGCGTATCAATTCACAATTATTAGCTTTGAAAAACCGGAAGCCTATAAACGGCTGAAAACGGATATTGAAGTGTTTTGCAAAGAAAATAACATCACCTGGCTGCCGCTTTCTTATACCTCCACACCACCCGTTATATCCACCTTTCGCGATGTAAGAAGCATGTGGAAGAAGGCGAAAGAAGTGATTGCACAGCAGCCTATTGACCTGGTGCATTGCCGAAGCTATATCGCTTCTATTGTAGGATTGGATGTTAAAAAGAAATCTGGAATCCCTTTTTTGTTTGACATGCGGGGGTTTTGGGCAGATGAAAGAATAGATGGCGGTATCTGGAAATTGTCCAATCCTGTTTACCGTGTTATCTATAACTACTTCAAAAGAAAGGAAAAACAATTCCTGCTGAACGCCGACCACGTAGTGAGCTTAACACAAAATGCCAAAGAGGAAATTCTTTCCTGGAAACTTCGTTCAACAGAACTGCCTGTTACCGTAATTCCCTGCTGTGCCGATGTAAACTTATTTGACGCCGGAAAGATCGTTCCGGAAGACCAACAAAAGCTCAGGACTGAATTGAATATTGGTCCCGATACTCCGGTACTCTCTTATATTGGTTCGCTGGGCACTTGGTATATGTTGAAGGAGATGATGACATTTGCGAAAGTCTTTCAGGACGTTTATAAAAATGCCGTGTTTATGGTGCTAACGGGCGAACCGGAGCAAATGGTGCTGGATGCCGCCTTGCAATCGGGGGTAAACACAGCCAACTTAAGGGTAAAAAAAGTTTCCCGCCACCAAATGCCGCTTTATATTTCTCTGAGCACTATAAGTTTGTTTTTTATCAAACCGGCTTTTTCCAAAAAGGCTTCGTCGCCGGTGAAGCAGGGCGAATTAATGGCTATGGGTGTTCCTGTTGTATGCAATAATGCCATAGGAGATACGGAAGAAATAGTAAAGAAATATAAATCAGGTATTGTTATTCATGAATTCTCCTTGCCGGCTTATAACCAGGCCATTAAAGAAATGCGTAACACGGCTTTTGATCAACAGCAAATTGTGCAGGGCGCAAGAGACTATTTCTCTCTTGAAAAAGGCGTTCAGTTGTACGGCCAGGTATACCAATTAATGCAAAATGGATAAAATAAAAAAGCTGCATTTTTTGTTGGTTTACCCCTTGCATAAGGCGCCCAGCCAGCGTTTTCGCTTTGAGCAGTTTTTCCCTTACCTGGATAAAGCAGGTTTCGATTGTTCTGCCAATTGCTTTTACGACGAAAAAACATTTTCGCTTTTATATGCCCAAAAAAACAAAGGCAGGCTGGCTGTTAGGATGCTCTTTTGCTACCTGCGCCGTTGTGCCCACATGTTTACGTTAAGTAAGTACGATTATATTTTGATACAGCGGGGCGCAGCGCCTTTTGGTCCGCCGGTTTTTGAATGGGTGATCCGCTACATCTATCGCAAGCCCATCATTTATGATTTTGATGATGCCATTTGGCTGCAGCCTGAGAAAAAGCCCTCACGCCTGCGTCGGTGGATAAAGTCCTATGCAAAGGTTGGCAAAATTTGCAGCTGGGCACATACCGTAGTTACGGGCAACCAGTACCTCGCTGCTTATGCCGGGAAGTTCACGCATAGGGTGGAGATGATACCTACTGTTGTGGATACGGAAAAAACCTTTACACCCGGCAGGTTGCCTCAAAATAAAAAGACCATCATTGGTTGGACAGGCTCGCACAGCACTTTACCCTACCTGCAACAAATAGAACCCGTTTTGGCAGGGCTGCAAAGAAAATATGATTATGAGCTGATGGTAATGGCCAACAAGCCCCCACAGCTTCAACAACTCCATTTCTATTTCGTTCCCTGGTCTGAAGAGGCGGAAGTAAGAGAGTTGAATAAAATTGATATTGGCATTATGCCTTTGCCTGATGATGAATGGACAAAAGGTAAATGCGGCTTCAAAGCCATTCAATATATGGCGCTGCAAAAGCCAGCTGTTGCCTCCGCCGTTGGTGTAAATAACGAAATTATTGATCAGGGTGTTAATGGTTTTCTATGTACCACAGCATTGGAGTGGGAAAATGCATTGGAACGATTACTGAAAGACGAAAATCTTAGGCAGGAAATGGGACATGCGGGAAGAAAGAAAATTGTGGAGCAATATAGTGTCAACTCGCAAGCCGCTGCTTTTATCGGCTTGTTTGCTTAACCTATATTATTTTTCCCAATAGCTTTTGTCCCGGCCTTGCATTTTGATAGTAAATAAGAACCAGCGCAAGCAAATAAAAAGGCAGGCAGGGAATTTTGTAACGGGACAAGGCTCCGAAATTGTACGACGAGATACCCACAGCAAAGGCAAAGATCAGCGAAAAAATAAGGCAGAATTGTATGGTAGGATTGGCGCTAATGCTTTGCCAAAAGCGTCTCAGGCCTGTGCTGAACATAACCTTCAGTGTAAGGAACAGGAACAAAAAAGCTTCAATAGCCGAAAGGAAAATAATGACCTTGCCTGATTCCCAGATATAAGGCCGGAAGAGGGTTACATTCACTGCCAACGGAAACTTGGTGGTCATGCCGGTAATACTGGGATCAAAATCACCAAGGTTATAGGCCGATCCCTCGCTTCTTGAAGATGAATAAGTGATCCACCGCCGCGTTGATTGTGCTGTTTCTTCAATATTATCAAGCGAGTATCTTCCAAGATATTCATTGCCGAACCGCTGCATAAGAAACACAAAGCCCCCCAGTGTTGCAGCGATCACAAAACCTTTAATGAGCAGGCGTGAGCCTAAGCTGGGTATTTTTTGCGTGTAGGTAAAAAGTATCCACATGATCAGGGCCGGCATAAAACCGATCAAAATATAGATCTTTACCGTGGCGATCAAAACAAAGCTTAGCGCAGCAATAACGATGTTTTTAAAGCTGAAATCCTTTTGGATCAAAAACCTGAAAGAAGCATAAGTAAGCCATCCAAGGGCAAACATGCAAATAGTATCTTTAAAAATGCCCGATCCCCAGATGAACGTGCTGGGAATAAATAATACAGAAACAGCAATAGACCGGGTTAGTTTTGGGTACAAAGAAGCAAAGGTTCGAAACAGTGCCCAGATGCCGCTAAAGGAAACATAGGCAAAAAGTACAGCCGCAGGTAAATAAGTGCCCAATGTAATAAAACTGGCAACTGCCGAAAGAGAACACACCGCATAGTTAGCCGTTGCATTGTACCAGGGTATGCTGGACGTGTAGCTATAATATTCGGGATTGTAATAATCCGGAACGTGAAATAATAGATTGATCCATTTTACCAGCGATTCATCTGCAGCACTGTTAATGATTTTGCCAAACCTGTAATAATTAAAAGTATCACCGCCCCCATAATAGTATTGGTACAGCATGCCAATAAAAATGGCGCCGAAGATCTTTACGGTAAGGCCGGGAATATAATAGTGCCGCCACGGATGCCCCGGGGGATATTTTTTATTTCTTTGCTTGTAGGCAAGTCCATAAACCAAACCCAGCACCATGGGTAAAATTGCGTAATCCAGTAAACTGATATATTGCATGCGCCGCGGCTACGTTGATACGTCAACAATAAAATTTTAAAGAAAAGAGGCAACTCACGATAGCCCCGCAATTTAGCCAATTTGTTAGCATCCGCAGCATACAAATAAAAGCACAAAACTGTTTTTAGCTTTCTACCTGTAAATACACATTGCCTTTTATAAGATTAAAACATCCCGCCAGACATTGCTATTGCCGCTGCTCAAATACACTTCCGGCAACGCTGCTTTTTCTTTTTTCGACTGTAGCCGTCATACAGTTTTTATTCTCTTCCGTGTCTTCTATCAATTCATCAGGTAGGATTAAATTGTTATACAGCAGCCGCTTGGTGCCGACAGGCGTCAGAACCAATATCTACCTTTCCAGTCTACAAAACCAGGCAAATTGACGCACTTTAGTGCCTCTTCGGCCCTGCATCAAAAGGGGGTCATGTATGGATGAGGCATAGTTGAGGCAAGGATAATGCGAGTGAATGTATAGGACAATTACCATGGCCAGTAAAATTGTACGAAAGCATAGGGTAACAATACGAAGTACATTGCTTTAGTACCTTACCAAAATTACGTTATCAATGCAATTGCTATATCAGCTCCCTGTTGCAGGACTAAATCTCCTACAATCACCGCACTACAAAAATAGTGGTCGTTAGCAAAAGACTTACCGGCTTCGATTTAAGAAACAACTTCAGCACCTCATTGCACATAACGCCTATATATTTAGAAAAAGCAACCGCAATCATACTACGGAGCCTTTTCCTTCCCCTATTGGGGGAAGGGCGGGGATGGGGGCCCGGTAACCAACCAACCAAAAAGAATAACTGTAACTTATAATGACTGTTCTAAGCCTCTCTTCAGGGGGGTGGGGTTACCTTTCTTTCAGGAGAATGTAACCTAAGACAATAAGAATGACCGAAAGAAAGCGAAAGCCGCTTTCTAAAATTCTGACAGATTCTCCTTAACACCACTCATCTTACTAAGGCAGGCGTCCATATAAACATAAAACCTGCTTTCCCTGTCTCAATCTTAACCTTTTCCCCCATCTTTGCCTCCATGCCCCGTGTTCTCCGCATACTCAACCGCCTGGCAGTGGGCGGCCCTGTACTCAACGCCACCTATCTTTCCAAATACCTTTCGCCGGAATTTGAGACGATATTGGTAGTAGGCGAAAAAGAAGACCATGAAAAAAGCGCTGCTTACTTAACCGACCAGTTAGGCATACAGTACGTAACCGTAAAAGGCATGGGCCGTTCCATCAATCCCGCGGGTGATTATTTTGCGTACAGGGAATTGAAAAACCTCATCAAAAGCTTTAAGCCCGACATCGTGCATACCCATGCGGCCAAGCCGGGAGCTTTAGGCAGGCTGGCGGCATCTTCCTGTAAGGTTCCGGTGGTGCTGCATACGTTTCATGGCCACGTGTTTCATTCTTATTTTAATGCTTTAAAGAGCAATGTTTTTATCAATACGGAAAGATTTTTGGCCCGTAAAACGGATGCCATTGTTGCCATCAGCCACCAGCAAAAAAAAGAGCTGGCACACCAATTTAAAATTGCACCGGAAGAAAAATTTCATGTCGTTCCCCTGGGCTTTGACCTTGACAGGTTTCAGGCGCAAAAAGCAGAAAAAAGAAAACGCTTCAGAACAGCGTTCGCACTTGACGATGACACCATTGCTATTGGCATTATAGGCCGGTTAGTGCCTGTAAAAAATCACTATCTTTTTTTGAAAGCTGTTAAGCATGTTCTGGAAAACACTGACAAAAAGGTAAAAGCATTTATCATAGGCGATGGGGAAACAAGGAATGACCTTGAAAATATTGCCGCTGAATCAGGAATAAATTTTTCAACCCAAAACGATACGGCACATCCGCATCCGCTTGTGTTTACTTCGTGGCGCAGCGATGTAGATGTGATCAATGCAGGATTAGACATTGTTTGCCTCACTTCTTTTAATGAAGGCACGCCGGTAAGTCTTATAGAAGCGCAAGCAGCCGACAAACCGATTGTATCTACAAGAGTGGGCGGCATTGCCGATATTGTGCTGGAAGGACAAACGGCTTTACTAGCCGATGTGCAGCAAACGGAACAATATTGCGATCACTTATTGCGATTGGTACAGGATGATGAACTGAGAAAAACACTGGGTGCTAACAGCAGCAGCCATGTTATGCAGCGGTTCAGCTACCAGCGTTTAATGAAGGATATGTCACAACTGTATTATCAATTGCTCGAAAAGAAAAAGAGATAGATGTTTTTTTTTAGGAAAAAGGAAAATAAGACTACGGATCTTTCCTGGCTGGGTGCCGATATGCACTCGCACCTGGTGCCGGGTATTGATGACGGCTCGCCCGACATAGCAACTTCTTTGGAACTGATCAAAGGTTTTGCGGCGCTGGGGTATAAGAAGATCGTGACCACGCCGCATATTTTCTGGGAACTTTATCCTAATACTCCCCAGATCATTCAATCGGGTATTGTCGAACTGAATAAAGCTGTAAAGGAAGCCGGTATTTCCACCGAGTTATCCGCAGCCGCTGAATATTATATCGATGAACATTTCAAAGAATTATTAAAAAATAAAATTCCGCTGCTGCCCATCAGCGGGAATAAAGTGCTGGTAGAGTTTTCCATGCATAGTGCGCCGCTTGACCTGCAGGAAGTGCTGTTTGAAATGCAAATGCAAAACTACCAGCCTGTCATTGCCCACCCCGAACGTTATACTTATTTCAACAGGAAAAGAGAGTTGTTTGATGAGCTGAAAAATGCAGGGCTTTTTTTTCAATTGAATTTATTGTCTCTCACCGGCCATTATGGTAACTCGGTGCTGGAACTGGCCGAATATCTTGTAAAAAAAGAGTACTACGATTTTGCCGGAACTGATCTCCATCATCACAGGCATTTGGCGGCTTTGCAAAAATTGGGCGCTCCGCCCTTATTAAAAAGATTGCAAGATTCAGGCACTATAAAAAATGACCTGCTCTGAACAATGCATTTCAATGCAATTTCTAACTGAATGGAAACACAACAAGTGATATTGGTAAATGAAAATGACGAACAGGTTGGTGTGATGGAAAAAATGGAGGCGCATCGGAAAGGCTTACTACACAGGGCTTTCAGCGTCTTTATTTTTGATAAGAAAGGAAGAATGCTTTTGCAGCAGCGTGCCGGCGAAAAATACCATGGCGCTTATTTATGGACCAACGCCTGTTGCAGTCATCCTTATCCCGGCGAAAAAGTTGAAGCAGCTGCCCAAAGAAGATTAAAAGAAGAATTGGGTTTTGATGCTGACATTAAAGAGATATTTTCTTTCACCTATCAGGCCGCTGTGGAAAATGGTTTGACTGAACATGAATATGACCATGTATTTGCAGGAATATATGAAGGGCCAATTGAACTAAATAAAAACGAAGTAGCAGCCTTTCGTTACGAGGAAATGGATAAGATCAGATCGGGCATGCAAAACCAGCCACAGTTATTTACCGTGTGGTTTAAAATAATTTTCCCGGAAATAGAAGAGTGGTGGCGCAGGCAGTTCAAAACTGATGTTTAAAACAATGGCTTTAAGGATCAAGCCACACGTTGTCGCAGGTCAATGTTCATCAGCTTTCCTTCCAGTACATTTGCCAGTTCTACTACAGCTTTGTTGTCCCTTTTGCGGGCATCTTTTGTTTTGGTGGGAAACATGGATATCCCGTTGTAAATGCTGTATTGCAAGGTCAGTTCATGATGTCCTAAGTGAAAGTCCCAACTGATGGCATCAAAATCATCTTCCTTGTTGGTAAAGTTTACCTGCAGGTCATCGCTTAATATATCAGCGATCTGGTAAAAGCGTTTTAAGCCGCCATCGTCATCTATTACGGCTTCTGTGCAACCAAGCGTTGTTCTTAGGGTGAGGCTCATAAAAAAATGTTTTCTTGATTAGTAAAGTTACGCTCCACAATTTTTGAGTAAATCTACCCAATAGACAATGGCATTATGCGTTTAGCTGCATTATACAATTGTTATGCCTTGAACTTTGCTGATTTTTTGGGTGCGCTGCCGTCAATGATTTTTTCGGCGCCAACATTCTTGCCGCCGTTGTTGCCGCAACCGTATTTGGGTTTGAACAAACTGCAGGAAGAAAGCATGAGGGTAAATGAACAAGCAATGATTATGTAGCGGATCGTTTTCATGAATACCGTTTCTATAAAGATAGAACGAAATATTCAGTATTAAAAGTCCTTGGCTGCGTCATTGGCATCTTCAAACCATTTGGCATAGCCCACATAATTAGTAGCGATCCTGTTGATCTCACCTTCAACCTTTTCTATAGAAATGTCTTTCACTTTTTTGGCCGGTACGCCGGCATAGATAGCTCCGCCTTCACAAATGGTTCCCTCCAATACCACGGCGCCTGCAGCAATAATGGTATTGCTGTGAATAACGGCGTTGTCCATAACAATAGAGCCCATGCCTATCAACACGTTGTCGTGCACCGTGCAGCCATGAACAATAGCGTTATGACCAATGGAAACATTGTGGCCAATAATGGTTTGCGTTTTTTGATACGTGCAGTGGATCACAGCGCCGTCCTGAACATTGACCCTGTTGCCCATGCGAATGCTATTAACATCGCCCCGAACCACTGTGTTAAACCAAATACTGCATTCGTTACCCATAATCACATCACCAACAATAGTGGCGTTAGGCGCAATAAAGCAACCCTCGCCCCATCGGGGAAATTTATTTTCAACCGGAAGTAGTAAAGCCATGGAATTAAGATTTACGATTGCAGATTTACGATTTATTTTATTTATGAACCCGGCTTTTGTATGGCTATGAAATTTCTCTTGCGTCGCACTCTTCAACGCCAACAATTCTCTTCGGCTTAGTCTCTCCCAACCAAAATGCAAGCAAAGCAACGTCTATTGAATGCTTCTCTGCATGAAACCATTCCTCCTTACTTTAGCAATATGAATTTGCGACAGCTATTTCTTCAACACGTGGCACAAACATCCATGGCGCCTTTGGCTTTAGAAATTGTAAAGGCAGAGGGCTGTGAGTTGGCAGATGCTTCGGGGAAGCAATACATTGATCTTATTGGCGGCATAAGCGTGGCCAATGTTGGGCACCGTCATCCAAAAGTAGTGGACGCCATCAAAAAACAATTAGATGACTACATGCACGTAATGGTGTATGGCGAGTTTGTGCAAAGCCCACAGGTGCAATATGCAAAATTGCTGACAGAACATTTGCCATCCACTTTAAATTCAGTTTATTTCACTAACTCCGGCGCCGAAGCGGTGGAAGGTGCAATGAAGCTGGCTAAACGGGTAACAGGTCGTACAGAAATTATTGCTTTCAACAATTCTTACCATGGTTCTACCCAGGGTGCTTTAAGTATTATTGGCAGCGAGTACTGGCGCAATGCTTACCGTCCGTTATTACCGGGTATACATCACATAAATTATATTTTTTTTGACGAACTGAAATACATCACTGAAGAAACAGCCTGCGTCGTTGCTGAAACGGTGCAGGCCGAAGCAGGGATCATTGCTCCGCATAGTGGTTGGTTAAAAGCATTACAGCAAAGATGCAAAGAAGTTGGTGCCTTATTTATTTTGGATGAAGTGCAGGCAGGTTTTGGAAGAACGGGAAAACTTTGGGGCTTCGAACATTTTGATGTGGTTCCTGATGTTTTGATCTTGGGAAAAGCACTTGGAGGCGGCATGCCTTTAGGTGCCTTTGTGGCTGATAAAGAATTGATGGATCAATTGGCTGACAACCCCGTACTTGGTCACATTACTACATTTGGCGGGCATCCGGTTTGCTGCGCTGCAGGCAAGGCGGCATTTGAAGTTTTGCTGGAAGAAGATTTCCAGGTTTCAAAAAAAGAAGCGTTGTTCCTTTCTCTGTTGCAACATCCAAAAATAAAAACCATTCGCTCCTTCGGGCTTTGGATGGCAGTAGAATTTGAGGACTTTGATTCATGCAAAAAAGTAATAGATAAGTGCCTCGATCCATCGGCAAGTACAGAAGGTGTGATTACAGATTGGTTTTTGTTTGCTTCTAACTGTTTGCGTATATCGCCACCTTTGAATATTACAGAGGACAAGATTGACAAAGCATGTAAAATTATTTTACACGCATTAGAATAGAGTTCTTGGACTATCCGACTTTTTACCATTACTTTGCATTACAAAGCGCTTTTTATGATTGAGCAAAACCAACATTTAGATGCACTGCAAGACATTCGCAAAATGATGCAGCGTTCCAGCCGGTTTATTTCATTAAGCGGCTTAAGTGGCATAGCGGCGGGGCTTTGGGCTTTGGTTGGTGTTTATTTCGCCTATGATTGGATTCATGAATATTACAGCCAGTACAACAGCCTTGGTTATACTAATCTTGCTTTTCACAAATTGAAGCTGAGCCTTTTTATGCTGGCAATGGTGGTGTTAGCGCTTTCTTTGTTATCTGCTTTTTACTTCACCTGGCGCAGGGCTGGCAAAAATAAAATACCACTTTGGAATCATACATCTAAAATGCTAACCATCAATATGCTGATACCGCTGGTGGCCGGCGGTATTTTTATGCTGGCCATGCTGCAGCACGATGAATGGCGTTTTGTTGTTCCGGCCTGCCTGATATTTTATGGATTGGCGCTGGTTAATGGAAGTAAATACACCTTGAGTGAAATACGCTATTTAGGGGTATTGGAAATATTGCTTGGTTTGGCAAGTACGCAGTTTCCCGGGTACGGCTTGTATTTCTGGGGCGTTGGTTTTGGATTGTTGCATATAATTTATGGTTTTGCCATGTGGTGGAAATATGAAAGACAACCAGTAGTAGAATAATTAAACTTGTGAAGCATAAAAATTAATGGCGGTAAACAATCCCATATCTGGACTCAATAAAATTTTCGACAACCGTATTCGATTGGGTGTAATGAGCATTCTTATGGTGAACGAGGAGATTAGTTTTAATGATTTGAAACAAATGCTGGAAGTAACCGATGGCAACCTGGCAACGCATTTGGTAACGCTGGAGGAAGAAGGTTTTATTAAAGTGCATAAGGGATTTATTGGCCGTAAAACCAATACCACTTATTCTGTTACCAAGGTGGGAGAAAAATCTTTTACCGACCATATTTCAGCATTGGAGAGAATGATTAAGGGAATAAAATAATTTTTTTTGCTATTATACTTTGAAATACAAAGTGCTTTTAAACCATGAAAAAAGAAATTAAAATTATCCGCTGGCTTCTTTGTTTTTTTATCACCAGCCTTTTTTTGAGCGGACTCACTGCCATTCCAATTGACGCAGAGCTATCTTTTCTTCTACGGTTCTTTTCACTTGAATCAAATATGCATCTGTGGCTTTCAAGGGTGTTAGTAGCCTATCGTGAAACAAACACAGCACATCCTTTTCTCCTTTATGGCTACGACTGGCTGGCTTTTGCTCATTTTATTCTGGCCATTCTTTTTATTGGTCCTTATCGTGATCCGGTTAAAAATATATGGGTAATTCAATTTGGGTTGATTGCTTGTGTGCTGATTTTTCCCCTGGCATTTATTGCAGGTTCATTCAGAGGAATACCTCTTGGTTGGCGTTTGATCGATTGCTCGTTTGGCATAATCGGCGTCATACCATTATGGATCTGTTATCGTAAAACACAATTATTAACCATTTTCCAATCAACAAAATAAACAACATGGAAACCGTCATTCAAAATGTATGGACTAAAAGTAAATTATTGATTAAAGGTCTTATTATTGGCTTGCTGGTTCTGATATTGCAGATACCTGCTTTTTATGTAAAAGACCTGGTTGCTGAAAGAGAGGCGAGGCAAAAAGAAGCCGTTACAGAAGTAAGCAGCAAATGGGCTGCATCGCAGGTTGTTACGGGGCCTGTTATTGTGCTTCCTTATTGGGAAACAAAAACGGACGCCACTACGTTAAAAACCACGAGGGAAAAACAGTATGCTTTCTTTTTGCCCGATGATTTATCCATTACAGCCGGTGTAACGCCGCAGGAAAAACACCGTGGAATTTACAAGGTAATGTTGTATTCTTCCGAAATTTCTATACAGGGAAAATTCCAAAACCTGCAGCTTGCAAAACTCAATATTCTGCCAGATGATATTATTTGGAACGAAGCAACCGTGAAACTGCCTATATCGGATAACAAGGGGCTTAACGAAGAAATTGCATTGAAATGGAACGATTCGGTTTTGACTTTATCGCCACAAACTTCTGATGACCGTTCGTTAAACAATGCGTTACAGGCCAACTTAAATGTTGCTTCATTGCAAGACTTGCAAAACATTTCTTTTTCTTCTTCTTTTAGTTTAAATGGTTCGCAACAGCTTTTGTTTTCACCAACCGGCAAAACCACTACGGTAACATTGAGTTCAAACTGGCCTCATCCAAGTTTTAATGGAAGCACCTTGCCTCAAAAGAGCGAGATTAGCGACAAAGGTTTTTCTGCTACATGGAAAAGCATTGCGTATAAAAGGAGTTATCCGCAACAATGGGCTGGTTCGGCATATACTTTTGCTCCTTTTGAATTGAATCTCGCTGTAGAAAAAGCGGCAACTGTGCCTGCTACCCAGGCAAACAATATCAATGCCTCTGCATTTGGTGCCAGTCTTTTTATGCCTGTAAATAGCTATCAAAAAACTATGCGGTCGGTAAAATATGCAGCGCTTTGTCTACTGCTCACCTTCGCATCTTTTTTTATTATTGAAACCAACAACAAAAAATCTGTTCATCCATTTCAATATGGGTTGATCGGGCTTGCGCTGATACTGTTCTATACATTGCTCCTTTCGTTTTCTGAATACATCGATTTCAACTTGTCCTATATTATTGCTTCTGTATTTACAATAGGCTTGATTGGATGGTTTATAAAGGGGCTACTTACTTCGGCCAGGCTGGCAATTTTAATGTCTTTTATTTTGGTTTTATTGTATGCTTATGTTTTCACCATACTTCAATTGCAGGATTATTCTTTATTGCTGGGCAGTATTGGCCTATTTATATCCTTGGCGGTAGTAATGCATTTTTCAAAGAAAGTTCAGTGGTAACTATTAAAAGAGAGAAAATCTTAAACAATAATTTTTAAACTAACCAGTATGAAAACAATATGGTTTAAACGGTTGGGTCTGTTTTACATTCCCACTCATTTTATGGGTTTTATTATTACCTTATTGGCCATTATTTTTTTGATGCCTGTTTATATGGTTATTATCAAGAACGGCCATTCGATAAGTGACGACCTTTATCACATATTTGTGTACACAACCTGCACCGCATTTTGGTGGAAATGGATTGCACATAAAACCAGTACATAATGGAAAGAAAAAGATTTTCATGGAAGGAAAGAGGAAACAGTTTTACTTATGCATGGAGTGGTCTTAAGGCTTTGATGCGTACAGAACATAATGCATGGATTCATTTGGCATTAACCATTGCAGCCGTTGCTTCGGGCTTTATTTTAAAAATTTCGAAAGGAGAATTTCTGGCCATTATTATTGTAATGACAATAGTGTGGATGGCAGAAATATTGAATACAGCTGTTGAAAAGACCATGGATTTTATTTCACTGGAAAAACATCCGCAGATAAAGCTGGTGAAGGACCTGGCGGCTGCGGCTGTATTGATCACAGCTTTTGCGGCGCTGCTTGTGGGGGCAATCATTTTTATCCCTAAAATTTTAGAACATGTTTAAACACGTTGAGAATAAGTTTTTGTTGAATAAAGATTTCCAGAAAACAGAAGTAGAAGGCATCTTACTGCTTTCCTGTGCTTTTAGCGTTTGTCTTACAGGCATAAGAGTTGTCTATACAGGCAATATTTTGTTTGTGTGGCTGATATGGAATTTATTTTTGGCCTTTGTTCCTTATGCCATCAGCCGTTTTGCAATAAGGCGGCCGCAATTGATTCATAACAATTGGAAGTTTATTTTAGTTTTCATAAGCTGGTTGCTTTTTATTCCTAATTCATTTTATATCATCACCGATCTGTTTCATTTGTGGGTTAGATCCGTACCGCTTTGGTTTGACCTGGCATTGATCCTGTCCTTTGCATGGAACGGTTTGCTCCTTGGCATTTTATCCATGCGGCAAATGGAAAAGATGATGGAGATGAAACTTAATATTGCTAACGAATGGCTATTTGTTTATCCTATGATGTTGCTCAACGCTTTTGGTGTGTATGTGGGCAGGTATTTGCGGTTTAATAGCTGGGACGTTTTTTCAAACCCTTTCCGTCTTTTTAATGAGATTATGTATTTGATCGTTCATCCTATTCGCAACCGGTTCGACTGGAGCATGATTTTTTGCTATTCGGTTTTTATGACGCTGATCTACCTTACCATTAAAAGGCTGAGTAAAACGCTGTTAAGCACCTCCTGATTTCTTTAATGGTTTTTAATTGCAAGTATGATTGTTTTCAATAAGAAATATTTTTTTGCTGCACTGATTTTATTTTTAATTGAAGTTTTCATTGCGTGTTTCGTTCATGACAGGATAGTGCGTCCTTACATTGGCGATTTGCTGGTGGTAATTTTGATATATTGTTTTTGCAAAAGCTTTTTTAATACACCTGTTATAATTACAGGTTTATCAGTTCTATTGTTTGCGTATGCAATAGAGTTATTGCAATACCTGAATTTCATTCATTACATAGGACTTCAGCAATCTAAGCTGGCTAATATTATTTTGGGCAATTCATTTCAATGAATTGACATGATAGCTTATACAATCGGCATTCTTTTGGTTTTTTGCTTTGAGTTTTTGAGGCAAAATAAATTGCCATCAATTCATTTGTCTTAAGTATTAAGAATGCACTTGCAGATTTACAAAAAAAGAGATGCACAAAGGCATCTCTTTTTTTATGATGGTTTATTCCTCTATTAAAAATCTAATCCCAAAGCCAGGTAAGTTTGAGGTTTGCCTTTGAAAATACCATTCATCTGCCAGGCTACATCGTAGCGGATGAAATAACCCAACAAAGTGCTGCGTACACCAAATCCATAACCGCCGGCAAATGGTCCAATGCCACCGGCTTTCAGTTTTACAATGATGTTTGGATTTTGCGGATCAACATATCGGGAGGTTGGTCGTGAAAAATCATCGTACCGGCCGTTCCAAGCCGTGCCCAAATCAATAAACTGCACCAGTTGAAAATTGCGTAAGAAAGCATTGTTGATTGGCTTGTTAAACAAGGTGCTGAATACCGGCATTCTTACTTCGCTGTTGATAACGACATTATTGTTGCCATTAGCAATGTTTTGTTTGAAGCCTCTAAGATTTACGGCCAGTGCCTGGTAAGTATAATCCTGATCAGGGTCAGGCGTATTGGTTGGGTCGAAGTAGCGGTAAGTACCATTATCCGGGTTGACATTATCCCTAAACTTCAGCCATCCGTCAACACCGCCGAGATAGTAAATTACTTTTTGATTGCCCCAGGAAAAATCGCCTGCGGCCCGCAATGCCCAGATCACATTTCTGTAAATAGGCAAATAATGTCTTGCGTCAAATCCGGCATTGAATAAGAAGCGGCCTTCGGTATTTCCCGGTTTCAGATCGGTAAACCAGTCTACATAAGTCTTCCATCGAAGCCCGTTCCAGATATTCATGGTTGGGTTCAGTGTGTTATCATGCACATATTCTACTGTAAACTGGCCAAAGGTTTTTGTTCTGTCGGGTACTTTTAGATCGTTTACAGAAAAGCCGGCTGGAAAAATTGTTTTGTCAAAGCGGGGACCAACAGTTAGCCGCACACTCCTTACTTTATCAAAAGGATAATTGAGGCGTGCAAGGTAATAGCTGGAATGTTGCTTTACAAAGGCCAAACCGCCCTGGCCTGTAGTGTCAATTATATTTTCGACGCTGGTTCGATAATAGGTGAAGCCCCAGTCAAATCTTTTTTTCAGATTGGTGAACTCAAACAAAATATCATTGTCACGCAGATTGGGTGCAAAGCGTATGCCGCCGGAAACTTTATAATCTTCAAAAAGATCAACAGTACCCATCCTGATCAAACCATTCAGGTCGTTACCATTGGCAGGTTCAATAGGCCCCTGGCCGCCCTGGTAAGGTTGGTATTTACTTACGCCAAACATGGTATTGTTTAAGCCAGCCACCACGTAATCGTTAAAGAATTTTGGCGGACGATATTCATACAGTTTTGCTTTTTTCAAAATGGTTTCTTCCGAAATTTCTTCTGCATCAAACACTTTTCCTAATTGCGATTGATCGGCAGAAGAACTGTCTTTCTTTTCGTTCTGAAATTCGTTCTGGAAGAAATCATTTTGCTTTTTGGCCGTATCACCTGCCGGATGATTAATGTTTTCGTTTTTGCTGGCCGCAATGCGCTCACGGTCAATCACTTTTTTCATGTATTCCGTGGGCTTGGCGGTTACATTACGTCGGTGCAATGCTGTTTCATCTACTTTTAAACGATACAAAAACTTATAATTGCCCTGCCTGGTTACTTCGCTTACCAAACTATTATCGCCAGCAGTTCTTGTTTCCAATAAGCTGCTTTGATAATTGGTTAGTGGAAATACATAGGTAGAATCGTTGGTGATGGAAACAAAACCTACAGAATCAATGTCTGCTTTGTCCCAATCCTTCAGCACACTGTCGACTTCTTTTGGCGGGGGATTGCGCAACACTTCATCTCCAATGAAAACCAGCGTGTCGAGACCGGCTCTTTCCGATCTGAAAAATCCGGCGTAACGGTTGTTAATGCCGTTTTCATCACTTACAAAAGTGAAGTGCGAAGTGTTGTATTGCGAAGGATAGCGGGCATTGCCAAATTTTACATTGGTGAGCTGAGAAATTTGCTTGAACTCAGATTTATTCCAGTTATCAATTAAAAAAATGTTGTAGTGTGGAGAACCGAGTGCCGTATCAGCATCCGCTGCAGTGGCCGAAGGCCGGTTGCTGGAAAAGATAATCCCTGTTTTGCCAGGAAAAGCTACAAAAGCCGGGTCAAGATCATCATATACATCATTGGTAATTTGCTCTGTAGTTTGTTTGTCAATTTTGTAAACAAAAATATCTGTATGGCCACTTTTTACGGCGCTAAACAAAAGTGTATTGGCATCCAGCATGTACTTCACATCCTGCACCTGTGTAAACTGCGGCAAATCTTGCTTTATAATTTTTACCTGGTTCAGCGCATCGTACACAAATAATTTATTTTTCCCTTCTTCATTATACACAACGGCCAGTCTTGTTCCTTTTCCGTCCCAGGCAAGAATAGGATAGTTGGGGTTGATCTCATCTTCTCTTGAGCGAACGCCATATTGAAGAATTACTTTTCTATCTACAAAATTGGGATGGAAAGTAACACTGTATTTTCCCTGCTTAAATTCAACCACAGCATAAGCAAAGCTTCTTGGTTGCGGATTGGCATTAAACCGAATAAAGTCTTTCTTGCCAATTTCTTCAGTTACCGATAATTGCCCTTTAGGCACCAGTCTGCGTGCCCGAATGTCTTTATAATACATCTGCGACATCTCGGTCATAAAATCCTGCAGCACGGCTTTAAATTTCTTTTTAGCAATTCGCTGCGTGGCGCTGTTCAGGTTGCGGTAAATGCGGGAGAGATAAAGCAAGTAGGTGGTCTTTGCCCTTCCGTATTTATTGCCGATGTAATACCAAAACGCATGACCGGCCAATAAAGGTTTGGCAAAAGCCAGCTGATAAAAATTATTATAGTCACCGCTAAGTAAGGCGCTTTTTAACTGGTCATCCAGCGTGGTGCTCCACTCCTCGGCAGCATAATCTATATAGCCATCAGTTAACCATTTGGGCAGATCTAACAAAGTTTGATTGGCTGCCATCTCACCCAAATCATCGCCAAATAAAACATTGGCAACCAACACGCCGGCAATCCCCTGGCGAATTTGTTTGCGCAGGTTTTCATGACTGCCATCGAAATAAACCAGCATTTTGTTATTCACCAGTTTAGTAACGCCGCCGGTACTTTGCCAGTCAATGCCAAGGCCAATGTTGGATTGCTGCATTTCGTCAAAGCTGTTATAGATAACCACGTTGGCCCTGCGCTGCAAACCGTATTCAACAAATTCTTCTAATTGAGGCAATTCTTTTTCGGCAACCTGGGCTACATATTTACCTAGCTCCAATCCATCCTGGCTGAAGTAAGTATTGAAGTTTTCGGTTTGATAATATTTCCATTTGAATTTCTGGTACTGTACGCGGTTCTTGCCAAACTCCACGGCATTTACCTGTGCATGAACATTGGCAGAAAGAACAAGCAATGAAGCACAGGCCAGCCGGCCAATCGTTTTAATCATAAAGTAGATGCGATTTCTTTTAAATAGCTCCCGATTTTGGATAGTAAATTGCAATTAAAAATACAAAAATCTGCATGTTAACTGTTCAAGCATTTACATTCAATCCCGTCCAGGAGAATACGTATGTTGTTTACAACGAAAAAAGGCAGTGCTGTATTATAGACCCCGGCTGTTATTTTGCCTCGGAAGAAATGGAATTAAAAAATTTTATTGAAAAAAACGGTTTGCAGCCCATTTACCTGCTTAATACGCATTGCCATTTGGATCATATTTTCGGCAATCGCTTTGTAGCAAAGACTTTTGGCCTATCACTTTATCTTAATAAATTAGAGAAACCGGTGCTTGATTATGGCCCTGCTTCGGGACAACTTTGGCAATTGCCTTTTGATAATTATGATGGTGAATTACACTTTTTGGATGAAGATGATGTAGTAAAGATTGGAGCGGACGAGCTGCGGGTATTATTTACACCGGGGCATTCGCCAGGCAGCATTAGTTTTTACAGTAAAGAAGATAAGTTTTTAATTGGCGGCGACGTGTTGTTCCAGGGCAGTGTAGGCAGAACCGATTTGCCGGGCGGCGATTTTACCATTCTGGAAGAAAGTATCAAAACCAAATTATACACTTTACCTGCCGATACGATTGTTTATTCCGGTCACGGCGATTCTACTACAATCGGTGATGAGATGAAAACAAACCCGTTTGTGAAGATGATATGATGCAAACTATGATTTGAAAGGGTTGAAACGATTAATGGGCAAACTGGTCCTTTACAAAAAAATTCTTGCATTATGCAGGCTCTTTTTTGCTCCTGAGTAATTTTTCTAATGATGAAAAGCTTCGTTCTTTAGACAAACCTGCCGATATAGGGCATTTTTTGAAACTCTTTTCTCTCTACGTTTACAATTAGTAATCCAAACAAAGTAAGTAGTATCAAAGCAACAATCCTGTTGGCCCACATGCCAAAGTCAAAGTAGCTAAATAACGCATACAGGCCATACAGTGCCACGCTGATAAGCATATAAGCTACCAGTTTCTTCCAGGCGTAAGGAACACGATAATGTTTTTGTCCCCAAACAAACGAAACCACCATCATACTTCCATAACACAAAAAAGTAGCCCAGGCGCAAGCCATATAACTAAATCGCGGAATGAAAATAAAATTAATAACCAGAGTTATGGTGGCTCCAATGACAGTGATCCACGCACCGGCAAGGGTTTTATTGGAAAGTTTGTACCAAATAGAAAGATTGTAATAAATACCAAGAAACATGTTGGCCAATAAAAGTATGGGTACTACTTTCAATCCGCTCCAATAGGCCTTACCTACAAAATACTTCCAGATGTCGAGGAAAAGAACAACTACAAGGAACATAAAGCAGATAATGATGACAAAGAATTTCATCACTCTTGCATACACTTTTTGTGGTTGCTGGCCTTGTGCCTGTTTAAAAAAGAAAGGCTCGGCGCCCATACGAAAAGCTTGTATGAACAGTGTTATAAGAATGGATAATTTATAACAGGCGCCATAAATACCTACCTGTGCTAATTTTTCTGTTTCCGTTGGCGCCGAAGACCACCAACCCAGCATGATGCGGTCAAAAGTTTCGTTGATCATGCCGGCAAAACCTGCAAGGATCAAAGGCGAAGAATACAGAATAATATCCTTCCACAACTTTCCATTGAACTGCCATTTGAAAGAAAAAAATTCCTTTGAAAGTAAAAAGAACGTAGCAACCGACTGAATGAGGTTAGCAATAATTACATAACCAACCTTGTAATTAGGATTGTAAAAAGCATGAATAAAGCTGTTTGGATTTTTTTCATACAGCCTTGGACAAACCGACAACAGAAAAAACACGCAGGCCAGGTTAATGATAATGCCCACAATGCGAACCATTGCAAACTTTATAGGTCGTCCTTCGTAGCGCAGCTTGGCAAAGGCAAGTGTTGTCATGGCATCAAAAGCAATGATCAAAGCGCTGTAAGTAAAAAATTCGGGGTGCGAAGGAATGCGTAAAAGCTCGGCAAATTGTTTATTGAATAAGATCAATAATGTTGTTAAAATGGCTGTAGAAAAGATCAGCGAAATGGTTGCTGTATTATAAACCTGTTCGTGTTGTTCTTTGGTGGTGGCATAACGAAAATAGGCGGTTTCTAATCCGTAAGTGAAAATGACGTTTAAAAAAGGAATGGCTGCATATAAAATACTCATCTCACCATACGAGCTGGTTGCCATTTGGTAAGTGAGGTAAGGCGTCAACAAATAATTAAGAAACCGGGCTGCAATAGAACTGGCTCCGTACCACAATGTTTGCCCTGCTAAATTTTTAATGCCACTCAAAAAGATATAGATTTTAAAAACACGAATTTAAAACACTAAGCTTCACGAATGTAAACGAATGTTCACGAATTATTTTCTGTTAGAACGATTCTTTTAAAATCAAGCTTGTCTGTACCAAAGTTTACAATGATCCTAAAAGAGAATGAACTTTCATAGGCACACTAAAAATTTGAAACGATCCTTCCTTGTAAAGTATGTCTGCCATATTCGTGTAAATTAGCTTTCGCTGGCGTTAACTATTCTCTAAAACGTGGATTATTTAAGTAAGAAGAATCGCTCAGGGTTCTTAAAAAAGCCACCAAATCATTTTCTTCTGTTTGGGTTATAGCAATGCCGTTTTTTAATAAAGCATCCAAAGTGGGGCTTTGAATAACGCCATTCTCATAATGTTGTATCATCATGCGCATCACACTAAGTCTTCCATCGTGTGTATAATAAGATGTAAGATCAACATTACGTAAACTGGGCACACGAAACTTTAAAGAATCGGCGCTGTTATGGGTCACCCTCATTCTGCCATAATCATTTAAAACAGGATCAACCGGCAGGCCCACGTTGCGAAAACTAAAATCGGTAAACAAAGGTTCGGTATGGCAAACGGCGCATTTTGCCTGGAATACAGCGTAACCATTTTGTTCTTCGGCTGTAAAGCTGGCTTCGCCTTTTTTTACCCTGTCATATTTCGCATTGGCCGAAACAAGGTTAATAACGAACTGCGACAAAGCATTTAAAATTCTGTCGCCTGATACCTGTTCGGTTCCAAAAGCAGCTTTAAATAATCTTTTGTAGGCCGTATCACTTTTTAATTTGCTTATTACATGATCCATGGTTTCAGCCATTTCATCCGGCGCTGTTATGTGTGCCAGCGAAATTTCTTCTAAAGTAGCAGCGCTGCCATCCCATTTATAAACAGGGTACCAGGCCAGGTTTGCCAGTGCCGGTGCGTTGCGCAAAGTGTGGGAATGATTGTAACCGTGGCTGCGGTCGTGTTCAAAAGTAGTAAAGGCCGCTACAGGCTGGTGGCAGGAAGCGCAGGGAAAATTACCATCAACAGAAAGCCTTCCATCATAAAATAATTTTCTGCCCAGTAAAAAACCTTCTTCCGTGATAGGGTGTGCCTGGAAATTGTAAACCAGTTGTGGAAAACCTTGTGGTATTGTAAAACTGATAGGCGTTGTTCTGGCAAATGGTTCCGATTTTTTGCAGCTATTGATGCAAACCGAGCCTGCAATGATGAAAATGAATAAGGACAGTATAACAACTTTTGATTTCAACGGATGCTTTATGATACTAAGCTATAGAATATAAAAACGCTTGTTTGTTAAAAAAGGTTTCGCGGATTAAATTTTTTTCTTCCTTCTTTAATTTGTGAAGAACGTTTTTTGCTTTCCAATCTTTTTTCCTTTGATTGTTTGCTTGGCTTAGTGGCAATGCGCAGCTTTTTCTTTTTTAATGCAGTGCGAAGCAGCTCATTTACCTTTTCAATTGCTTCTTCTTTGTTCTGCAATTGTGTTCGATGGGTTTGGGCTTTTACAACAAGTTCTCCTTCGCTGTTGATGCGGTTAGATAACTTGTGTTGCAGAATTTTTTTTTGTTCTTCTGTTAACAGCCCCGAAACCGCAATATTGAAATAAGCAATAACAGCTGTTTCTACTTTGTTTACATTTTGCCCACCTTTACCACCGCTGCGTGTTGTTTGCAATTTTATTTCTGATGATACGTCAATCATAGTCAATAGTCAATAGTCAATAGTCAATAGTCAATAGTCAATTAGATTTGCAATTGGTAAAATTACAATAGAATGAAGGCTGTTATTCAAAGAGTATCAAAAGCGACAGTAACGATCGAAGGAAAAATAAATGGGAAAATTGAAAACGGCCTGGTGGTTTTCTTGGGAATAGAAGACGCAGATACTGCCGAAGACATTCAATGGTTAAGCAATAAAATTGTCAATCTCAGGATTTTTAATGATGAACATGGTGTTATGAATCGTTCTGTGATTGAAGAAGATGGAAACGTTTTGTTGATAAGCCAATTCACTTTGCATGCCTCTACCAAAAAAGGCAATCGTCCAAGTTACCTAAAAGCCAGCAAGCCAGATGTTGCTATTCCTTTGTATGAAAAAATGATACAGCAATTAGAAAATGATCTCAATAAAAAAATACAAACCGGCATCTTTGGCGCAGATATGAAAGTAGAACTTTTGAATGATGGCCCGGTAACGATTGTAATTGATACAAAAAATAAAGAATGAAATTGCTGCAATACTTTCTATAATTTGAATTAAGTAAAAACAGAAATGCCAGGAAAGAAAGATATTGGCTCACGTGAAGACCTTGTACAAATGCTCACCGCATTTTATAAAAAAGCTTTTCAGGACGAACTGATAGGACGTTTTTTCATTGAAGTAGTGCCTTTAGATCTTGCAACGCACATTCCGGTAATTGCTGATTTTTGGGAAGCCATTGTTTTCAATACGCATGGATATCGCAAAAACGTAATGGAAGTACACCATCACATTCACCATTTATCAAACATTAAAAAAGAGCATTTGGAACGATGGGTACAGCTGTTTACAGAAACGATCGATGAAATGTTTGAAGGTGAAAAGGCCACTTTAATGAAACACCGGGCCAGGTCAATTGCAACACTGATGGATATTAAACTGAACCACGGCAGCATTGGCAAACAATAACTTCTTTTGCTAACATTCGTAACAATTTGGGTAATTCGTGTTTTAAAGTTTGTGTAATGACAATAGAAGAAGCACAGCAACAGGTTGATCAATGGATAAAAACTATTGGTGTTCGTTACTTCAGCGAACTTACCAATATGGCCATACTTACTGAAGAAGTAGGAGAAGTGGCCCGCCTGATGAGCCGGATTTATGGCGATCAATCTTTTAAAGAAAGCGATAAGAGCAAACAGCTTTCAGATGAATTAGCCGATGTGCTATGGGTGCTTATCTGCATTGCTAATCAAACAGGTGTTGATCTTACCGAAGCACTTCAAAAAAATTTTGAAAAGAAAAACCTTAGAGATAAAGGCAGGCACCAGCAAAATGAAAAGCTGTCCGAACCATGATTTGGATAGATTTGAAAGATTTGTAAGAAGATGAATCTTCAATGTTTGAAACCTATTTTATTTCTTGTTAAATCCTTGAATCACCCCCAAATCATAGTTCAGACATCCCATAAACCCTATAAATCCCGGTTCAGACAATTGGCTGCTTTTTTGTAACGGTTGCTACAAAATGCGTGTCAATGAAAAAATTTTCTTTCAAATTGGTATGGTCTGCTTTAAAAGATTCGTTCAAAGGTTTTTCCGATGATAAGGTTACCAAACTCAGCGCTTCACTGGCTTATTATACGGTATTCTCTTTAGGGCCTTTGTTAATCGTCATCATTCATTTG
>JBQCJM010000083.1:0-9565 GCA_051952715.1 Flavisolibacter sp.
AATTATGATCGGCCATAGCATGGGTGGATATATTATGCTGGCCTTTGCCGAAAAATACCACCAAATGTTAAAAGGTTTTGGCCTGTTTCACTCTACGGCATACCCTGACAACGATGAAAAAAAACAAACCCGCCAAAAAGGAATTGAATTTATTCAAAAACACGGGGCTTATAATTTTTTAAAAACTTCCATCCCTAATTTATACAGCGCTGTTACCAAAGAAAAAAATCCCGCAGTAATAGTGCAACAAATAGAAGCATCACACAACTTTTCCGGTGCAGCACTCGTTTCTTATTATATGTCAATGATAGCAAGGCCCGACAGAACACATATACTAAAGCAAACACATTTGCCAGTACTTTTTGTTTTAGGGAAAATGGACAATGCCGTGCCTTTGCAGGATGGATTGCAACTGGCACACCTGCCCAATTTATCGTACATTCATATTCTTGAAAAATCCGGCCATATGGGAATGATAGAAGAATCTCACACCTCAAATCGCCTTTTAGCTGATTTTTCAAATTCTCTTAACTTTCTAAAAACCAGAACTCCTGATGAGCAAAAGAATATTACTATTTAAACTATTAAAAGTAACGTTACTACTTTGTCCTTTTTTATCAAGTTCTCAGTTATTTTCTCAATGCACCACTATTTCCCCTTCTGGTCCGATTACATATTACAACCAATATGAAACGACCAATCAAATTATTTTGACTGCTTGTTCATCATCTAACTATCAATGGTACAAAAATGGGGTGGCTATTGTAGGAGCAACACAGCGTACTTATACAATAACTTTCAGTGGACTTACTTCTTATACCGATTATTATGATGTTCGAACAGCAAGCGGTTTTACTATTGAAAGTGTCGAGTTCAAATATATCGGTTGTGATGACCCTACTGATTATCCTTCTTCTTATAATCCCCCTAGCTATGTTTCTCTTTTAAATTTTCCTATCACTTTATCACACCCTCCATTGGGCGCCGGAGCAACATACTCATGGTGGACATTTAACAATCCATCACCCTTTTCATTTAGCAACCAGATTGGTAATACAATCAAACTAAATTCTACAAATTGTTTGAGTGGTTGTGTTGAATGGATTTATTCCAAAGCTGAAAATAATGGTATATGCACTTATATGTTTTATGGAATTTCAGCGCAATGATCGTAACCTCTAGGTCTTGATATTTAGTTACATGGCTAAATGTGGCCTAAGTTTATTAATAGAAACTGCATGAAAAAAACCCTATCAATACTAATATTTCTCTTTTGCTTTTTTTCTTATAAATCATATGCAAAACATATTACCGGCGGTGAGATGTATTATACTCTTATATCTCAAGCAGGCAATAGCTACTCTTACCATGTTGTTTTAAAATTATACCGTGATTGTAACGCTCCTCCTGATGCTGCACAACTTGACGAATCTGCAGGCATTTCTATTTTCAACAATGCAACTAATATATCTGTTTGGAATAATACTGTTCCTATGAGCAGAAAAGACAAATTAAACTTAGGATTTCCAAGCCGTTGCATTTTAAGTCCACCCGATGTTTGCTACGAGGTAGGCTATTATGAGTTTAACGTAACACTTGACGGAACAACTGCAGGCTATACCATAGCCTACCAAAGATGTTGCAGAATTGGCGGTATCAATAATCTACTTAATTCCAATGCGGCCGGTGCCACTTATACTGCCCAAGTTCCAGGCACATCTGTTTTGCCTAACGGACCGGCAAATAATAGTGCTCGTTTTAGAGGATCTGACACTGTAATTATTTGTGCTAATAATTCATTTTGTTATGATTTTGGCGCTATAGATCCTGACAGCCCAACATTAGGGGATTCCCTATCTTATAATTTTTGCAATGCATTCGTGGGCGGGGGTCAAGGCGGCCAGGGATATAATAGCCCGGCTCCAAACCCACCGGCTCCACCACCCTACTTTTCCGTGCCTTATGCCCCACCTTATAATGAAGGCGCTCCTTTAGGCAGTGGTGTCAATTTAGACAGAAAAACAGGAATGCTTTGCGGCATTGCACCGCCGCCCGGTATTTATGTAGTAACCGTTTGTGCTACGGAATGGAGAAAGGGAAAGCCTATTGCCACCCAAAGAAAAGATTTGCAAATAAAAGTAGGCGATTGCAACATAGCCGATGCTGCGCTGAAACCAGAATATATTTCCTGCGATGGCTTTACGTATAATTTTCACAACGAGGCGCCGCCAAACCCTTTGATCAAAACTTATTTCTGGGATTTCGGCGACGGCACCACCTCTACAGAACCAACGCCTGCTCACACCTATGCCGATACAGGTACCTATACTTTTAAACTTTCTATCAACCGCGGCCAGGAATGTAGTGACAGCGCTATCTCAAGAATAAAAGTTTATCCCGGTTTTTTCCCCGGTTTTACATTCAGCGGCATTTGCCAAAACAAGCCTACCCGCTTTTTTGATACAACCAAAACCAGGTATGGCGTGGTAAATTCCTGGAGTTGGGATTTTGGCGACCCGGCTTCCGAAACAAATATTTCTTCGGAACAAAATCCTGTCTATACCTATTCGCAAATTGGAATCAAAAATGTCAGGTTTATAGTTACCAATAGCAAAGGCTGTATAGATACTGTCTTTAAAGATGTAGCTATCCTGGATAAGCCAATATTAAGCTTACCCTTTAAAGACACATTAATTTGCAAAGGCGATACCTTGCAACTTCATGCTGTTGGCAATGGCAACTTCAACTGGTCGCCTGCTGCAGCCCTAATAAATGCCAATACAGCCGATCCGCTTGTTCATCCGGCAGTCACTACTAAATATTCTGTACAATTAAACGATAATGGTTGTATAAACCAGGATACGGTACAAGTAAGAGTTGTTGATTTTGTAACCCTGAAAGCTATGACTGATACGGTAATTTGTCTTACAGATTCAGTGCAATTATCAGCAACCGGTGATGGCTTACGTTATAGCTGGACACCGGCCGTCACCATTGGCAATCCCGATCTGCAAAACCCGATGGCAAAACCAACGGCTACAACTGTTTACCAGGTAACCTCCTTTATAGGCCATTGCAGCGCCAAAGACAATGTAAAGATTACAACCATTCCCTATCCAGGCGCCAATGCAGGATTGGATACTGCTGTTTGTTTTAGAACGGCTGCTCAATTGCATGCTGTTATTGCAGGCAGTTCTTTTAACTGGTCGCCCACAACCTCTTTAAGCGATCCTAATATTCTTGATCCCATTGCTTCGCCCACAAGCACCACAGCATATGTACTTACCGTGTTCGACAACGTTGGTTGTCCTAAACCTGGCCGTGATACTGTAACGGTAATTGTATTACCAAAAGTGAAAGCTTTTGCAGGAAAAGATACTTCGTTGGTAGTGAACCAACCGTTACAATTCAATGCCACAGGCGGAGAAAGTTATATCTGGTCGCCGCCAACTTCTTTAAGCCGCACCGATATTGGAAATCCAATTGGTATCTACAATGGCAGCTTCGACAGTATTGAATACAAAGTGGTGGTAATAGATGAAAACAACTGCTCGGATTCTGATTTTGTAAAAGTGAAAATATTCAGAACCAATCCGCAAATATTTGTGCCGTCTGCGTTTACGCCCAATAGCGATGGTAAGAATGATGTATTCAGACCTATTGCCGTAGGCATCTCCAAGATAGAATACTTCCGCGTATATAACCGCTGGGGGCAATTGGTATTCAGCACCACTACCAATGAAGCAGGATGGGATGGAAAAATCAGCGGCAAGGAACAGGCAACCGGCACTTTTGTTTGGGTAGTAAAAGCAGTTGACTATACCGGTAAAGCAGTATTTGCCAAAGGCACAGTAACGTTGATCAGATAGCAGATGTGAGTTGCTGTTGCGTGCAACATTCATAATTTTTAAGAATTGTACGAAACTAAGGTTTCATCTGCTATCTGTAAACTGTCATCAGCCAACTATCATCTATCATCTCCTTCCTATCTTCGCTGTCATGAACAAAATCGTTTTTATCACTGGCGCCACTTCCGGTTTTGGAAAAGCCTGCGCTGATGTTTTTGCACAAAATGGATACGATCTTATTTTAAATGGGAGGCGAAAAGAAAGGCTGGATGTTCTACAAAAAGAATTACATGAAAAATATGCCATAAAGTCTTATCTGGTTCCCTTTGATGTTCGTTCGCAAAAAGATGTTTTTGAAAGCATCAACAATTTGCCTGCCGAATGGAAAAAGATTGATGTGCTGATCAACAACGCAGGACTGGCCCTTGGCCGCGACCTGTTTGACAAGGCAAGCCTTGAAGATTGGGACACCATGATTGATACCAACGTAAAGGGTTTACTTTATGTGTCAAAAGCTGTGATCCCTTTTATGACCGAAAGGAAACAGGGCCACATCATCAACGTAGGTTCTACAGCTGCCAAAGAAGTGTACGAAGGTGGTAATGTTTATTGCGCCTCTAAATCGGCAGTAGAAGCCATCAGCAAGGCTATGCGCATTGATCTTTTGAAATACCATATAAAAGTTACAGCTATACATCCAGGTGCTGCAGAAACCGAATTTTCTTTGGTGCGCTTCAAAGGTGCTGAAGAAACAGCTAAAAAAGTGTATGAAGGTTTTACACCATTATCCGCAGAAGATGTAGCCAATGTTATTTATTATACTGCTTCTCTGCCGGCCCATGTGTGTATTAATGACCTGGTAGTTACCTGTACACAGCAAGCCAATTCTTATTATTTTGATAAATCAGGTGGTCTTACTAGCAAAACGTAGAGTTGTTCAGGTTTTGTAAAAGATTAAGAGCATTCATTCTTTCTGGTTAGAAACTTCTTCTATTTTTATTGCTGTCCCGACATCCAATTCAACTATGAAAAAAACCGCTTTCCTTTTTGCAATGTTTATCTTAATAAGTTCCATTGTTGTTGCGTAGGACACTATTCATTTACAAGCCTGTAACAATGCGCTTATTCAACAGCAAGCCGATAGTATTAAACAATTAGTGGCCAAAGATGGCTTCACCCTGCTGCGAGAAAACTCCATCACTATGGAAAGCGAGTATGAAATTCCTGCCATCGTTCCCCTGCAAAAAGGCTCATTATATCATTTTGTTTTTATTGGCGATGCCAGTTCCAAACTTTTTGAAGTACGTATGTATGATTGGGATGAAAATCAGATCATTTACCAAAAGAAAGCAGGCAGCGAAGGCAACATCATTGCTTTTTCTTACGTACCCAACGTTACCATGCACCACATGTTCAATTCCCTGCAGGTAAATAAGAAAAAGAAAAAAGGATTGTGCGGCTACGTAATGCTTTTTAAGAAAACAAAACCGTAGCAAAAGCAGTGATGAGTAATCAGTAATGAGTAAAACCTCGGGGGTATTGGTGTGATTGCCGTAAAAAAAATTTTCGGCAAAACGTGAACTTATTACTCATCACTCATTATTCATTACTGCGACAGCGAAATACGCACTTGTACGCCGGCTCTTGTAGTGGTAATCGGCGCCGTAGTAGCAATTTTCGGAATGGTACGGTTTTGCTCAAAATAAAGCTTCACATTCACCCGGTTGTTGGCAACATAATCGATAGAAGGGGCAATGCGAACCACCTTTTGCCCTGCAGTACCAAAGGCTGTATTTTGATCGAGTTTGCTGTTAGCCGTAGCATCATCCCGCAGGCTGAAATCGAAACGCATGGTGACATCGTTATCCAATCCTTTTCCGTTTTTACCGATCTTTAAATTTTTCAGGAAAGGAACGCCGCGTTTGCGCCAGTCCATACCTACAGAATATTCCGTGGAACGATTTTCCGCCAATTGATAATCTATTAAACTCAAACTTAACTGGCGGCTCTTTTTGTATTCGAACCGGAAAGCCATTTGGTTGGTCAAGGTCATATCTACGCCCAACAATGGACTAAACTGCTCGCTGATGGTAATATTGGGCACGAGGAAATATGGAACGTAATTACCTGTTTGCGTATCGCGGAAATAAGGATAACCTACACGGAAAGGATCCTGGAACAACAGGGCTGTACTAAAGCTGTTCATACTTAAGGTGCTGTTGTATCCATGACGAACGGTGAAATTGGTAAATATCTTTTCCATTCCCTTCAACCGTGTAAGGCCATTGAAAGTAATGTTCCAGTTGGGTTTGGGTTTTAATTGAGAGAAAGGATTGGAACGAAGATCAGGATTTGAGTTCTTAATCAATTGCACACTCAAAGGGTCTTTTTTGGTATAAGCCGCCAGGAAGGCCGGGATCAAAACATCCTGCGCATAACGTCCATAACCTTCATAATATCCGTCGGAACCTAACCCGTTACCTTGGGCATATACGTTTTCTCCTTTTAATCTGCTTGACAATAAAACCCTGTTGGCTTCAAATTGCTTGAAGGTCTCAGAAATTTCGTTCGGATCAAATTTGGTAAACAGCGTTTGATACGAAATATAGCTAATGCTAAAGCTTCCGGAAGCATAAGGGTTAAAGCGGTGCAAGCCCGAAGTTCCTGTTGTGTCTTTATATAATTCAGAGTACTGCTTATCGTACGTTTTGTCCAGCGTTATATCAATGTTCAAATCTCTCAAAGGCACTACTTGTGCTGTAAGGCTTATATGCTGGTTATACCGCTGCTGAATCAGTGAATTGAATAAAGCATCCCTTGTAAGCAATCCCTTTGCACCTAATTCATTGATGTCGCTTGTATCGGGCTGATAGCCGAGTATGTATTTCCAGCCGGGATTACCACTCCCCAGATTCATACCTAAAACTTTTGTACTGTCCAGATAACCTGGCAACAAAGTACCCATGTCTTCAGAGTATTGTAACCCAACCCGCTTGAGTGAAGTAGCCAGTCTCGCCAGGAATTTAGGGACGGCTGCTATTTGCGGCAATTCGTTCGGATCCTTTGCCTTCCTTTTGTTGGCCGTATCTTTTCCTGCTGTTTTAGGTGCAGGCGGTGCATCGCTGTAAACGCCTCTTAAAAATTTCCACTTCGTATATAAACGGTCAAAATCCAGGTCTCCGGTGAGGTTTCGCGTTTGTCCATTCAGTAAAGTATTACCCAAATTAGTAGCCAGTAATGAAGCTGCCACCCAATCGTATTTTGCCGTATAGGTTGCCCTCACAGTTGTCCAATCAAGCAAAGGAAGTTTTGAAGTAGGCAGATTATAAGAAAGTGTTGCTTCCTGGTGATAATGCGTGTTTCGTCCGCCGCTCAAAAAGTTTTTGCGAACCGTATCTTTCTTTTCTTTCGTATCAATATGGCCGAAAGGTTCATCGATCCTGGCGTTATTCACTGCATTAAAATCCAGTGTCAGCGAACGGGTCAGATCCCAGCGCAGTGCATAGTACCTGTCGAAATAAAAGAACTTATTAAAGGTTTCAGGCAGCTTGAATGAGGTGCCCACATTACGGTTGCGCAGCACACCGAACTGGCGGAACACATCGGCTTTAAACGAAAGCAGTGATGGCCTATAGTTGAAATTAAAATCGCGGATCAAAGCCAACCACGGTGAACTTGTTTTAAATACCTTTTTCAGCGGTTCTACAAATTTTGGCTGCGGCGCAAAATTGTAACCTAACGCCGCTCTTGTACTTTTGATATCTTCCAGTTCAATAATAGGATTGGTTCTTTGCTGATGCGTGAAAGAATAGTTCAGATCAATATTTGAAATATCCCAAATTTGCGGCGCTTTGCCATTGGTTTTGTTCTTCTTGACGCTGGTAAAAGTCAGCGTTTTGATAGTGGTTTCATCTATTGCATCTCTTCTTATAGAGTCGGCAACCTGCTTGTTTGGCGCACCCTTAATTTTATCCTGCAATTTCAGATCAAGATCATACGGGTCATACTGCGGCGTACTTAATGATTTGCTGTAACCTGCATACATCGGAATTTGAATGCCCGCATCTTTAGGCAACAATTTTCCAAGATCAAGATTTGAGCTTATGTCGAAAGTAGTAAGGTTTTCACGGCTTCTTTCATTCACGTTCTGTTCCAGCGTACCAAAGCCATTGCTTTTAAAGCTGCCGGTAAAATTGATGTTACCCAGGTCAGCCAGCCTGATGTCCACACGGCCCAAAGCTGCATAACCACCTTTTTCATTCAATTTTGACAACCGCAGTTCATTAAACCAGGCTTCGGCATTTACCGTTTCCTGCCCTTTGTTTTCTATACCCAGGAACATACCTCTCACTTCACCCAGATTAGGATTACCTATGATAGCATATTTTTTCCCATCGGAACCAATTTCACTATAATAGGTAGCAGGCGATACCCCCGAACCGTTACGTTTGATCTTTAGTTGCGTAAGTATGCCCAGGTCAAAATCCAGGTTGTTTTGTTCCGGCCAAATAATGGTAGAATCGGTGGTAAAGCCCCACGGTGTTACTTTCAACGGGATCTTTACCTCGTAATAATTACTTACAAAATCGTTTCCAATACGAACAACAGCATTCAGATCGCCGGTGTTGATATGAGTGCCTGGCGCCAGTGCATCTTCTACATGTACAAACATCAACATTTGTCCGTATTGGCGGAGGTCAAGGCTCATAGTTTTAAAAACACCGCGGCTTTGATCCTGCAATAAATTGGTCAATCGTAAACTAAGCGATTGCTCGTTTAGCAAAAGCTGCACATTGTTATTGCTGATCTGCTGCTGGCGTTCAATACCCGGCGACTGGCGGTAGGGAATCGGTTCCCGCTGGTCGTTTTCTTCCAAATTAACTGCCAGCACATCTACCTTGGTGGGATCGTTGGTGGGCAACGGCGTAAAGTTCCCTGTGGTATCCGTTTCATAAGTAAACTTGCGCCATTGATTTCTTACCAGATCAAGTTGTGCAAAACGCAGCACTGTTGTATCCTCAAAATTGGTAAGAAACATACGAATGAAGCGTATGGATTTAAAATCGGGAATATTGCCCACTTTAGCCTGGTAATCTTTTATAGGAATGCGAAACAAATACCATTGTTCGGGTCTTGTACTTCCATCTGCCAAACGAACATTTACATTTCTTACATCGGTGATGTATTTGTTATTGGTGGCATCCATGCCGGGTTTTAATTCAACGCGGTATTGAAAATATTCTTCTGCCTCGTTCAAAGTATTATCCCTGTTTAATTCTTCCTGGTCGGGGTAAAGTGTAAAGGCGTTGGTAAATTGATCACTGTTGGTAGCAACGGGAGAATTGCCGTGCGGATTATTAATATCCTTATACCGTTCCAAAATCCCGGCCACAGGCTGCTGATCGTAAGTAGCATCGCGATAACCTTTAAAATTATCGGCAGACGGATCGGCTTCGGCTTTTTTATAAACAGGAGAAGTATTGCCTACAACAGATGCCAATTGGTTCAAATAAGGTTGAAACTTGTGCTGCTCGGCCGTGTCGGTCAATCCGTCGAAACCCACATCCTGGAAAGGCCTGTCGGCCGGATCATTGCTGAAAGCGTTGGTTACCTGTATAGGATTGCGGGGCACTTTTCCCCAGGCGGTTTCATCTACCGGCAAATTAGGTTGCGTAGGTGATGGAAGGCCGTTTTCGTATTGACGTTTACCATCTTTT
>JBQCJM010000084.1:0-3348 GCA_051952715.1 Flavisolibacter sp.
ACAAAAAGTATAATGCGGTGGATTGTCCTAACGACAATACAAAAAGTATAATGCTAAAGAGTTGGAAATCAATATTGGTTTTTGTTGTGAGATATCATCTAATAGCATAAATTTACGTGTTGCCTGCAAGCATTTTGACCCTTACCTATGACAAAGAAGTTTTACAGGAATATTATTTTTAGCAAGACGCCTCTAACTACACATTTAAGAGTAGGTGACTATTTTCAAATTTACCCCTGTGACTTGGAGAATGCACCAAGGTCAAGATACTGTCACGACTTTCCATTAATAATTGAATATTGGGTGGACGAGGACGAGAAAATAGATGTATCAGACGACTGGGAAGATTTGAAAGACTATGTTTCGAAGTCGAGCTTACAAATAATAAAGCTCAGTCGTTTGACCCGCTTACTGTCCTCGTTGACAAATCACAGGATATTCAGTTATAACGATACTGAATTCAAATGGGGAGTTGCTATTCCCGACAGAGAGTTGGATGAGGGAGAAAAAGAAGTTATAAATAAAACACCCAGCCAAGCGATATTACCAGCATATACCTATCCCAACATGTGGAAGGATTTACAATTAAAAGACTTCGCAGAGCAAAGACACCCAAATGCAAGGCTATTTCGACATACCTTTTATTACATGCATGACCCAATTGACGACAGAACAAAAGAAATGACGTTTCCTGTTACAATTCACCATCTTGTTGATAAATATTTCAACCTTGACGTAAAGGCAAAAAAAATAGTAGATGCAATCACTCACCTAATTTGCAATGGAATTGACATCAAATTAAAAATGAAAAGCCTTTCGTTTTTGTCTTTTGTTTCAGCTATTGAAACTATTGTGAATTATGAATTCAAGGATAAAAAAGACGAGATAGAATTTGAATGTGCCGATTGTCAAACAATTAAAACATCACCTCTAAGCTGCCATAAATGCGGACGACCAATTTGGGGTGTGAAAGCAAAGTTCAAGGCTTTCTTAAAAGCTTATGTATCGAAGGGAGACAGTTCAATAAAAAAATATAACCGTATCTATAATCTTAGGTCAGACATCGTTCATAATGGAATGCTCCTTTTAGGAGATGAACAACTTGACTGGTCAAAATCGGACAAGGCGGATAGTCAATACATGACGCACTTAGAAACAATGCAACTGGCAAGATTAAGCTTAGTTAATTGGTTACTGCTTGGTACTAACAAAGGTGTTTGAGTAAAAATTGGCGACTATGCCAGCAGGCAACATTGGTTTGCTGCTATGGCGGGGCGACTAACAAAACTTCAGCTATGTGCATCTATCGACCACAGTTCCAGCGTGACGAACAACATTCGGCTGTAGTTCCTATTATTAACATCTTTAACTTTATTGGGCAGCGGTTCAGGGCTGGACGTTCAATGAATACCGTCACAGCAGCAAGCCCTGTCCGTTGCCTGCAAGCATAACGAACCTCAAACATGAACATTCTTCAGAAGACCTTAGGGACAGTTTTCCCGCCATATAAGTTCAGCGTTTTGCGCCAAGAGCAAGCCAGACTTTTCACGGCTATCATTTCTGCCCTGCCTGACGAGTTTTCGGAAATCAAAACCCAAACACTTTTGGGGCGACTTTACGGACTTGATGATTGGAAGATGTTTCCTGACTTTAAGTTTGTTTCTATGGGCTATGGCGGTGACACAGTGTTTAAATACAAAAGGCGTGGACAAAACTTTAAAATTGCCGGACTTCAAATATTTTCGAAGCGCAACGACCAGTTTGAAAACGTTGAAATTCTCATACAAGATAATCTCGTTCGTGGTCTAAAGATTACCAACTCTGACTATCAACTGAACGAATTTGACTTGCGAAAGCGCAAAGCTGATAATGTTAGCAAGAGTGACTTCGCATTTCCTCCAAGTGACATTGACCTGTTTTACGAAAGACTGGATACAGAAATTAAGCAAAAGCTCAATCCAGACGACCTATCCGAAATTGATTTCAATAACCGCGTTTATTACTCATTCTTTGACCTTGAAGATGGGAACTATTTAGCGGTTGACAAGAACCTAAATGTTTATTCTTTGGTTCATGACGCAAAGCCCATGGCAAAGCGACTAAAGAACACATTCATGGAAGTTTTGAGCGACTTGCAAAACAACAAGTTTGACAAGGAAAAACATCTTGCTGAAAGATATAGTAATGGAAAATAGCTCTGGAGTGACCAATGCCAGCAGGCAACAGTGCATTGCTGCAAGTGTGGCTTGACGTAATTCTATTCAGCTTGACGAATAACACGGCATCAGATTATCTTTACTCAACGGCATTGCTGCCAATGCCACCCCTGACAGCAATGCTTTCACGTTGTGCGCAACTAAACCTACTAACATGTCTAGCGCTGAAGAAAAGAAAATTGAGCTAATAAAAATTGCCAAAGAAGCAATTCCCGAAACAGAAAATATAGAAAAAATTTCTTCGTTTATTGTAGAGCGCTTCGCCAGAGTATCGGAGCCTCAGGGTGACAATTATATGGAGATGATTGTCCTTGGCTCTAATTCAGGACTTGGTGGAGGAAGGTCAAGAAAGCCTGGAAACATACTTCTAAATTGGAAAAGACTTTTAGTTGACGGTGTCGAACATTATCTGACCGTGGTTGGTGCAGCTGCTAATAGCTACTTAATCCCTCTTGCTGCTCTGGTGGTTTGGAATAAAGTTTGGGCTTTGACAAAAACTGAAATTTCAGAGCACCATGCAATGGTGATTGCAGCTTTATGGGATATGCGAGACGAAAACAACTATGTAGACGGACAGGGACTTACAGAAAAAGTCAATCAACATTTTAGAAAACATACCAAAAGGGAACTCTCTGAAAACGAAGTTGATAAAATAATAAACGATTTATCTGACTTACAAGCAATAAAGCTTAAAAGTGACGGCAGAATTTGGTTACGTGAATGGGTGCAAAAGCCATATTATAATTAGTAGCGCACAACAGTGCATTGGCAATATAGCGGGGCGACGAATATAATGTCAGCTTTTATTCGCTATTCAGCTTCGGTTTCAGCAGACGAATAAAGCCAAAGCTACAGAATGAACAGTGAGCCTTTGTATCTTTAACCAGCAGCGGCAACGGGCAGATTTCTATGACACAACCAAGTACTATTTTCAATAATTTTCAGGCTGCTTTTGGATACTTGTCCACATAATCTCTTTCATTTTTCACTACAGCAAATACCCGAAGCACCAGTTTGTTTTTAATAGCGTTTAAGATGCTGAGGGCATGTTTACCCTCTTGCTTCTTTCTAAGGTAATAGTCTCTAAATTCAGGATGATTTTTAATGGATGTGAGTGCACACATATGCAGCA
>JBQCJM010000085.1:0-2371 GCA_051952715.1 Flavisolibacter sp.
ACAAAAAGTATAATGCGGTGGATTGTCCTAACGACAATACAAAAAGTATAATGCTAAAGAGTTGGAAATCAATATTGGTTTTTGTTGTGAGATATCATCTAATAGCATAAATTTACGTGTTGCCTGCTATGTTATGCCGAAATTCTCAAATAGCATAGACTGGCTTGACAAAATGTTTAAAAGTAACTTGACATTTTCTATTCAAAATGATTAGATATTTAGCTGAAAGCGAAAATTATAAAGTGACTTCTGAATATGAAAGTGTGACACTACATTTCAAGAAAAAGTTATTAGGAACATCCGTTTACATTGGACACTTCTATGGAGACCCCGACTGTGCAATAATTTCAAGAGACGAGAAATATTTAGTTGTGGCAGGCTGCGGACTGGTAGTTTACAGACTCATGGAACCTTTTAATGAAGTTGGTATCGAAAAAAGTTCACCCCAATATTCTGAATTTTTCAATGACCCACCTAACATTTGGTGGATTAACGGTCTTCACCAAACTGACGTTGACAGCGACTGGAAGTACTTTCGTTTCGTTGCTGCTAATAAGGAAGGCGAGTTTATTTATAAAATGAATTCGGAGGATTTTAGTTTAGAAAAGATAAGTTCATCTGTAGACGTTAAACAGCCGACTTGACAAAAACAAACCTCAAGACAAAAACACAGCAGGCAACATTGTGTTTATAAAATTGTGGCTGGACGTTAAGCATTCAACTATGAATCACTATTTTGCTTCTGTGGTTAATTGAAACTGACGTTTTTCAAATGCCACAACTTCATAAACACTTATCCGTTACCTGCTATTATAAAGCGACACCCTACAACTGACAATGGGACTATTTGACAAAATATTCGGACGAAGCAAAAAGGCTGAACATGAAACTGAAAAGGTTGTTACGATGAACCCAAACGATATTTGGTTCACGACACCAACTATTTCAAACGAGTTCCCTCAATTAACGCCAAAGACAAAGGAAACTGAATTTGACATTTTTATTCACGAAGATGATTATAGACAGAATGAGTTTTTAAACGAAAGTTCTTTACCGCAAATTCAAGAAGAGTTTAATGGCATTAAAGATATTTGGACAAATCATAGCAAAAAAAGTGAAGAATACACCTTGTTCAAAAATTGCCACGTTAGAAAAACCATCGGTTCGCCAAACTTGACCATTGATTTTAATGAACTCAAAACCCTTCTAAATTGTAATTCGGTTGGACAAGTAATCATTAACGGTAATACCCTTGCAAATGGGTTTGCAATTAAGACAGACGACACAACTTACTTCGGTACACTTAACGACAATACAGTTATTGAACTTTGTATTGCACAATGGAATGATAATACCACAAAGGAAATTTTAGCGATAGATAAAGCTTTCAATTTGCTATTTGTAAATTGGTATCACTGCGACCTAATAAAAAATGATTAGTGACAAACAAATAACACACATAAGCAAGTTTTTGAGCCTTGTATTACGACATCAACCCGAAACCATAGGCATTCAACTTGACCAAAGTGGCTGGACAGATATTACCGAATTGATTGAAAAAGCAAATAACTACGGTATTAAGTTTGACAGAGAAATATTAAATCACATCGTTGCAACAAACTCAAAGAAACGATTTGCGTTTAATGACACCTTGGACAAGATAAGAGCAAGCCAAGGACATTCTATAGAGATTGAATTAGGTTACACAAATCAAAAACCGCCCGAAATACTTTATCATGGAACAGGCGAAAAATTTGTTCAATCAATCTTGGAAATAGGACTTGAGAAAAGAAGCAGGCAACACGTCCATTTGAGTAGTGACCTTAATACCGCAATTAAAGTAGGACAACGACATGGAAAGCCATTTGTTTTTAAAGTGTTTGCCGAACAAATGTATAGCGACAATTTTCAGTTCTTCATTTCAGAAAACGGTGTTTGGTTGACAGACAATGTTCCGACGAAATACTTGAAACGAAATGACGAATAACAGCAGGTAACATTGCATTGGCAAATATGGCGGGGCGACTCAAGAACAATCGGCTGCATATCGCTAATCGGCTTCGGTTTCGGCAGACGAATAACGCCAAGCAACAGAATAAGCAATGAGCTTTTGTATCTTTAATCAGCAGCGGCACCAGGCGGATTTCTATGACACAACCAAGTACTATTTTCAATAATTTTCAGGCTGCTTTTGGATACTTGTCCACATAATCTCTTTCATTTTTCACTACAGCAAATACCCGGAGCACCAGTTTGTTTTTAATAGCGTTTAAGATGCTGAGGGCATGTTTACCCTCTTGCTTCTTTCTAAGGTAATAGTCTCTAAATTCAGGATGATTTTTAATGGATGTGAGTGCACACATATGCAGCA
>JBQCJM010000086.1:0-4840 GCA_051952715.1 Flavisolibacter sp.
ATCAATGCGCAGGCCTGCATTGCGACCGTATGCATTACGGAAATAATCCCAGAACGTATAAATGGTTTCGTTGGGATGCAATTTTCGCAAAGCATCGGTCCAGCCTTGTTCCACCAAAGTTTTATAGGCGGCACGTGTTTCCGGCCTGAACAAGGCATCGTCTGTCCAACGTTCGGGTTTATATACATCCAGTTCCGTTGGCATCACGTTATAGTCGCCGGCCAGCACCACCGGCTTCTTTAATTGAAGCAAGCTTGCTGCATGCGCCTGTAAGCGTTCAAACCACCGCAACTTATAATCAAACTTAGGCCCCGGCGCCGGGTTGCCATTGGGTAGATAAAGACAACCTACACGAATGTCTCCCACCATGGCCTCAATATAACGGCTATGCTCATCCTCAGGATCGCCGGGCAAGGCTCTGCTGATCTCTACAGGCTTTTCGTTACGCGACAGTATGGCAACGCCGTTCCAGCTTTTTTGTCCATGCCAGATGGCATGATAGCCTGCTTCTCCTATCGCTTCTTCCGGAAATTTTTCCTGCGGTGCTTTTAACTCCTGCAGGCAGGCCACATCGGGCTTTGCTTCATTCAGCCACCGGAGCAAAACAGGCAGGCGCCCATTAACACCATTCACATTATAAGTAGCTATTTTCATAACACCTAAGTTATTTCATAGCCACGACTTTTTACCGCTGTTATGTTCACCCTGGAATTTATGCACGGCCTGCAAGAACGAAACACTTCACTGCCGGATGCCATGAACATTCCCATCAGAAAATAATCCCTTACCAACCCAAAAAAATAACCTACCTTCAATGTACTTAGTAGCCTTTATTTGTTTTGAGCTCCAATTAAACTGCTGTTATTCTAGAACAGCAGTTTAATTGGAGCTCAACTTCAGACTAATCAGTAAAACCTTAAAATGTGTTAGTATGAACAAAAAGAGGGCTTCCATTCAATTTACTTCATTAACCAAACTGTGGGAATTCAGAATGGTGATCAAGGTCAATGTGTTTGAAATAAATATGAAAGATATAACCATTACCTGCCAGTGTACCCAGGAGGATATTGACCTTGCCCTGCAGCAGTACAAAGGGAAAGTAGTAGCTACCATAAAAGAAGAGGTGTGATCGGTTTTGAAGCAGCCTGCAGTGGCTTATAATTTAGTTGATAATTTCGCCTTTGACATTCGCCAGCTTTTTTTGCCAGTTTTGAAGCTCCTCTGGCGTTAATCTTGTCCAATCTTTTATTTCACCAACGATCTTCAATGGATGTTGACTACGATAGGAACGTGTCGGGTTGCCGGGAAATTTTTTGTCCGTAACATTCGGGTCATTTTCAAAGCTACCTGTTGGTTCAATTACATACACCCTGGGTTCTCCGTTTCCTTTTGCCAGTTCTGCCGCGAGCCCTGCACCGTTAACCAGGGCTGTAAAATAAATATGGTTCATTTTGAGGTCGGGTTGGTAATTAGAATTACCGCCTGCAGTCAGCAGATCGCCAACCTTCAAATCTGCTTTCGTGCCATGATAAAAAGGACCTTTGTCGGAAGGGTTGCCCTGCAAGGAAATGGCTAAGGCTTCATGCTTCCCTGCGTTCTCTGTATCGCCTACCTCTTCATAACATTTGGCAATGCTTGCGTAAAGCGCAGGCAAAGCACTCTTCACTGCCTCATCATTTATTTTTCCAGCATGGGCCAAAGCCGTTTCAAGCCACTGTAATGTATCGGAAACGTTTTTTTGATGCCGGGCCACATAGTAAGCGGCAAGAAATTTTTCAAAGTCGTTTGTTGCTTCATTCCAGGCTTGCAAAAATACTTTTCCGGCTTCATCAGGTTTGCCTTTTTCTTCCATGTCCATGCCCTGGAGACAGCGTTTAACAATATTGTTGAATGGTGAAAATTCCATTTTCTGATTATTTAAAAAAGATGTTTGTTCTTTGCTTTAAGATGATGTACTTCCATTTTCCAGGTTTGTAATTATAAATTTTTCTTCATTCACAATTCGTAATTTTTTAATTATAATGAAGACGCTGAACGCCTGCTTTTCATTCGAAATAAATAATAAAACGGAACGCCGCTCAACACCAGCACTAATCCTGTTACAGAGCGTTCAAAACTATTGATGAAAGTATTTACAATTACTATAAGCGTAAAAAAAATGAACAGGGCAGGTGCAGCCGGATAGGCAGCTATTTTCTCTTTTATAACACCTTTACGTTTTAATTTAATGAGACCGATCGCCAGCATGATATAAAAGCAATAACTGGCCATCGTTGTCATATCTGTGAGTACATCAAAACTGCCTGAGATAACGAATATGCAACTCCAGCACATTGGAATCAATAAAGCAACATAAGGTGTACGGTAAACCGGATGTACTTTAGACGCACTTTTGAAAAACATGTTTTCCTGCGCCATCCTATAATAATATCTTGAATAAAAAACTATCCCAATATTCAGCCATCCAAAAGTGCTGACAAGAATAAGTATTGAAATGATCAATGCTCCTGTTTTGCCTAAAACATTTTGCGCCGCAACTATTGCTGCAACTTTTCCATTTCCCAACGCAGCTATTTCATTTAAAGGAACCGATTTCATAAAGGCAAAATTTACCAGCACATATAACACGATCACCACGCTTACACCTGTAACCACAGCTAACGGAACATTTCTTTTAGGATTTTTTATTTCACCACTGATAGCGGCAACATTGGCAAAGCCATCGTATGCCCAAAATGCACTTAGCATAATTGCAAAAAAGATACTGAAAAGTGAAAGTCCCTGTGGTGGGGCTATTGCACTACTCACCGGTTTTGGATTAACTGAAGGGTTACTGAGAAATATTCCTAAAACAATTAAAAAAAGAATGCCCAATACTTTCGCAATGGTAACAACATTATTCAATGCGGCTCCATTTTTTATGCCGCGATAATTGAACAACGTGAGTGAAACAATTACAACGATTGAAATGATCTTTATGCCGCCATTAGCAAAAGGAAAGATTGAATGCGCAATGGAAATATCTTTCCATGAGTTAAAAAGTTCGGGAACGGATATGAACGATGCCAGTGATTGTGAAAAAATAAAACTTATGGCAGCCACCGAACCGCTGCCTATAATAATAAAAGTTGCCCAGCCAAATAGGAACCCGATAAAATTGCCAAAGCAAATACGCAGGTATTCATATTTCCCACCGGATTCTGTTGTGATTTTTGCAAGCCCTGCAACGGTAAATGCACCAAACAAACTAATTAAACCGGCAGCTATCCATGCAGCAAGAATATAAGTTTCATTAAGACCTGTTGCTGCCATCGGTACTATCTTTTTAAATATGCCCGTGCCGATCATAGAACCGGCAACCATTAATAGGGCTGTGCCTAAACCCAATACCCGCTTTAGCGAAACTTTCGTTGCATCTTCCGGCTTCACAAAAGCATTTTTACCCAATTTTGTAATTTTTGTTTCCATGCAAATAGGAACCAGGTTTGGGATGATGATGTATGTTGGTTAATGGTCAATGGTTGTGCAGCAATGGTGTGCTTTCATTCTTCCAGTAGTCTCCAAAGCCATCAACTTTTGTATCCAGGAAATTATTGTTTAAAAATGCCAACACATCTTTTTCAATAAGCAATGAGTCAATTTTATGTAGAGCTGTTTTCACATTAGAGTGACCACTTGCCTGTATGCAAGATGTGAAGCAAAATGAAATTTTCCGAATGGTTGCTATGATTTTATGCGCTGCCATAAGGTTGCTGCTTACGTTGAAGCATTGGCGAAGGCAGGGAATTTATCGATTGTCTGCCTGAACAAATGCTGATTAAAGATAGATTTTCATTGGTGATTCTATAGCTGATTGAAAAACTTCCAGCCGATAACTGCTGTTGATAAGCGAAATAATTGATGATTGTTTTTCCGTCAGCCTTGCTTTTGCCAATGCACTGTTGGCATCATGTTATTTGTCACTGCACAATTTTTTCGTGTCAACAAGTCCAGCTAAGCCTCTGCTATAATATTGCTTCTGTCCAACTTTGTCCTTCGAAACTATTTCAAAAGACAACGACCTGATTACTTTTCCCTCTACGCAACAAAACTTGCTCAACCCCCAAAAAGTTGAAGGATTAAACCCAACGCATTGATTATTTATTTTCTTGCCACTTTTTGTAAATACGTCTGGTTGTGACCAAGTTTTGTTGAACGTCCATTTTGTCACATATCCCACGCCATTGCTGTCAAGGGTCAACATGTTATGGTCAACATTAGAAAGAACCAGACTTACTTGCCCCGTATAATTATCAGGAACGATGATTTTTAGTGTCGGCGAGTAGAGTTGATAATGGTAGGCAATAAAGCCGATTGACAACAAAACAAAATAAAGGGTGGAAAAGGAATATTTTTTTACGAACAGCTTTAATAGCAGAGCAATAAGCAAGCAAGCAATTAAAATTCCAATTATAAACATTCCGCCTAAAAACAGTCCGGAAAGAATTAGTCCACCAGGAACTGTTGTCAACTTGATGATTAAAGTTATCAGAAGCAGTGCTGAAATAATTCCAAATACTATTTTAAGGTTACGGTCTCTCATAATTGCAACTAACGGAACGGGTGTTTATGAAGTAGCGGCATTCCGTGTTACTTCAGCTTCACTTTTGTTCCAAAGTTCATTAAAGATAGCTTGTTGAGCCTTTGCGATCAAGCCGCTATTTTATAAACACCATCCTATGTTTACAATTCAGTAAATTCAGTTAGGTAATCAATAACAATATTCGAAAGAACAAAGGGCGGAGTAAGATGTTAAAACCGCATAGGCGTAAGAGCCTTTACAACATGATCATCCCCGTCC
>JBQCJM010000087.1:0-2315 GCA_051952715.1 Flavisolibacter sp.
TGTTGGATTTGGTAAACAATCTTCAACAAACATTCGCCAACCGCATTAAGCAATTGGATTGGATGAGCGATGAAACCAAAACAAAAGCATTGGAAAAATTGAATGCTTTCACTAAAAAAATTGCTTATCCCGATACGTGGAGAGATTATAAAGATGTTGTTATTAAACGCGATGATTATTTGGGCAATGCCCGCCGCGTAAGCCAATGGGCATACAACGATATGATAAGCCGATATGGCCAACCAGTTGATAAAACCCGCTGGGGCATGACACCACCAACCATCAATGCTTATTACAATCCTTCTAACAACGAGATCGTTTTTCCTGCCGGTATTTTGCAAACACCTTTCTTTGATTTTGGTGCCGATGATGCTGTAAACTATGGTGGCATTGGCGCTGTTATTGGCCATGAAATGACACATGGCTTTGACGATCAGGGAAGCCAGTTTGCTGCCGATGGTAATTTAAAAAACTGGTGGACCAAAGATGATGAGGCCAAGTTTAAACAAAGAACAGCTTTAGTAGTAAATCAATACAACAATTTTACTGTGCTCGATACAGTACATGTCAATGGCCGCCTAACGCTGGGTGAAAACTTAGCTGACCTCGGTGGATTGAATATTGCTTACGAAGCCTTCACCAATACAGATCAATTTAAAAAAGGAAAAACCATTGATGGTTTTACACCTACTCAGCGTTTTTTCCTGAATTGGGCACAGGTATGGCGTAACAATACTTTACCTGAAACCGCAGCGCAGTTAATATTGACTGATCCGCATTCTCCTGGCATGCATCGTGCCAACGGCCCTATTGTCAATATGGATGCCTGGTACCAGGCTTTCAATATTCAGCCCGGCGATAAAATGTATGTAGCACCCGAAAAAAGAATTCATATCTGGTAAAATTTTGGAACCATGTTTATAGAAGCCCCGCTGCAGCGGGGCTTTATTTTTTAAGGTTGATGGCAGAAAGATTGACGCTAATGAAGTTTTGTATATTGTGCATCATTGCAAAAACCAACAATCTGTAATGCAAGCCACCATCGCCACAAACAGACTTTTATTAGAACCTTTGTCATCAAACGACAAGCGTTTCATTCTGGAGCTTGTCAATTCGAAAGGTTGGCTTGCACATATTGGAGACAGAAAAATTTATTCGTTGGAGCATGCAGCCACATACATTCAAAAAATTAATGGCAACCCGGATATAACCTATTGGGTAGTAAAACTCAAGGAAAATGCTACATCAATTGGGATCGTTACATTCATAAAGCGGGAGTATTTGAAGCATCACGATATTGGTTTTGCCTTTTTGCCGGCATTCACCAATCATGGTTATGCTTTTGAAGCAACAAAGGAAGTCTTATCTTACATTTCTGGCAACGCCGAACACTCACACATCCTCGCCACCACACTTCCAGGAAATAAAGACTCAATCAGACTATTAGAAAAACTTGGATTACAGTTAAGCAAAGAAATTGAGGTAGGGGATGAAAAGCTTCATCTGTACGGAATGGCAACCCATAAATTATCAATTTCCGAAAATGAAAGCACTGGCATTTAATGATGGGGCTTCACAATATCTGCAAAGGCAATCATCCAGTTAACTGACCTATTTTCTTTTTCCTATTTTTTATTTTTACCGCATGATCAATCCAAGCGAGTTGCGCCCCGGCAATTATGTATTGCATAAAACCGGTATTCGCATTATACCTGTGCAATGTACCTTGCAGCATTTTGAACTTCTTTCAAAAGGCAATAGCAAAGACTTTTTTCCGTTGGTTTTAAAAGCTGAGGTGCTGGAAAAATGTGGCTTTACCGAAAATAAAAAATACCCGCTTTTACCCGAAGCAAGAGAGTTCAAATTGATGTTGCCGGTGATTGGCAACAGTCAAAACGAAATATTTGCCTACATTAAAAACAACAAAGAATGTTTTGGCCGGGCCACGTTAAATGGTATGCCTATCAGCAATAATTTTTTTCACCTGCACCAGTTACAAAATTTATACTTCGCTTTAACCGCCGAAGAACTGGCTATAAAATTATAAACATGCAATACCAGCAATTGGGACGTTCGGATCTGCACATTAGTAAAATTGGTTTTGGCTGCATGTCGCTAAAGCCCGAAGCAGCCAGTGAAACAATTCTTCACCGGGCATTAGAAGTAGGCATCAACTATTTTGACACGGCCGACCTGTATGACAAAGGCCTGAATGAAGAATTGATCGGAAGAACTTTTAAAAGCAAGAGAGATAGAGTCATATTGGCTACAAAAGCAGGCAACCAATGGCAGGCTGATGGCAGCGGCTGGGACTG
>JBQCJM010000088.1:0-16288 GCA_051952715.1 Flavisolibacter sp.
TGCCGTCTGAATACTTAAACGAAGAAGAAGTAATGTTAGAGGAACCACTCACATTCCAGTTGTTCCACTCACTGTTGCCATAAGCATTCACCCCTCCATATACATTCACCTTTACCACACCCGCTGCTGGTGGAGGCGGTGGTGGCGGGGGAGGCGGTGGTGGCGGTGGGGTGTCGTCGGAAACTGATGAGCTATATCCTTTAATTACCAAAGAATTCAAATAAGCAAATTGGGCCACTGAACCCAGTGAAATTTCAATTTCTACCGAACCATTAATATCGGGAACGATGTTATCAATTTCAACTGTTTTGGAAATATTATAAGAAGCATTTAATGAAACACTTTGATTACCTATGGAATAAACCGCCGTCCGGTCTCCTCCGCCATTCCTGCTACCAAAGAATACAAAGCTATACTTATGCATTAAACTTAACCCATCTATCCTGATCTTAGCTGTTACACCTTTATCGCAGTAATAAGATGACCTCATTACATTATCCGGATAAACACCCGAATTGTTTCCCGTAATCATTCCATCGCCATTATAACCACTGAAATTATTTACAATCGTCATGCTAATACCGGAAAAATCGCCAGAATAATTTTTCATATTCTTTTTGGTTATACCAGCATTTGGAAGAGTACTCATATTATTCCATGGCAACGCTGCTCCATTCGTAAGATTAAAATTCAGATATACCGAATGATTATCCGGACTTGTTGGCGTTTGATTAGGATCTATCTTAACAGTTCCGGTTAAAGTGACTGCAGAAACCTGGTTACTAAAGGCAGAATTATTTCCAGCTAAATCTCTTGCTTTAACGGTAAAGTTGTAAGATGTGCCTGGCAATAGATTATAAACAATATAGCTGGTGCCAACAGGAGCTGCATATGCTTTGACCCCATTGATATACACGTCATATCTCACTACACCTACATTATCCGAAGATGCGGTCCACAGCAATTGAACAGAAGATTTAGTTATTGTACCAACATGAAGGCTTGCAGGAGCTGTTGGCGGCGTATTATCGGCGGCCGTCGTAACACTAACTGCTGCTGATACAGCAGATGCTGCATTATCATTTATAGCTCTAACCTTATAGTAATAGGTAACGCCCTGATCTAAATTACTAATGATGGTACTGGTAGCATCGGCATTGGTAACAACAACCAATTTATAAGGACCGTTAACATTATTTGCTGCCTGGTACACTTCAAAGGCGGTTTCATTATAAGCAGGAGTGGCAACCTGGTCCCATTTTAATTCAACCGAGTTCATTGAAGCTGTTACTGCGGTTAAATTGCTGATGGCTGCAGGGCCGTTTGTTCCATTAGCATTAACTACTTTGAAAGGTTTTGAAAAATTAGCAGGCAATAGGTTTGATCCTGTTATTGTGAAATAATTAAAATTCCACCTTGGAGAAGCACTTGACTGAATTCTTATGGTTTGTGCACCACTGGCAAGATTGATAGGAATAGTAACATCTACATAAGTTTGAGAACGTGTGGTATTAGGAATGTCTGCGCTGCCCAATACAGTTCCCTTTGCATCTTTTACCTGAAATTGTCCACCCGAATAGATTGTAGCCACCCGAAGTGTAATATTATATACACCTGCCATGGTTACATTCACATCATAATCCATCCAGTCGTCAAGGTCGATATAAGTAACATTCAATCCTCCTCCTGCATCTCCCGTAGTTTGGGTTCTAACCCCGTACATGCCAGTATAATTTTCCGCCTCTGTTTTTACAGTCGTAAATGAAGAAGTAGTGGTGTAATTAGAGAGTGGGCAACTTCCATCTTCTGTTACATGTATTTTATAGTCGCCAGCAGCATTAGCAATTAAAGTGGATGTAGTGCTTAATACAGTTGAACTGCCTTCTTTTTGCCAACTATAAGAATTATAGTTTGTCGGAACCTCTAAAGGAACACTGGTACTGCCATCCGGGGCCGGAATAACATTACTCGCCATCCCAGTTACTTTTATCTGTGGCTGTGTTGTCGGCGCCTTTAATTTAATAACAACAGGTACCGGCGACCAAACCGACCACTCCGTACCACTTTTTACACGACAATCATAAGAACCAAAATCGGTTACGACAATTTGATTGGTAGATGCACCAATCAGCACACCATTTTTTCTCCATTCGTAACCGTCAAACCCCGGCGTTACGCCTATTACTACATTTATGGCATCGCCTTTACAGAATTCCGTTTTACCCCCCAAAGGCCATGGATTCGCTTTATGCGCTTTACTATAAAAAGGAAAATAATCTGGTTCAGCCCATGCCTGGTTCCAGCATGAGTGTCCAAGATTGGGAAACTCTTTGTACTTATAATTACCACCAGCTGCTAAAATATTGCTTCCCAAAGTTCTGCTTGTAGAAGGCGTAGGGTCAGTATCCAGACCACCTTGAAAATGGTAAATTGGCGTAAACTTATATTTATCTACCGAATCAATATAAGCTAAAGACGCATTGCTAATAGGTGTAGCAGCGGCAACCAGCTTCGTATACCTAAGCGTAAAATCCCAGACGCCTCCTGCACCTGCCGATAGACCATTTACAAAAATTCTAAAACGATCAATTTTGAGTTGAGGAATTAAAATTTTTTCGACCAGCTGATCTACTGTGGACAAATTTGAGCTTGCCCAATAGTCTTGCTGTACCTGCGGATATAATAAAAAACAATTGATAAGAGAGCCATCATCAATTGCACCTTTGTGCGTTTGTGCCCCAAGCGCAAGCTGATATTCATTATCATAAATAGTAGGTCCGAATTCACCTCTTCCATGAAAGAAGATCAGTAAGGGATATTTTTGAGCTGGGTCCCAATTCTTGGGATATTTCAATCTGAAAGGGAGGCCATTGTAGATGTAGCATTTAAAATCAGTGGTATTCCATGTTACCCTGACAGTTCTCACCCATTTACCCACCTGGCCATTGGGTGGTTTTACCGGCGGGTTGTTCGGATCGTATTTGTTAACGGGATCATTCGGATCAAAAACACTTGTTTGTGCTTTCAGCCCATAACTTGTTATTAATAGGGAAAGAAAGAACAGAAGCAAGCGATAGCGTAAATTTTGTTTCATAACTATTAATAATGTAGCGATGATATAATTGCCTAAACAGATTATTCAGAAGATTAGCTGTAAAAAGTTAGAAATAACTTCAATGAAATTGAGTGGAATAAGAAGGCTTGCTTTAACCCTCGTTCATAGGATCTTTTAAGATTGGGCTCTAATACCTTGTAACACCCGTTTAATACAGTAAAACCAGTTACTACAAGGTATAAAACAAATTCATATCAATAACAATGCCACCCAAACTAAAACCTCTTGCAGTAAATTATTATACACTTGCTTAAACCCATCTAATCGTTTTAGAACAAAATGCTGCGCTGCCCGTGATCTAAGTTTCGTTTCCTGATTGTTTGAGAACTATTAATAAAAACTTTTTTTTCAGTAGAAGGTTGCCTGAGTACAAAATAAATAGTGCTTTCTATCAGCTATTTTGATAGCCTTAATAAAAAAAGAAAAGCGGAAGACTGACTCTTCCGCTTTGTGGAGGTTACCGGAGTCGAACCGGTGACCTTTTGCATGCCATGCAAACGCTCTAGCCAGCTGAGCTAAACCCCCGATGGGCTGCAAAAATAGGGTTTCAATTGATATCCTGTTTCACCAGATGGTATAATAATTTCTATGGTTGGCTAAAATATGTCATTATGCAAAAAGGCGGGAAGAAAAAAGAAGTGCGTCCACCACAAAGACAGCCAAAGCCAGGCATTGAAGAAAATATGAAACCCGAACCAATAGTAGAAAGAGAGCCTTCCACAGGAAAAAAATTGCAGAGCAAAGTAGCATTGATAACAGGCGCAGATAGTGGCATTGGCAAGGCAGTGGCCATTTTATTTGCACAACAGGGCGCCGATGTTGCTGTAGTATATTTTACGGAAGACGAAGATGCGCAGGACACAAAAAAAACAATAGAGAAATATGGACGGCAATGCCTGTTGCTAAAAGGCAATTTAAGGAAGGAAGCGTTTTGCAAAAAAGCCATTGAAAGTACAGTAAAGCAACTAGGCAAAATTGACATTCTCGTAAACAACGCCGCCACACAAACCACCCAAAAATCATTAACAGACATCAGTACAGATCAACTGTATGAAACTTTTGAAACCAATTTCTTCTCCATGTTCTGGATAACTAAACATGCGCTGCCCTATTTAAAAAAAGGCGCTGCCATTATCAATACAACTTCTGTAACGGCTTACAGAGGTAGTCCCGGACTAATAGACTACTCCGCTACCAAAGGCGCTATTACCACTTTCACCAGGAGTCTTAGTGCTAACCTTGTTGACAAAGGCATAAGAGTAAATGGTGTAGCCCCGGGGCCTATTTGGACGCCATTGATTGTATCAAGCATGAAAAAAGAGGAAGTAACAAAGTTTGGTACCGATTCGCCTATGAAACGAGCCGGCCAACCTGCAGAGGTAGCCCCCTGTTATTTGTTTTTGGCAAGTGAAGATGCTTCTTACATGACAGGACAAATTCTACATCCAAACGGCGGTGAAATTGTAAATGGGTAAGGAAAGTTTAGCGTTTGGCGTTTTTGTGTTTTATGTACGATTACGCTTTACAAATTTCCAATCTTTTTGTTCGAAGCTATTAACTCATAGCTTGCAAAAGGCATGGTTTTGGCTGCATTTATTATAACGTTCTTTTCTCTCAAGGGGTGGTTAATTCAATTAATCTGAGATCATACCCATTGAACCTGATCTGAATAATATCAGCGAAGGAAAGAGAGAAAAAAAGGTTCTGGCTTTTCGGTCAGGGCCTTTTTGTTTTATAGCGTTTGATGCAAAAGAAAATTTACTTTCAATAGGGCAATCAGTTTGTACAAACAATTTATTCTGATGTTTAAAACAGCTATTGAAAAAGTGGGCGGCTTTACAAGGCCTATTCATTTTATATCAAACATTTACGGCGAGCAAGCCGTGAGGTCCGGCGCCGCTACGCTTTTTTTTGTAAACGATAACGGTGTGGCCATTACTTGCAAGCATGTAACGGCTGTAATAAAAAGCGCTGCAGAAATACTGAACCGGTATCAAAATTTTCAGCAGGAAAAAAATTCATTACTTAAATCAGGCTCTTACAACAAAAAAATAAAAGAACTGAAAACAAAGTATGGATATGACAAGCCAGACAACGCATGTCAGTTACTGTATCAAATGGTTGACTGTGCAGATTTTACATCAATTGATGTTTTTGAACATCCTGTTTACGATGTAGCCATTTTAAAAATGAAAAACTTTAACCGCAGGTTCTATACAGGTCATGCAGTATTTGCAAAAGACAGCACGGAATTGCAGCCAGGTGTGTTTCTTTGCAGGCTTGGGTTTCCATTTCCCGAGTTCTCCAATTTTACTTACAATACAAACACAGAAACCATTAATTGGACGAATGGTGCGGTACGCATGGTTCGCTTTCCCATTGAAGGCATGGTAACAAGGCATTTCGGTAATGCAGAAGGAAAGATTTTTGGCGTTGAAATGAGCACACCCGGATTGAAAGGCCAAAGTGGCGGCCCTTTGTTTGATGCCAATGGAATTATTTACGGTATGCAAAGCATGACCAATCATTTACACCTTGGCTTTGATATGAACAACCAGGAAATTTATTCAGAAGGACGAAAAATAAAGATCACCAACCAACCTTTATTGCACGTAGGTAATTGTGTACATGTAGACGTTATCAAGCAATTTTTAAAAGAGCATCAGGTAGCGTTCTTCGAAGAGTAGATTATCTCTGGAGGCCTTTGATCAAAAAGATATTTTCTCTTCCAGTTACAAACAGATCATTCATATCTTCTCCGCCCCAGCAAATATTGGCTGGTACAGTAGGCAATGTTATTAAAGCCAGCCTTTGTCCTTCTTTGTCCAAAATAATAACGCCGTCTTTGTTACTTAAGTAAACATTTCCTTCCCTGTCGCATTCAATGCCATCACTGGTCTCTTCGGCAAAGGTTTTTACAAATCGGTTGTCCTTTGTTTCGTAGATGGAAATAAATTTTTCAAATGGCTTATTGGAACAAATGAATAAAAAATTTTCATCGGGGCTTAAACAAACGCCATTAGGATATTGGTATGTATCGCAGATCATTTCAAGGTTTCCATCCTTCCAGCAATACACACCTGCAACCGGTTGAAACTTTTCAGGATTTAACGCTGCATCTTTCAAACCATAAGGCGGATCGCTAAAATAAATGCGGCCATCGCTATGTAAAATCAAATCATTAGGACTGTTAAAAGGCCTGCCTTTATAAGTGTTGATAAAAGGATGAAATATTTTACCATCCCATTTTTCAATAGCATGATTGCCGTGCTGGCAAACCAACAATTCTCCATTTTTATTATATGCTAAAGCATTTGACCCACCTTGCCCCGGTTTCAAATCAGCATCATCTAAATTATGGACGCCGCTATTATTGATGAACACCTCCTTCCTTTTGCCTTCACTTATCTTATAAACAACATTGGCCGTTGTATCGCTAAATAAATAAAAGCCTTCTTTGTTCCACAAAGGTCCTTCTGTAAAAAGACAGTCGTTGCTCAAAACTTTAATTTCAAAATCTTCATTAATGAAATCAAAAGCAGCGTTGCTGTAAATGGTTAACGCAGGATTCATTTTGTTTTTTTATGCGGCCATAATTAGTCTTTATCAAACGAAGTATTGCAAATCATACCAGTTCTCTATTATACATATTCATTCGCTTTTACAAATTCATGTAATTGCTTTCACTTACAGAGACGTTAATTTCTTCAACACCTTTTCTAAATTAATTCCTTTCCCTAAAACAGGCTTAAATAAATCGCCGACACTTTGTACTCTTTCAAAAATATTTTTGGCGTTATACGTTGTAGGTGTTAAACCTTTTTTTACTTCGCTCCAGTCGAGCGGTGTAGATACGGGAACGCCAGGCTTGGGCCTTAACGAATATGGTGCAGCTGCCGTTTGGGTTTCGCGGTTTTGTAAATAGTCTAAATAAATTTTCCCTCTTCGCTTGGCAGGACTTCTCTCCACACTTGTTAGTTCGGGCAATTCTTGGTTTACCAATGTCACTACTAACTCCGCTAATTGTTTTGATTGATCATAATCGTATTTGGCACCAAGCGGAATGTAAATATGAATGCCTGTAGAACCTGAGGTTTTTACACAACAACCGGCGTCAATAGCATCCAAAACCTTTTTCACCGTTTGTGCTGTTTCAATCACCTGGTTGAAAGTATTTGTTTTGTCCGGATCGAGATCGATCAAACACCAATCAGGTTTTTGCCAGTTTTGTGTACGTGAATGCCAGGGATGCATTGAAATGCATCCCAAATTAGCCATGTAGATCAATGTGGCTTCATTGCTGCACACCAGATACTCCACTGTTTCATTGGTTGATTCGCTGAAGTCTTCATATGTTTCCATCCACTCCGGAAGCTTTCCTTTCATATCTTTCTGAAAAAAGTTTGGGCCTTCAATTCCGTTAGGATGACGGTTGAGCGACTGCGGCCTGTCAATCATGTAAGGCAAAATGTAAGAAGCCATTTGCAGGTAATAGTTGATCATGTCTCCTTTAGTGAACTTTTCTTTTTTCCAATATATCTTGTCCAGGTTTGTGAGCTTTAACTCGTGACCATTGAGTGTAATAATTTGTTCGTCTCCCGTTAGCACTGACTTCATTGATTTGCCAGAGGAAGATTTTACTGATCTTTTTGTAGCAGATTTCTTTTTACCACTTTCCTCTTGCATTTCTATTCCCTTGTCTTTTGCCTTAGATCTTATGCTTACTTGCTTTTGCCCTGCCTTTGACTTGGACGTCTTTTCTTTTCTATTGCCTGAAGGTTGCGACTGAGTGCTTCCAGCTTTTTTTATCGTTGCCATGGTTACAGCTTTTTCAAAGGTGACATCTTTTGGTTTCTTGTCATTACGCAAACCCATGAAAATAGGGTGGCGTGCCATGCGGTCTTTGGTCCATTCAGTGAATTTTATTTCACACACCAATTTTGGTTTTACCCAAGTGGCCGGCATATTTGTTTTTGGTGTTTTTGCAAACGGACTTTCATCTGTTACCAACGGCTGAAGCTTTTTGTAAATGGCTTCCAGGCTTTTTGTATTGAAGCCACTGCCCGTGTGTCCAATATACACCAGTTTATCACCATCATAAACGCCCAGTAGCAAAGAGCCGAAAAACTTGCGTGTGTTACGTGGCTGCGTATAGCCTGCAATAATTACCTCCTGCCGCAAATTCACTTTAATCTTCACCCAATCATTGGTTCTTGTATCGGGTTGGTAGATACTGTCTGCTTTTTTTGCCATGATGCCTTCCAATCCCTGCGATACAGCCACTTTAAAAAAATCAATCCCCTTGCCCGCTACGTGATCACTGTATTTAATGACTTCATCGTCTTGAGGCAACACTTCTTTTAAAATTCTTTTCCGTTCTATCAAAGGCAGTGAAGTGAGGTCATATCCATCCAGCCAAAGAATGTCGAAAATAAAAAACTGCAGCCGGGCAGGGGTATTTTGCCAATTCTGTAATAATTGAAATTCACCAAGACCTTTTTCATTTACGGCCACAATCTCTCCATCAAATACAGCATTCAAGCCCAATTGCTGTAAGGCCTCAGTGACAGGGAAATATTTTTCAGTAAAGGGAGTTAAGTTGCGGGAGATAAGTTCTACGTTTTCTTCATTACAATAAGCAACGGCACGATAGCCATCCCATTTAATTTCGAACAGCCAGTCGTCATTATCAAATGGTTCATTGATAAGCGTTGCCAGCATGGGCACCACATCTTCTGGCATAGGTGTTTGGGTAACCTTATTTATCTGATCGCCCAATGCGTTCAGAATTTTTTTTTTGATCCCTGACTTTTCAGATCTTGAAAGAGATGATTTCACCGGCTTTTTAGTGGCAGGTTTTTTACTACCATTTTTACTTTCTGCCTTAGGCTTTACACCTTTTGCCTTAGGCCTTGATTCCTTTTTTTGTTTTGCTTTCGGTCTTATTTCTTCTTCCGGGTGATTTGGAACGGTTCCATTTTCCGCTGCCACTTGCGCAATGGTTTTTCCTGTTTTGGCCGAGGTGTTTTTTTCTGTCACATCTTCATCAGTGGCATATTCATCGTTTTTCTTTACCAGTATCCATGACCTTTCTCCTCTTGCTTTCATTTGAAACAGGGCAAACTCGCCTTTCAGTTTTTTGCCATGCAGCGTAAATTTTAAATTGCCCGCATATAGTTCCTTCAATAATAATTTTTCCTGCTCTTTTCTACTGAGGTTTTCATTTGTCAAAGGTTCGTAGGTGCCTTCATCCCATACAATGACAGTACCACCACCGTAGTTACCGGCAGGAATGATGCCTTCAAAATTTCTATATGCAAATGGGTGGTCTTCCACCATCATCGCTAATCTTTTATCTGCAGGATTGAGTGAGGGGCCTTTGGGCACAGCCCAACTTTTTAATACGCCGGCCATTTCTAATCTAAAATCATAATGCACATGCGACGCATCATGTTTTTGAATGACAAAACGTAAAGAACCTTTCGATGATTTTTCCTTTCCCTCGGGTTCGGAAGTTTCGTTGAAGCGACGCTTCTTGTTGTATAATGTTAAGCTCATACAACAGAAGATGAATAAAACTTATGCCACTAAAAAATTTGAAGTTTATAGTTTGTAGTTTGGGGTTGGCGTAACTGTCCAAGCATTTCTTCTCAAAGCTCAAAGCTTATAGCAAATAAATATTAAGTTGAGCTGGGCACTAACTATGCTCTTTTCTTTTTTGTTTCCAGGCTTTGCTTTAGCACTTCCATCAGGTCTTTTACAGTAGCTGATGTTTTCTTTGGTTCTGCAATATGAATTTCTTTGCCGGCAGCTTTTGCCTTTATCACTTTCTTCAATTCAGTAACATAGGTGTCTTTGAATGCTTCAGGATCAAATTTTTCTGTAAGCTGATCAATAAGCTTTACGGCTAATTGCAATTCTTTTGGGGATATTTTTTCTGCGGCCCCTGCGTCGGGCACTTCTCTTATTTCATCCTGATAACGCATTTGATTCAACAGCAAAATGCCTTCATGCACTTTTAATGCGCAAATATGCATGCGGTTTCGCAACATAAATTCCGCCAGTCCCACCGACTGTGTTTCTTCTAATGCTTTTATTAAAAGATGATATGATTTGGATGCTCCTTTATCGGGAGTGAGGTAATAAGGCTTTTCGTAATAAATAGGATCAATTTCTTCTTCTTTTACAAATTGGACAATATCTATAGTGCGGGACTTTTCAGGACTTGCTTTAGCAAAATCTTCATCGGTTACTACTACATATTTCCCTTTTGCATATTCATAACCTTTTACAATATCTTTCCACGCTACTTCCTTATCTGTCTTCGTATCGATACGTGCATAGCGGATAGGCGCCAGGTCTTTTTTTGAAAGCATATCAAAATTCAGCTCGTTGGCCGATTCAATGGCGCTGCCCAATTTAACCGGGATATTTACCAAACCAAAACTTATTGCTCCTGACCAGATAGATCTCATAGGTTATCATTTAAAATTTACGAAGCAGGGTAATAGGTTCCGGGCCTGTATTGATCATTGCGAAACCAGGCAATTACAGTGTTTACTGCATTTTGCCACCATGATTGTCTGCCCTGTGTTTTTTCATAATAATCGGCTCTCATAATTTTTACTTTCACCAATACCATTTGCTCTAAAGAAAAACTTGGTAAGTCTTCAAGTACATTCATCTCCTCAGGATCGGTAACGACCCATCCCTTGCCCGACACTTGTAAAAAATGATTGGTGCCTTTTTTAAAAAAGTCCAGCCTTGCAGGAAAATCCAGTTCAAATTCCTTTAACTGCTGTTTGGGTTTTTGAATAAAAAACCAAACAAATCCATAATCATCAACTTTAAAAGTGTTTACAACGGAAGTAGGAAGCTTGAGCACAGAATCGCTTAGGTTAAAAAAAATGGCGCTACCGATTTCGCGAATCTTCTCCTGCAGAAAGTTTAATTGTTGATTGGTCGTCATAATTTTTTATTTGATGAAGTAATCATGGAGGTTCGTGTACATAACTCCAAATTAAATACCATAAAAAAACAGCCAATAAATACATTGATGAGCTTTAGCTGATGTGTAAAAAAATCTACAGAACATAGTATTGACAAGGGCTTTGCAGTAAGGTTGCTGGCATTATATTTTTATGCACATCATAAAATCTGTTAATCGTAAATCATTTTTATTATGGCAAGAAACACAACGGCGGCAGGCACAAAAAAAACCACCCGCAATACGGCAACAAAAAGTGAAGAAACAATGCTGAAGGAATTGTTTGTAGATGAGCTGAAAGATATTTATTGGGCAGAGAAACACCTGACAAAGGCTTTACCTAAAATGAAAAAAGCAGCTACTTCGGACGAACTGGCTAATGCATTTGAGCAGCATTTAACTGTAACACAAGGCCACATTGAACGTGTGGAACAAGTATTTGAAATGCTTGACATGGCTGCCCGTGCAAAGAAGTGCGAAGCCATGGATGGATTGGTAAAAGAAGCAGAACAGGTGATAGAAGAGTTACCAAAAGGCACTATGGTAAGAGATGCAGGTCTCATCATCTCAGGACAGAAAGTAGAGCATTATGAAATTGCAGCTTATGGAAGCCTGGTACAATTAGCAAAAACAATGGGACAGAACGACATTGCCAATCTGCTGCAACAAACGCTTGATGAAGAAAAAGAAGCAGACCAACTATTAACCGAATTGGCGGTTAGCGGTATTAACATTGGTGCAGAAAGCGAACCCGAAGAATAAGCAGCTGCGTACCATTTAAACAACTAACTAAAACAACAGCCGGTAGCCAGATCTTTTGGTCTGGCTTTTTCTTTATATTCCATACAAACAAAATTTATGAACACAAATTCATCTGAAAAAACCATTGAAAAAGACATAAACAAAGAAATTCCTTTGAATCAAAAAGCATCTTCTAAAAAAGGCTTTAAAGCAAAGTTTGAAAAAATTGCTGCGGCGGTTACAAAAGTTGCAGGCTCCTCAACCGCTTTCTTAATTGCTGCGGCAGTTATCATCATTTGGGCAGTTACAGGGCCCATTTTTCACTACTCCGATACCTGGCAATTGGTTATCAACACAGGCACTACTATCATAACTTTTCTAATGGTGTTTATCATACAGCAATCGCAAAACAAAGATTCATTAGCCATACAATTAAAGTTAAATGAATTAATTGCCAGCGACGAAAGAGCCAGTAATCGTTTAATTGTAGTGGAAGACCTGACACAGGATGAACTGGAAGTGCTTAAAAAATTTTATATCAGGCTTTCTGACCTGGCTAAAAAAGAAAACGATTTACACAGTTCCCATTCGGTTGATGAAGCAGGTGATATTCATAAACACAAGCACAACTCGCACCAGGCACGCCTTGAATTATTAAAAAAACAACAAACAAGCTAACAATGGAACAGGTTGTTGAATTATCACATGCAGCTTTCTTAAAAATAGATAAAGATTATACAAAGGCTGCCAAAGCCGCAGATCTTATTTATGTAAATGACAAAGAGCCTGGTATTAGCCGCATCAAAAAAGGGAATGGTTTTGCTTACATCTACGATAATAAGCCTTTAAAAAATAAAGAAGAGCTGGAGCGGATAAAAAAGCTGGTGATTCCTCCCGCCTGGACAAACGTTTGGATCTGCAGCAAAGAAAACGGGCATATACAAGCCACTGGCTTTGATATAAGAGGAAGAAAACAATACCGTTACCACCAGCTCTGGAGCTTATTACGCAATGAAACCAAGTTTCATCATTTGTACGAGTTTGGAAAACTGTTGCCTTCTATGCGCCTAAAGCTTGAAGAAGATTTAGCCAAAAAAGAATTGTGCGAAGAAAAAGTGTTAGCTACGGTTGTCAGCTTAATGGAACGAACTTATATACGCATTGGCAACGATGATTATGAAAAATTGTATGGCTCCTATGGCCTAACGACATTGAAAGACAGCCATGTGAAAGTAAATGGCGACACGGTTCATTTTTGTTTTAAGGGCAAAAAGGGAGTTGAGCAAAAAGTATCGCTTCGTAACCGCAGGCTTGCCAAAATGGTTCAAAAATGCAGGGACATCCCGGGCAAAGAATTATTTCAATACTATGATGAGGAAGGCAATCGCAAGCCTATTGATTCGGGCATGGTGAATAAATATATCAAAGAAGCGACGGGCGGCGATTTTAGCGCCAAAGATTTCAGAACATGGGCCGGAACACTCAACATTGTCCGGGCTTTCAAATCAATTGGAGAAGCTGCATCTGAAGCTGAATGCAAAAAAAATGTAGTAGCTGCTCTTGACGAGGTAAGTAAAAAATTAGGCAACACCCGAACGGTTTGCAAAAAATATTACGTTCATCCGGGCATTATAAAATTATACGAGGAACAACACCTGCACAAATACCTCAACGAGTTAGATAAAATAGAGCAACCAGACGATCTGGCTGGCTTGACCTCAGAAGAAAAAGTACTGATGAAAATTTTGAAAGAATTGGTTTAGGCTAGCTGGTTAATTGCCTTATTGAAAGTTGAAAGGTTGAAGGCAGTACTACTTTTCAACCATTCAACTTACCATATTCTTAACTTCTAAGCTTTCCCGCCTGCTCTTGCCACTCTTTGCCGTGTACTGCGGCTTGCGGCCGCCAATCCTCTTTGTTTGTGTGGCGCTTCGCCCCCTTCCCTGCTCACTCTTTCTCTTGTACTTCTGCTGGCCGATGCCAACCCTCTTTTTGAATTTGCCTTGCTGCTACGACTTGCCGAACTGCCTCCGCGACCTGATGAACTACCACCACGGCTTGATGAAGATTTAGATGCGGCTTTTTTTGATGCTGTTTTAGAAGCAGTTTTCTTTGGCGCTGCTTTTTTTTGTGCACTTCCTGATGAACGCTTTGACGCTGTTCCCGAGCTTCCACTTCTCGATGAACGTGAAGAAGATTTTGATGACGCAGATTTAGAAGATGCGCTTCTTGAAGCACCTCCTCCTCTTGAGCTTTTAGATGCCGATGATTTGCTTCTTCCACCAGATGATGTACTGCCGCTTTTTTTTCTCGGCACTTTTTCGCCTTCTTCTCTTGCTTCAGATAAACCAATGGCAATAGCCTGTTTGCGAGAAGTTACTTTTTTACCACTACGTCCGCTTTTTAACTGACCATGCTTTTTTTCGTGCATTGCTCTTTCAACTTTTTTTCCTGCACCTTTTGAATACTTAGCCATAACGTTTGATTTAAAGGGTTTACTAAGTCATATACAGCTATGCATATAAATTCTATACCGTTAACATAAAATGTAAATCAGTGCTAAAAACAAGACCGTTCGTATGCCTCATCAAAGACTTTCTATTTTTCATTAGTAATCTCGAAGATCACTCATCTCAATGTCCTGTTCGCTATCGTACAAAAACTGCTCAGCACTTCGCCCTATTAACCACCTTTCAAGCGGTACGATTTTTTGATAACTCTCATCTAAAATTTAGATTTATGGAAAACGAAAAAGCAATAGGCATTTTAAATGATCTCGTACGCATCAATCATGATCGTGTGGTAGGTTATGAAAAAGGTATTGACGAATTAAAAGCCGAAGATGCGGATTTGCGAACCTTGTTTCAACGCTATATTACGGAAAGCCGTCAGTTTGGACAGGAACTAACACAGGAAGTTACCCGTCTTGGTGGCGACGCTGCCGATGGCAGCACTAACTCTGGAAAAATCTATCGTGTATGGATGGACTTAAAAGCAGCCGTAACCGGCCACGATCGTCAAACGGTGTTGAACAATTGTGAATTTGGCGAAGATGCTGCACAAAAAGCTTACGATACAGCTTTAAATTCTGATATTGAATTTGAACCTTCTCTCCGGGATCTAATTGTTCGTCAAAAGGCTGCATTAAAAACAGGGCATGACGAGATCAAGCGTTTGCGTGATATGGAAAAAACTTCCAGGTCATAATAAAAGTAGGCAACAAAGCAGTTGTTGATTCTAAGCTACTTGCTTCAGGCTGTTATTTCCACAAATCAAGAGGTTGGTTTGTGGAAATAACTACTCAACGACAGGCATTGCCTGCCCGGCTCTGCTTTAACTTTTCCGGCAGGATATTTAATTAATATAAATAAAGCTACAGCCACATGATTGTAAACGAACACAACAGTATGCCTTATATGAAAAGTTTGAGCAACTGCTTAAACCGAATGGTTAATGAAGGCTATACTGAGGATTTTGGAATTAGTGAACAAGGGCTGGAGTCTTTACAAAAACATTCCTATTATTCCCCTAATGAAATCGAAATAGTTAATTTCTACCGCTTTGAAGGTGAATCTGACCCGGATGATAATGCCATTCTGTATGTAATTGAAACGAGTGACGGAACAAAAGGAACATTGATAGATGCCTATGGCACTTATAATGATGCTCGGGTCACCCGTTTCATGCAGGATGTAGAAGCCATTCAAAAAAAAGTAAAAAATTGAACTTATGACTACCGTGACAAGCTACCAAACACAGGCATGTTTTAATACATGGATCAAATGTGAAAATTTACTCGCTTCACTTGCAGAAGTACGCTCCTGCTTTTCAAGAAAAATGACCAAGGTGGTTGATGAATGTGCACTCATTTGCATGGGTACTTTTCATGCAATAAAAACTTTTTCTCCCAATATCGGCAGGTTTGCTTTATTGTGCGTAGGTATTTGCGAAGAATGTGCAGAGGTATGCGAAGAGCATAATGGCGAAAGCTTTCAAGAGTGTGCCCGCATTTGCCGCGAATGTTCAAAAACTATTAGTGAACTGGCCCATAGTTAGCCAAATAAAGAATTTTTAAATTAAAAAAGAGTTGGTTAATTGACCAACTCTTTTTTATAACTATTACCATTCTATTGAACAAAATAGAACGCTTGGTAATTCATCTTTTATTCTTCATCTATCGTCTGCTGTTGAGGAATGTTAAATAGAATTAGATCATGTGCAAGCGTATTCTAAACTATCAGAACAAAATATAATGGCAGTAATGCTACCTAAGTCCAGGGAAAAATGAAAAGGTATCGACAAGGCTTATCTTCAATCGATATGGTCAAAAAAATTGGCTACAGTGGAGACTGTAGCCTTGCTGATAGAATGGACCGTGTATATGAGAAAGACTGATTTAAATCTATGCTCTTCTAATGATGGCTAATAACAATGCAATAACAGCT